>JANWZM010000215.1 GCA_025054635.1 Thermoflexales bacterium
ATGCCCGACACTGTGTTCCTCACCACCGCGCCATCGCACACCAAGCAGCGCGAGGTCGAGATCATGGCGTCGCCTGAATACCTCAAGCCAGGCGAGCGCGTGCTGATCATTGACGACTTCTTGGCGACCGGACAAACCATCCTGGCACTGGTGCGGATCACGCGCGCTGCTGGCGCGGAGGTCGTCGGCATCGGCGCGCTGATCGAGAAGACCTTCGAGGGCGGGCGCGAAGCGCTGCGCAGTCTGGGCGTGCCCATCCACAGCCTGGCGCGAATTGTGGACATGAGCGACGGCAAGATTGTTTTTGGTTGAATTCCACAAGCGCACCTGCGGCGAACAGGATGCATTCCGTGCTTCATCCCCTTCCACAAGGGCTTTCCGTCGCGCATCGCTCTAAAACACAGGTTACGGGCACACCCTAAAAAGCCCATCCCTAAGCGACTCACTTCCGCATGGCATGATTTAGGCTTGCGGAGGTGTATATGGTGCGTCATCAACGACTCCAAACCGCTCGTCAGCGCTTCGATCAACTTGACCGCGCACTCACGCGCTGGATGGCGCGCTCAGGCATTCTGTTGCTGCGCGTTGGGCTTGGGGTCGTCTTCTTTTGGTTCGGCGCTCTCAAGTTCGTGCCTGACCTCAGCCCTGCGCAGGACTTGGCAGCGCGCACAATTCACATGCTGACTGCGGGCGTGATCCCAGCCTCGGTTGGCGTCCTGGTCTTGGCTATCTGGGAGTGCGCTATCGGCTTGGGGCTGATCACAGGTAGGTTCATGCGCGCTGTTTTGCTGCTGCTCTTTGTGCAGATGCTCGGCACACTGACGCCGCTTGTCCTGTTCCCCCGAGAAACTTGGCAACTTGTACCCTTTGCGCCAACGCTGGAAGGGCAATACATCATCAAGAACATCGTCCTCGTCAGCGCGGCGCTGGTGATCGGCGCGACCGTGCGCGGGGGGTATGTGTTGGCTGAACCTGGGGATTGCCGTTGAACCCTCGCGCGCTGCTCTCCCAGCTCGACTTCACCCGCGATGTCGTCGCTTGGCGGCAAATCCCGCCCCGGGCAGCGCGCTTCGCCGAGTTTCCTCCTACGGTGCACCCGCGGCTGCGCAGCGCACTGGCTGCTCTCGGCATCACACACCCTTACACCCATCAGGCGCAAGCTATTCAAGCTGCCCTCTCTGGGCAGGACATTGTGTTGACAGCAGGAACCGCTGGCGGCAAGTCGCTAGCGTTTCAAGTGCCGATCCTAGACACCTTGCTCAAAGATACCGAAGCGCGGGCGCTGTGCCTGTTCCCAACGAAGGCGTTGGCACAAGACCAGCTCGCGCGATTTATCCACCTGCTCCGCTCGGTTGGGCTGCCAGAGCACTGGTGTCAGACGTATGACGGTGACACGCCGCAAGCGCAGCGGTCAGCAATTCGCCACGAGGTGCGGGTGCTGATCACCAACCTAGACATGCTGCACGTGGGCATCTTGCCCCATCATCCGCGCTGGGCGTCGTTCTTTCGCCAGTTGCGCTATGTCGTGGTTGACGAGCTGCACAGCTATCGCGGGTTGTTCGGCGGGCACGCAGCAAACGTGTTGCGCCGGCTCAAACGCTTGTGCAGCTTTTACTGCGCAGCGCCG
>JANWZM010000259.1 GCA_025054635.1 Thermoflexales bacterium
CATTGCCGAAGCCGAGGCGCTGCTGGACGAGTCGCCGATCCTCACCTCGGATGACGCGCTGATCGCGGCACGACAGTTGGTGCGGCGCGGCGTCAAAGTCGCTGTGATCACCCAAGCCGAGCGCGGCGCGTGTTACGCCACCGAGGACGAAAGCGGTCAGTTTCCTGCCTTGCGCGTCCAAATCGCTGACACGACAGGCGCTGGCGATGCCTTGACTGCGCTGGTGATCTTCGGCTTGCTGAACCAATTCCCAATCAGCGATGCGCTCCAGCTCGGCTTGCGCGCAGCGGCATTGACCCTGCGATCCACTGAAACCGTTTCGCCAGAACTTAGCCTAGACCGGCTCTACGGCTTGGTCGAGGACTACGCTCCAGCCAACGACGAGGTGTAGGCGTGAACGACGCCATCGCCGTGCTCATCTCCTTCGCCTACGTTTTTGCCACGCTTGGGGTTGCCGAGCTGGTTCGTCGCTTGGCGCGCCTGCCGACAGAGTTCACGCGCAAGTTTGTGCACGTTGCTGTTGGGATGTGGGCATTTGGAACGGCTGCCCTGTTCTCGACCGTCTGGGGTGCGCTCATCCCGCCGTTGGCGTTTGTCGGGCTGAACTACTTGTCCTATCGCCGCGGCTTGTTCGCTGCAATGGAGACAGGCGACAAGACAAACCTGGGCACGGTCTACTTCCCGCTCGCCTTTGCTGGGCTGATCGCGTTGTTCTTCGAGACAAACCGCGCCTTGATGGTGATCGCGCTGATGCCGATGACATGGGGTGATGCGTTCGCTGCAATTATTGGCAAGCGCTGGGGGCGACACCAATACGCTGTGCTCGGCGCGCAGCGCAGCCTAGAGGGGTCGGCTGCGATGCTGCTCTTCTCGCTGCTGGGTGCGGTGCTTGCTGGGTTGGCGCTAGGCTTAGCCGCGCCAAACGCAGTTGTGCTCGGTAGCGCGCTTGCAGTTGCTGCAACACTGGTTGAGGCGCTCAGCGTGCGCGGCTTGGACAACCTCTTCGTCCCGGCTGCCTGTGCTGCGGTCTGCAGCGCGCTGCAAGGGCTAGCAGTGGTCTGACCGAGGCGGTGCGAGGCAGCGCGACGACGGTCATTGACCACCACAAATTCCCGCTCACCTCCGTCCCTTCCTCCTAAGGCAGAGAGGCTCAGGGGTATGGGCAGTGCAACGAGCCTTGCAACGCCTTCAAGTCACTCCCGAGGTGCATTTGGCTGAGGATTTCGGGGTATAGTCAGGCGGCAAAGCACCGCTGAACACAAGCGCATAGCTCTGCAGTTGCTCGTGCTTCACAAGCGCATCGTATGCATCGCCTCAAGGTCACGATTGCAGCAGGGGTGGGGTTCATCCTGCTGGTCAGTCAACCCATCCTCCTCCGTTCCGCATACGCTCAAGTCAGCGGGATGCAGGCAACAGCGAGCACTGATGCGCTTCGCGTTGAGGTCGCATTCGATCGCCCAGAGCAGACGCTCGCTCTGCCCTTGCGCTGGCCCATAGGCGAAGACCGCTTGCTGCCGTATGCAGCTTGGCTGGTGGCGCTGCCCGCAGGCGCAGACACAGGCGCGCTCGACCTCGAAATTGAACAACTGGAGCTGGACCGCGCTGAAAAGGATGCGCTTGTGCTTCCCGAGCGGTCGCCTGAGATCGCTGCGCTGCCGTTGCCAGAGGGGAAGCCTGTGCACATTGAGCCCGCTGGCGTGATGCGCGGCGTGTCGCTTGCGCGCGTGCTTTTCTTTCCACTCCGTCCAAGCGCTGAAGGGTGGGAATGGGTTCGGCGCGCTCGGTTGAAAGTGCGCTTGCCGCAGTCCACAACGCTTCAGCCACAACAATCCATCCAAGACCCGCTGCTGCGCCAGGTCGCGACACAGGTGGTGAACCCCCAAGAGGTTGCCGAGGCTGTGCCTTCGGGTGCATCTGCGCCAGCGGCGTTCGCGGCATCGGTGCTGGCGTTGATTGACGTCGAACGTCCTGCGCTCATTGAGCTGACCCGAGCGCAACTTCATGCTGCAGGCGTAGCGGTCGGATCGCCTCACCGCCTGCGGTTGCGCCAAGGCGGGCAAGAGGTGCGCATGATTTGGGAGGGCGATGCCGACGACGTCTTTGAGCCAGATGAGCGTCTGCTGTTTTACGCCCAGCCGCGCTTTAGCCGATACAGCGCATACGACACCTGGATTCTCGAGGACGCTGGTGTGCCTGTGGAGCGCGTCAACACGCGCAGTGCCGCTCCCAGCGCAACGCCAACGGGAGTGCTGCACAGCACGTTCATGTTCGAGCAAAACGCGCTCTACACGCCAGACTGCGGTTGTCACCCGCCAGCGCACCGCGACGGCGACCGCTGGGCTTGGGTCAATCTGCAACGCACTCAACGCTGGACGCACAGCTTTACGCTGCCAGTCATAACAGCGCAGCCTGCCTCATTGACGGTGTGGCTTCTTGGCTACACCGACCCCATCCAGGATCCCGATCACTACGTTCAGGTCTGGCTCAACGGCGCTCTGCTCGGCGAGTCTCTCTGGAACGGGCGTTTGGCGATCACTGCAACGTTTGCAGGAATGGTCTCAGCGAACAACGTGCTCTCGATTACGCTGCCAGGGTTGCCAGGCGTCACAGTCGAGGGGATGTGGGTGGACGGGTTCGCAGTGACGACTGCGACATCAGGGCAGGGCGCGCTGGGGTTGCCGTTGCGCGGGGAAGCCGCAGCTCGCACCTATGCCCTGAGTGTTGTGCCACTGTATTTGCTCGACATCACTGCGCCGACGCATCCTGTGCTGCTGCACAATTGGGAGCGCACAGCCGCAAGCGCCCGCTTCGCTGACCCGCCGAGCGACCTTCCGCGTACCTATGTTGCCTTCACACAGACGAGTGCCCCAACGCGAATTCGCTTGCCGGAGGCGCTCAACCCTGCTCAGGGCAACTTGCATGTCATCGCGCCGATGGAGTTACAGCCAGCGCTCGTGCCGTTGCTAGCGCGCCGCCAGGCGCAGGGCTTCGCTGTGGTGACGCAGACCATTCAGGCGCTCTACGACCATCATGGCGATGGGCGCGTCGATCCGCTTGCGATCCGAGCCTACTTCGCTCACCGCTACCATCACGACACGATACGCCCAACCTACGCGCTGCTCGTCGGCGATGGCACACTCGACCCGAAGCGTTATCGCGCCACTTCACCGCCAACCCTGATCCCGACGCTGCTGGAGAGCGTTGACCCGTTGCTAGGTGAGACCGCGACAGACAACCGCTTTGTCACCGTTGACGGCAGCGACGCCTTGCCCGACATCGCGCTTGGGCGCTTGCCCGTGAACACATTCACCGAAACGCAAATCGTCGTGAGCAAGGTGCTGGATTACGAGCGCGCTCTGCTCGTGCCATCGCTGGATCGCCGGTTCTTGCTGGTCGCTGACAATGCAGACGCGGCTGGCGACTTTCCAGCCAAGGCGCTCAACCTAGCGAGCCTCGCGCCGTCCTCTTACGTCACCACAGCCGCCTTGATGACAAGCGCGGGGTTGTTCACGGCGACTCGGGAAACTGTGCTGAGCCACTGGAACCATGCGCGCCTGATCAGCTACTTGGGTCATGCCTCACCGCGCCAATGGGCAGCCGAGCGGCTGCTCCACCGCGACGACGTTAGCTCTTTGCCTTCGCGCGATGCGCTGCCTGTAGTGATCGAGATGACCTGCTACACTGCGCGGTTCCACGAGCTACAAGACACGCTCGATGAGTCGCTAGTTCGTGCAGCAGCGCGCGGCGCGGTAGCCGCTTGGGGGGCAACGGGCTTAACAATCAGCACTGGACATGACCAACTTGCTCAGGGGTTTGTCCGGAGTTGGCTGGGCGGCAGTCGCCTGGGGGACGCCACGTTTGCGGGCAAGCTCGCTCTAGCCAGCGGAGGCATCTATTTGGATTTACTGGACACTTTTGTTTTGCTTGGCGATCCTTCGCTTGCACTCGGTTCTCGCTGGGCAACACACTCGCTGCACTTTCCAATCTTTAGACGACAAGGGACTTAAGACATGACAAAAAAACATGACTATCAAGCGCTTATCACACTGCTGCTGAGCCTGGTCGTCGCCTTCGCCACGGTTAATCTGTTCGTGCTGCTGCCATCAAGCCCAGCTCCCCTGCTGCCTGCAGGCTTCACGGAAACACCGACGCCAGCGCCAACAGAGACACCAGCGCCAACAGAGACGCCAGCACCGACAGGGACGCCGACGCCAACAGGGACACCAGCGGCAACAGGGACACCAGCGCCAACGGGAACGCCAGCGCCAACAGAGACGCCAGCCCCGCCGCCCCCGCCACCCCCGCCTCCCACACCGACGCCAATCTTGCAGGATCCCGTGATCGTCAAGCAGGTCAACCTGGCACAAGCGCAGCCCGGCGACATTGTTGTGTTCACTATCGAGGTCATCAACCCAAATCCTGTGAGTTTGAGCAACGTCAGCGTGAGCGACGCGCTCTCGCCGCTGGTGGACTACTTGAGCGCCAGCGTGCCGCGCGGCTCGTTTAGCTTCGACGCGGGCTCGCGTGTGTGGACGCTGACGCTCGGCACGCTCGAACCGAACGAACGCCTGACCTTCACCATCACCGCGCGCGTCAACGAGCAAGCCCAGCCCCCGAACACCATCCTCAACACGGCTGTGCTCACCACGAGCCAAGGGGTAACTCAATCCAACACAACGACAACTCTGCTCGTGCCTGGCAATCTGCCTGGCACAGGCCGGCGATGACGCACGGGGTCAGGCTTGTCGCTGCGGCGGCACTCAGTTTGGCACAGATCAGCATCGCTCAGGGCGTTGGTGAGGGCAGCAGCCCAGTACGCCTTTCTGTGCCCAGCCTTCGCCTGCGCGATGTGCCGGTGATTCTGCTCCCAATCATCAACGGGGCATGGGACGAGGCGCGGCTTGGCGCGCGCGAGGTCGGTCTGCTTCAAACAACCGGGCGCTGGCCGAACGATACCTGGGCGATTGTGCTTGCTGGTCATGTCACGCTGGAGGGCAACCAGCCAGGCCCGTTCTATGGGCTTGGCAGTTTGCGCCCAGGCGACTCTGTCTTCCTCCACAGTCAGGATGGGCTCGTGTGGCATTACCAAGTGAAGCGGCAATACTCGCTCAAGCCGAACCAAGTCAAGTCTGTGTATCGAAGAGACGGGCGGCTGCTTCTGCTTCTGACCTGCGCCTCGTGGGATGAGCCATCGCAGACCTATTCCCGGCGACTGGTCGTCGAGGCAGAGCTCGTCGCACAGGACAAGCGCCTCGGAGGGACTTCTGCGCCACGTCCTCTGCCGCTCTCGTCCAAAGCTAGATAACAGCGACGAGCCTGCTCGGAGTTCGAGCTTGCGCGTGAAGCGCAATGCTCTTGCTTCGTGCTTGGAGAGTGCTGGCGTTGCGAGCGCGTCCCACAAGTCGAAACAGAAAGCCGACCTCTTGACGTAGAACGGATGTTCGGCTATCATCTGTACAAATGTTCACACGTCTTGAGGTTCACTTGTGATGGCGACGACATCGGCTTTGCCTGAGATACAGATGAGGATCCTGGACTTCATCAACCGTTATGTTGAAGAGCGCGGGATGCCTCCTACGATCCGCGAAATTCAGCAGGGCGCGGGCTTGAGTTCAACCTCGATGGTGAGCTATCACTTGCGCGCGCTGGAGAAGGCAAACCTGCTCAGCCGCTACGAGCGATGCTCACGCGGTGTTATCCTGCAGCACACCGCTCGCCCTCAGTCGGCAGACGTCATCGCTGTGCCGATCGTAGGTCAAATTGTTGCCAGCAAGCCTGTCCCCACCCCCGATGCTGATGCGCTCGCTGCTCCTGACAACGTCATCCACGTCGCCCGCAGCTTGGTCGGCAGCACCAAAGGCTTATACGCGCTCGAGGTGCGTGGTGATTCGATGATTGACGCGCTGATCAACGACGGCGACATTGTGATCATGCGCAAGGTTGAGAGCCCGACCGACATCAAGAACGGCGACCTCGCGGCTGTCTTCCTGCTGGATCGCAATGAGTCCACCCTGAAGCGGGTTTACCGTGAGGCAGACGGGCGCCGCTTGAAGCTCAAGCCGGAAAACCCGACCATGAAGCCGTTCTACGTGGACGCGCGCCAGGCAATGATCCTCGGACGGGTTGAGTGCGTGATTCGCCGCGTCGCGCAGTAGCGCAGTCAAGCCTTTCGCAGGCTCAGGCGCTTGCGCCGAGAGAGGCCTTCTGACCTGAGCGCGTGAGCACGCTGTGCGTTGTTTTGCACCCTGCGTGCTTCTCATGGGTTTAAGTGGGGTTACTCCCTCGGGTTGCGCAGGCGCACCGCCTGAGCGTGCGCGTGCAACCCTTCTGCCTCTGCCAGTTTGAGCGCAACTGGGGCAAGCTGCTGGGCAGTGAACTCGTCCAGCGCAATTACGTTGGTGACGCGCAAGAAGTCGAGCACGTTCAGCGAGGAGGCAAAGCGTGCGGTGCCACCTGTCGGCATCACGTGGCTCGGCCCAGCGACGTAGTCGCCCAGCACTTCGTATGAGTGCTCGCCGACGAACACACCACCCGCGCGATGAACCTTGTCCACCCACGCCCAAGGATCCTTGACTGATAGGCACAGGTGCTCAGGCGCAAATTCGTCAGCCAGCGCAACCGCTTCCGCCAGGTCTGCCGTGATCACTGCGCCACTGCGGTGCGCCAGCGAGTCCACTACGTCGCTGCGGTTCGGCTCTGACAGGGTTTGGAGCTGCGCCTCAACCTCGGCGCGCACCGCCTCGGCAAGCCGGCGCGAAGGGGTGAGCAGCAGCGCTGTGCCGCCGAGATGCTCGGCTTGCGCCATTAGGTCGGCGGCAACCCAAGCGGGGTTGGCGCTGTCGTCAGCGATGACGACAGTCTCTGTCGGTCCGGGCAGCGCGTCAATTCCACAGACGCCGAAGACGTGCTTCTTCGCCAGGACGACGAGTGTGTTGCCCGGCCCGCAGATCTTATCCACAGGTTGGATGGTCTCGGTGCCATACGCCATCGCGCCGATGGCTTGCACGCCACCGACAGCATACACGCAGTCCACGTCGGCAATGTCTGCAGCGACGAGCACCAGAGGGTGGGGCAGGTGCGAGCCGCGCATCGGCGGCGAGCACACTACGACCTCGGGCACGCCTGCCTGACGGGCAACTAGCGCGGTCATCAGCAGCGAGGAAGGCAGCGGCGCTGCGCCTGCGGGCACATATACCCCAACTCGGTCGAGCGGACGAATGAGCTGACCGAGCACGCCGCCAAGCTCGGTCATCATCCATGACTGCGCAGGGAGCCGGCTGTGGAAGTGCTGGATGCGCTCGGCAGCGCGCTCCAGCGCGCCGACAACTTCAGCGTCCACTCGGTCGTAAGCTGCAGCGATGTCTGCGTCGCTGACCTGGATTTGGTCTGGTTGCAGCGCCGCGCCGTCTAGGCGCGCGCTCCACTCGACAAGCGCAGCGTCGCCGCGCGCGCGCACGTCGCGCAGGATGCGGCGGACGACCTCTTCGGGATGCAGGTCTTCACCGAACAGCTCAAGGGTGCGCTGGCGCATGCGCTCGGTGACGATGATTTCATCCAGCGGCGGACGCTTAAGGATGGTCTGGCGAGCAGCCGCGAGGTCGTAGATAGTGAGCATAACGCGGTGTGATTCTACTTGTGCAGACATATGCAACGCGCCCGTGGGCGCGCGGTGCTCCCCCAGAATGGGCAGGCGCAGTGAGGATGACCGCGCGGTTGCGCGGCTTTCGTGCTCACGTCGGGCGGTTGCACAGACCCAGCTCTGCGCTCACCCGATCTCGCTGAGCACTGCGACGGGCAGCCAGCCGACCTGTCCAGCAGCGTTCTGGCACAGCACGCGACCGTCGCACACCTGCAGCACTTGCACGCGCTCCCCAGAGGCGACGCTCAGTTCGCGCGCGTCTATGTCCTCGAGCGCGATGAGTCGGTAGTCCTCTTCCTCGAACCAGCTTTGGTGCACCCAACCGCTGCGACCATACCGATCAGTGCACCACCACCAGGCAGGGTTTGCCTCGTCGCGGTGGTGACAGAGCAGCGAATCGCCACGCTCGACGCGCAAGGCTTCGCCCTTGGGGGCAACATATGGATGACGAACTACGCGCTGTTGTGGCTGCATGATGGCTCAGTGTATGCCAACTCCCCCGAAGCGAAGAGCGTGCCAGCCGATAGGCGCAGTGCGCCTTCGCAGTGCGGGGGAGCTGGGAAAGCACCCTCAGGGAGTGCACGAGGAAGCAGCTTCAGAGGTGCAAGCTCGCCCCGAGCCGCCATAGGAGCGCGCGCGGCGCGCCCAATGCTCACTCCCTGCGCTCCCCCCCAGAGGGATGGGGGCGAGGGCGGTATGACATGCCCCGCCATGTATTCACGTAGCCACTTCTGAGAGGTGCTGATCACCAGCAAGTGGGCTAGAATGCGCAAAACTTTCCTAGAAGCCTTGCAGTCGCACACGCCATGATCGACCTGAAGCAATACGAGATCTGGTTCGTCACAGGCAGCCAGCACCTCTACGGCTCACAAACTCTCGCTCAAGTTGAGTCGCAAGCGCGCGAGATCGCCACAGCGCTCGACCGCGCACATGAAATCCCTGTGCCTATCGTGTTCAAGCCTGTCCTCACGACGCCAGAGGCAATCCAGGCGCTGTGTTTGGAGGCGAACAATACCCCGAAGTGCATTGGCTTAATCGCATGGATGCACACGTTTTCGCCTGCCAAGATGTGGATCGGCGGGCTGAACGTGCTGAAGAAGCCGTTGCTGCACCTGCACACCCAATACAACCGCGCCATCCCCTGGGCGACGATAGACATGGACTTCATGAACCTGAACCAGTCTGCCCACGGCGACCGCGAGTTCGGCTTCATGACGGCGCGCTTGCGCTTGGGGCACAAAGTCGTCGCTGGGCACTGGCAAGACGTGCCGACGCTTCTGCTCCTGGGGGCTTGGGCGCGCACGGCTGCGGCGTGGGCAGATTGGCAAGGCATGAAGATCGCCCGCTTCGGTGACAACATGCGCGATGTGGCAGTCACTGAGGGCGACAAGGTTCGCGCCCAAATCGCTTTCGGCTACGACGTGTATGGCTACGGAGTCGGTGACTTGGTGCAAATGGTCAACGCCGTCGGCGAGGACGAGGTTGACACCCTGGTCAAGGCTTACTTGGACGAATACAAAGTTGCGCCTGAGCTGTTGCCGAACGGGGCACGCCACGCCTCGTTGCGCTACGAAGCGCGAGTTGAGATTGGGCTGCGTCGCTTCCTGGAACAAGGCAACTTCAAAGCTTTCACCGACACCTTTGAAGATCTGCATGGCTTGCAGCAACTGCCTGGGTTGGCTGTCCAGCGGCTGATGCGCGACGGCTACGGCTTCGGCGCCGAGGGCGACTGGAAGACCGCTGCGCTGGTTCGCGCGATGAAGGTGATGTCGGCAGGGTTGTTCGGCGGCGCCTCCTTCATGGAGGATTACACCTACCACTTCGACGTTGAGAACAACGCTGCTGTGCTTGGCGCGCACATGCTGGAGATTTGCCCATCCATCGCCGAGCCCTCAGTCAAGCCGCATTTGGTGATTGCCCCGCTCTCGATTGGCGGCAAGGCAGATCCTGTGCGCCTGGTGTTCAACGCGCGCGCGGGGGCAGCTATCGTAGCGTCAATTGTTGACCTCGGGCAGCGCTTCCGCATGGTCGCCAACGGTGTCAACGTCATCTCGCTGCCCGCGGTGATGCCACACCTGCCTGTTGCGCGCGCGCTGTGGCGCCCACGCCCAAACTTCCCAGTCGCAGCCGCAGCCTGGATCTACGCTGGTGGCGCACACCACACCTGCCTGTCCTATGCTGTGACCGAGGAGCACCTGCGCGACTTCGCCAACATGGCTGGGATCGAGTTCCTAATGATTGACATGGAAACCGACCTAGAGGCGTTCCGCGAGAAGTTGCGCTGGAACGAGGTGTACTACCACCTGAAGACAGGCATGGCGTGTTGAGCGCCCTCTGCAAACATACGCATGCCCTTCACGGGGGAGTCAGAGAGAAATGCACCGCGACCGTGATTCACGGGGCATGACTCCACAGACACACAGCAAGGTATGCCGCCTACTTCTGTGCGCCTTGCCCGAGAGCTATCCATCACCTACAACAGTCCCCGAAACGACAAAGCTGTCAGCGTAGGCTTGCTGGAGCTGCTTACGAAAGGGACGTAGGTAGAGTAGACAAGGGGCGAGACAAGGCGCTACATCACACACCGCATACCCAAGTCGAGTCCTCAAGACGTCCTGCCGTTGCACTCCAAGTGCTCAGACAACTGCTGTGGCAGACACAGACCGCATTTGCGCAACGAACCTCTCTTACACCTATGCCCGCCGCTCTGAACCTACCCTGGACAAGTTGAGCGTTGCGTTGCGCGCTGGCGAGCTCACCCTCATCGTCGGACGCAGCGGCAGCGGCAAGACCACCTTGGCGCGCTGCATCAACGGCTTGATCCCATATAGCTACAGGGGCGGTCGGCTGGAGGGCAGGCTGTCGATCTTCGGCGAGGACGCATCCGCCTTGTCGCTGGCGCAGCGCGCTCTGCGCATCGGAACTGTGCTCCAAGACCCCGACAAGCAAATTGTTGCTACACGGGTCTATGACGAACTTGCCTTCGGCCCAGAGAACCTTGGGCTGCCGCGCGAGGCGATCCGTGAGCGCGTCAACGAGGCTGCAGCTCGGCTGCGCATCGCCCATTTGCTTGACCGCGAGACGCACACCCTGAGCGGCGGCGAGCTTCAGCGCGTCGCCATTGCTGGCGTTGCAGCCATGCGCCCGCGCGCGCTGCTGCTAGACGAGCCACTCGCCTCGCTCGACCCGCCTTCGGCTTGGAATGCGCTGCAGCTCTTTCGCCAGTTGGCGAACGAGGGGATAGGGGTCGTCATGATCGAACATCGCCTGCGCGAGGCGCTGCGTGCCAAGCCGCAGCACTGCATCGAACTGGATCGCGGCACGGTCACATTCGAGGGCGACGTTGCCGCTTTTGCCTCGCGCTACGAGCCTCCCCAGTTACCGCTCCTGCCCTGCCGAACGACGCCTGGCGAAGAGGTCATCCTTGAGTTTCAGGACGTGTCCTTTCGGTATCCGAACGCGCCGCGCCAGCAGCTCAGCAACGTGAATTTGACGCTGCGATCAGGCGAGGTGATCGCCCTGTTGGGCGCAAACGGCGCAGGCAAAAGCACACTTTGCCGAATCGCAATCGGTCTCCTCCGCCCAACGCAAGGCAAAGTGTGCCTGACGGGTGTGGATCTGCGCGCGCTGACTGTTGCCCAAGCTGCGCGACAGGTAGGTTACGTCTTCCAGAACCCTGCAGCGATGATCTTCGCCAGCACAATCGGCGAGGAGCTGAGTTTCGGTCCGCGCAACCTGGGTATGAGCGAGCTGGAGATACGCAAGGCGATAGACCAAGCGCTGCACACCGTTGGGCTCTCGGATCTCTCGTTAGCTCAGTCGCCGTTTGGGCTGAGTTTCGGGCAGCAGAAGCGGCTGGCGATCGCGAGCGTGTTGACCATGTGCCCTCGGGTGCTCATCTTGGACGAGCCGACAGCAGGGCTCGACGAGGAAAGTGCTCATGCAATGCTTGGGCAACTCCTCACGGCTGAGCGTCGCCCTGAGACGGTCGTGATGGTGACACACGACCTACGGCTAGCGCGACAGCTCGCCACGCGGGTTGTTCTGCTCGCCGATGGGCGGGTTATCGCCGACGGCACGCCGGAAGTTATCCTCGGAGATGCCGACTTGCTTGCGAGAGCAAGGTTGCTAGCAGTAGAGGATGGCTATCCAACGCTTTGACCCGCGCGCGCGCCTTACGTTCTACGCCTGCTTGGCAGCTGCCGTGCTGATTGCGAACGACTGGCGGGCGTTGAGCGGTTTTGCAGCATTAGGCATAGCGACTTTCCTGTTTGCCCAATTGCCCTGGTCGCGCGTTTGGCGGATTTGGGCTGGGGCACTGATCTTCATCGCTGCTATCACCGCAGTCAACCTGCTCTTTCGCTCGCCGCTTGAGGCAGCGCAACAAGCGCTGCGCGCGCTCGCCATGGTCGCGGTGTCGCTCGCAATTGTGCTGACGTTCGACCCTGCGGTGATCGGGGTGACCTTTCGGCGCATGGGGGTGCCCGACCGGCTTGCCTTTGCGCTCGACCTCACGGCGCGCTTTGCCCCGATGCTGGCGCGCGACTTTCGCCAGACTGTGGACGCTCAGCGGGCGCGTGGCTACGAACTCGAAGCCCATCGAGGGGATCTCCGCACGTTGTTCGCGGTTGGGCGTCGGCTTGCCCCGCTGTTCATCCCTGTGGTTGTGCGCGCCGTGCTGGACTCAGAAGACCGCGCGAACGCGATGGACTTACGCGCGTTCGGCACTGCTCCGCGCACTTGGCTTCGCAGTCTACATCTCAAGCCCGCAGATTACGGGTTGATAGGGTTCTCAATCCTCGTGCTTGCTGCGGGCGTAGCGTCGCGCTTGCTCCTAGGGTGAAACAGAACCAGGCGCAGCGCCTGTGGAATCGTTTGGTGCTGCGCCTGGCTCAAGTGGAGACGGGCGTTTCGCCCTTGCCTTGTGGACAGGAGGCTTACGCTTTTTGCTTCGCCGCTTGGGTCGCCGATTCTGCGCCAAGAATAGCGTTCGGTCGAATCAGCATGACGGGCATCTTCGCCCCGCGCACAACGCGTTCGGCGACGCTGCCGAGCAGCCAGCGCTCCATTCCTGTTCGCCCGTGGGTAGTCATGACGATCAAGTCCGCTCCTGTGTCCTCGGCGTAATCCAGGATGGAATCGGCAACGACGCCTTCGCGCACAGCGATCACGGTTGGAACGCCGGTTTCAGCCGTCACCCGCGCCGCCACGCGCCGCAAATAGTCCTCACAGTGGGCACGGTCGCTCTCGTATAGGTCGGCTAGCGCACCAGGGTCGCTCACGTAGATGTAATTTGACGGATGAACAGCGACGCGCAATAGCTCGATCTCGCCACCGCCGCATCGCGCCAACATCTGTGCATACGGGAGCGCCCCTTCGGCGAACTGAGACCCGTCCAACGGCACCAAGATGCGCTTGAACATCTTCAGCCTCCTGATTCACCCTCATTGCGCCGTCGCGCTTCTGAGGGTACTGGTCAGTGTAGTGCCAGGCAAACGAGTAGGCATTCCCCACACAGCGAGCTTCTGCACTAGCCGAACAGGCAGTTTGCGCGCACCGCTAGACCAACCGATAGCGCGTCGCCAAAGCAACTGCCTCCGTGCGATTGCTAACGCCCAGCTTCGACAGAATGCTGCTGACGTGGAACTTAACGGTTGACTGGCTCACATACAGGCGCTTGGCGATGTCCTGGTTGCTCAGCCCTTGCACCATCAGCGCCAACACCTCACGTTCGCGCTCGGTAAGGTCGTTGCCGGGGAAAGGCGGATGCGTCGTCGCTTCGATGAGCACCTGAGCCGCCTCGGGCGCAAGCGTGCCACGCCCCGCGCGCGCGGCGCGGATCGCCCGCGCTAGTTCGTCCGCCGTGACGTTCTTGAGCAAATAGCCAATCGCTCCTGCCCGCAGCGCGCTCTGGACTAGGTCTTCTTCCTTGAAGCTAGTCAGCGCCAAGACCTGGATGTTTGGGTTCTTTGCGCGGATGGCGCGCGTTGCGGCTGCGCCGTCCATCTCAGGCATGACCAAGTCCATCAGCACGACGTCAGGGTTGAGCTTCTCGCACAGGCGGACAGCCTCTGCGCCATTTGCTGCTTCACCAATTAGCTCTAGGTCGTCGTACGCCGAAAGCAGCGCAGCTAAACCGCTGCGCACCATCGGGTGATCGTCAACAACCAGCACCTTAATCATGGGTTGCCCTTATTCTAGCGATCACCTTTGCTGAGTCAAAAGTTGCGCCAGCAGCCGGGCGCTAGGTTCAGGGGAATAACTCCGTCATATAAGGAGGCGCGCCCTGCGCTGGTTTCAACCGTGCTGCTCAGCCTAAAATGGAACGTGGCATGAACGTTTCTGTTCACAACAAGCAGATCCAGGCGACTGCTGCTGATGCGATTGTGGTTAATCTCTTCGAGGGTGTCACTCGTCCAGGCGGCGCAACAGGGGCAGTGGACACTGCACTTGGCTCAGCCGACGGCATCCCGGGCAGCGGCATGATCAGCCGCCTCATTCAGCTCGGCGACTTCAAGGGACGGCTCAACGAGGTTGCCGTCATCTATACGCAAGGGCTGATCCCCGCGCCAAGAGTGATCCTCGTTGGCTTAGGCAAGTCGAACGAGTTCTCGCGCGACCGCGTCCGACAAGTAAGTGGCACTGCCTTTCGGAAAGCGGCTGAGCTGGGCTGTCGCACTGTCGCAACCATCGTGCATGGCGCAGGCGTCGGCGGCTTGGACGCGCGCCAAGCTGCCGAGGCAACCGTCGAAGGCGCGTTGCTGGGCACGTATAGCTATCGCGAATACAAGACGCGCGACGGCGAGAGTACCCCCGGCGCGATAGAGACCTGCCTAGTAGTCGAATACGACGCCAGTAAGCTCGCGGAGGTCGAGGCTGGCGCGCGCAGCGGCGCAATTCTGGCGCGCGCCATCAACGCAGCGCGCACGCTGATCAACCGACCGCCCAATGCGCTCTACCCGGCTGCCTTCGCTGACGAAGCTCAAGCAATGGCTGCGAGGGTGGGACTGCGATGCACTGTGTTCGCGGAGAAGGAACTTGCCGAGCATCGCATGGGCGGCATCTTGGCTGTCGGTCAAGGCAGCCAGCGCCCGCCGCGCCTGGTGATGCTTGAACATGCCCCAGAGGGCGTCGAGGGCGCACCCCTTGTATTCGTCGGGAAGGGCGTCACCTTCGACACAGGAGGGGTGTCCATTAAGCCCAGCGACGGCATGTCGAGCATGAAGGGTGACATGAGCGGCGCAGCCGCAGTGTTCGGCGCCATGCAAGCAATCGCTGAGCTGAAGCTGCCACGCCGCGTCATCGGCTTGATCCCGCTCGCCGAGAACATGCCGGACGGGGCAGCTTACCGCCCAGGCGATGTGATCAGCATGATGAGCGGCTTGAAAGTCGAGATCATCAGCACAGACGCTGAAGGGCGAATGCTGCTTGCCGACGCTTTGCACTATGCCAAGCAGTTCAACCCCAGCGGGGTCATAGACCTGGCGACGTTGACTGGCGCATGTGTCGTCGCCCTGGGCGAGGGCGTCGCAGCAGGGCTATTTGCAAATAACGAGGCTTGGGCAGAGACAGTCTTGCGCGCTGCGGATGCTGCCGGCGAGCGCATGTGGCGACTGCCGCTCTATCGAGAGTATGGCGAGAAGATCCGCAGTGACTCAGCAGACATCAAGAACACTGGCGACCGCAACGGCGGCGTGGGCACATCGGCATACTTCCTCTATCGCTTCGTCGAGGGCGAGGGCGAATACCCCTGGGCGCACGTGGACATGGCGGGCATGATGTTCAGCAAGGAGAACAAGGGCTACCAGGTCAAGGGCGGAATGGGATACGGCGTGCGCACGCTGGTCGAGCTTGCTCGCCAATCGTGAAGCGCCGACAATCAGGCTCACTCCGTCCACTCAAGCTCGAAGTCGCCGATTAACACAGTGTCGCCAGGCTTGATCCCCATCTGCTCGAGCGCGGGCCCGACGCCACTGCTCTTCAAGGCGCGCTGGAAGGCAAGCACGGCGTCGTCCAGGTCCCAGCGCGTCATCAGCACGCGCCGCTCGAGCTTCGGCGAGTGCACGCGAAAGCAACCGTCCTCGCGCGTGATCGTGAAGGGCGGCTCAGCTTCTTCTGCCTCGTCCGAGGGCGAAGTTGTCA
>JANWZM010000272.1 GCA_025054635.1 Thermoflexales bacterium
TTGTCTAGGGAGGTTGTCATTACGAGAAGTCCAGCGACGGTGAGGTCTTCCCCCCCTCCCCCCTCGCGGACCTCACTGCCAGCTGGGCTTCTCGCAATGACAATCTCCCTTAAGTTTTGCCACGACGCTGTGCTTTCCCAAAGCTGCCTTGAGTAGGATGCAGGCATTGTGGGTGAGACGCAAGCGGCTGTGCAAGTGGAGACACCTTCTTTTGACTGCCCTGGCAACTACGTTGCAGCGAATCCTTCAGCGCTGCGCTGCGCAAAGTGCAACCGTCCGCTCGATGTCAAGGACGCGCAGCGCACGCCAACAGGTTATGTGTGCCCTTATTACGTCCGCGCACGCATCGCGACGTTTTACAACGCCAATCTGAGCCACTATGTCGTTGCAGCGCTAATTGCGCTTGTCTTGGGTGTCGTTGCTGGGTTTATCCTCAACTTGGTTGGCGGGATTGGCTTCTTCGCCATCATCTTGACTCTCTTCGTTGCGCCCGTACTTGGCGGGGTGATTGCTGAGGCGGTGCGGCGCGCAATGCGGGCGATGGGCAACGCGCGGGGTCAGCACACCTGGCTGGTCTCTGTCGTTGCTTCAGGTGTTGGTGCAGGCGCGGTGACTGTTCTGCCTGCCCTAGTGCTGCTAGCGGCAGGCTTCTTTAGCTTGTTTGCCCTCATCCCTATGCTCGGCTTAGCAATCATGCTCTCAACAGTAGCCGCTCGGCTGCGCTGGTAGGTCGCTCTGAGCTAGAGCTGTCTAGTGCGGCTGTGCGTTAAAGCACTGCTCGCGTCTACATTAAGGCGACGTTGCTACCTGCACCATACAAGGCATGATGGGAGAGGAGTTGCTGTGATGAGATGAGCCGCTACCGTGCGCCTGCACAAGCGCGATGGACGAGTTTTCTCTGCTGGGCGGGACAATCATTCCTGTCGCACTGCGGTGGCGATGTGCATCGCGCGCAAGCGCAACATTGGGTAAATCCCAGCGAGCAACGCCGACACGACCGCGACCAACATTGCCTGGGCGAAGGTCTCCCAGCTTAGCGTTAGGCGGATCGTCCAGCCGAACGAGCGTAGGTTGATGATGTAAACCAACACAACTGCGAGCAGCAAGCCTGTCGGCATCGCCAGCACCCCAGCAGTGCTGCCCATCAGCCCAGTTTCGAGCAAGGTCATCCGCCACAGCTGGCGCAGCGTCATACCGTTCGCGCGTAACACGCCAAGCTCGCGCGTGCGCTCAATCTGCAGTGCCATCAACGCGCTGAGCACCCCGATAAACGCGACCACCGTCGCCAGCAGGTTGAGCGCGCCAGTTATCGCAAACGTGCGGTCGAACACCTGCAAAGCGTTCTCGCGTAGCTCGCGGTTTGCCGAGATCACGAGTTCACGCCCAGCAAAGATCTGACGCAGCTCGGCTGCGCTTGGCGCGCGCGCCTGATCTACATAAAGTCCCAGCGAGGAGATGCGGTCGTCGTTGAAGTAGCGCAAATACGTATCGCGACGCATCAGAACGACCCCCGAGTCTCGGGCATAGTCGTAATACACCCCGACAACGCGGAAGTCGCGCTCACCCTGAGCGGTCTGAAGCCGAATCGTGGCAGCTTGCGGCGTGATGCCGTAGCGGTTGGCGAATGGCTCAGAGACCAACACCTCATCCCGACCGCGCATGCTTGCCCACAGTGAGTCGTATGGTCGGGCGGTCCATACGTAAGTGCGCTCGGGGCGTTCGCGTGCCGAGCCAACCGCAAGCAGCGTTATCGGACGAGGCTGACCGTCGGGCGCAGTAAACGTTGCCTCAACTTGGCGGAAGAGCGTGACTTCCTTGACACCGGGCAGAGCGCGGAATTGCTCGACGAGCTGGGGGTCAATCGTGGCGAGGTTGGTTGTTGCGTTGTTGCTGGGTGGGGCAACATAGATATCCGCTGTCAGCGATGCCTCCAGCCACGATTCAACCGTGACGCGGAAGCTGTTGATCATGCTCTGCAGACCGATGATCACCGACACCGCGACCATCAGCGCAGCGATGGCAACTGAAGTGCGCGAGATGGCGCTTTGCACGGTTCGCGCGGACATCCGCCCAATCACTCCGCCGATGTGACCTAGCAGCGGGGTCAGCGCACGCATCATCCACGTGGTCAGCAGCGGCGTCATCAGCGCAACGCCGATCACCAAGAAGAAAATGCCCGCCAGGTTGACGATGAGCTGGTTGACGAGCAGCTCCAACGCTGCGCCAATAGCAAACAACCCAACGCCAGCAATGGCTAACACAGGCAACAAGCGACCGACGCGTTGCTCAACCTCGCTGCGCTTAAGCGCGATCACTGGCGGCACGCTGGTTGCTTCGTAGGCAGGTGGTATAGCGGCTAACACAGACGCTACGAGACCAAGCCCGAACCCTTTGAGCAAATCAAGTGGCTGCGCCGCAACCGAACGAACGTTGACGGTGTAGTACAGGTCGTTGATCGTCTGAGACACCAGCCCAACCGCGCCGCGCCCAAGCACAATGCCCAGCCCAACGCCGATCACGCTACCTATCGCGCCGAGGATCGCGGTCTCAGCAATCACTTGGCGGAAAATCTCACCGCGCGTCACGCCCAAGCAGCGCAACGTGCCAATGATCGGGCGCCGCTGGACAACGGAGAATGTCACCGTGTTGTAAATCAGAAACATGCCAACGACTAACGCAAGCAGGCTCAGCGCAGTGAGGTTGAGGCGGAAGGCGTCTGTCAAGCTCTCCACGCTTTGGCTGCGCGCACTGGGCTTGACCACGCGCGCGTCAGGTGGCAGGACGCTGCGCACGCGCTCAAGCAGAGCGCGCCCCTCGGGCGTGCGCTCGTCGACGATCAGGTCTATGTGGCTGAGCTTGCCGACCATGCCGAGCACCTCTTGGGCAGTGCTGATGTCGGCGATGATCATGGACTCGAGCGCAGCGCGAGTGTTGTCGTCGGCAGGTTGCAGCACACCAGCAATCCGCATCGGGTGACGCCTGTCGCCAACGCGAAGTGTGAGCTGATCGCCAGGTGCCAAGCCGTAGCGGGCAGCAACTTCCTCGCTAATCAGCACTGCATCAGGCTGGGTGAGGAAGTCGGACAGGTCAATCGCACTGGCTGCGCTGTCTGTGCCGAGGTAGTTGCGGAAAGGTCGCTCGGCGAACGCATCCACACCGAGGAGCTGCACGGGCTGTTGATCAAGCTCCAGCGCTGTTGCGTATTGGGCGACGACAGGCGCTGACTTGGTGATGCCCAACTCGACGCGGATGCGACGATACACCTGCTCGTCCAAACCGCCGACGCCACCAACAACTTGATGGGTTGCTCGCCCGGCGACTGCCTCAGTGCTTAAGTCGAACGCACGTGAAGCGCTGCTGTTGGCGAGGTCAATCGCGATCACCACCGCTACGCCGAGCGCGACCCCCAACACACACAAGACCGACTGCAGCGGTCGGCGCAGCAGATAGCGCAACCCTGTTCTGAGAAGCGTCATGATGGTTTCGACTTTACTTGTGCTGAGTGAGAGAGCGGGAAGAGAATCGCTATCAGCGAGGCGTCACTAGATGCCCTGGGCTTGTTAGGCCGGCGTTCCCATAGCGACAGACCCTGTCCTACAGCAAAGCCGCGTGACGAGTCAAGGCAATAGAATGCTGTCATGTCGGCACGGGACATCTACGACCTGCGCTCCTATGAGCCAACCGATGCTGTGCCTGTCTTGGAAGGTCACGTCCTGCCTAGCATCTGGCGCTCCGAAGATCCGCTAGTCGAGTCTCACGGCTGCCATGGCGAGCTACGGGAATTACCTGCATTCGAAGTCACAGCAATCGGCTGGCGTGACAACCCCATGTGTGTAGTTGTGGACAGCGAGGTCAACACCGATGATCCTAGTGACCTGCTCTGGACGATGACCACTTGGGGGACTGGGGGGCAGGACGTATTTACCGTGCCGCGCGCGCAGGGGCACGAGATGAATCCAGCAAACGACAGCAAAGGAATTGTCACCAAGATCGGAATTGACGCCACATTTGACAGGGGGAGGCGCCCCCGCGGACAGCGGGTGAGCTACCCGATGGTTGAACTGGCGCGCTACTCAAACTACTGAGGAATAGCAGTGATGAGAATCTGGATGGCTCTGGTGCGCGTGTTCGCGCTCGTCGTGAGTGTGATTATCGGCTACAGCGCAGCGTACGAAATCACCCGACCGTCAAATCGCGTTATCGCGCGCTGGCAGTCGCCCTCAGGCATTCCATACGACGGACCGAAATGCCTGATGGTCGTCGAAGGCGCAACAGAGTTGCCACACTTGATCCTGACCTCGCATCTGAAGCGCTACCACTACGTGTATGTTGGACGGGCTTGCGATCAGCCTGGCTATGGGCACACAGTTAGCTTTGAGCCATGTTGCTACCAGGTCTTCGAAAGCGATGCGTACTGGCGCGACGCTGATGTGAGATGGACGATGGAAGGGGTAACGCTTACGCTCAAGCAGTCGGGGCATCGCCTATTTATCCCTGCTCGCGCTTTTGTGGGCGGTAGGTAGTGGGGCTACCTCCAACTAGGTCTGTCTGCGGCTCGTTCCACATTTTGCCTGCGCTCAGGTATGCTTGACTCAACATGTCCAAGCCACGTCAGTTCATCAAACTGAAGACCGCTCTGCCTGGTCCACGCAGCCGCGAACTGCTTGCTCGCCGCCAAGCAGCCATGCCTGTGGGTTTTGGCAACGCAACCCCAATCGCTGTTTGCCGTGCGCATGGCGCCTTGGTCGAGGATGTGGACGGCAACATTCTGTTGGACTTTGCCGGCGGCATTGGCGTGCTCAACGTTGGACACACGCCGAGCGAGGTAGTGCAGGCAATTCGCGATCAAGCTGGAGAGCTGATCCATGTGTGCAGCTTAGTCGCAACCACCGAGCCCCATGTTGCTCTAGCGGAGAAGTTAAACCAAATCGTGCCTATTAGCGGACCGAAGAAGGCGATGATCACCAGCACTGGCGCAGAGGCGGTTGAGCAGGCGATCCAGATTGCGCGCGCTGCAACAGGAAGAGCAGCCGTAATTGCGTTCGAGGGCGCTTACCACGGGCGGACGTTGCTCACGCAAACGCTGACCAGCAAATATGCCTTGTTTAAAAAGGGGTTCGGGCCGTTCGCGCCAGAGGTTTATCGTGCGCCTTTCCCTTACCTGTATCGCATCGGGATCGGCACATCGTTGAGCGACGAGGAGAA
This sequence comes from Thermoflexales bacterium, assembly GCA_025054635.1. Classification (GTDB taxonomy): domain Bacteria; phylum Chloroflexota; class Anaerolineae; order J036; family Brachytrichaceae; genus DRWP01. The sequence continues at coordinate 5,206 of JANWZM010000272.1, forward strand.
AGTCGAACTGGTCTGGGAAGCCTTCGAGCGCCTGCTCGTTGCACACGTCATGCCTGAGCATGTGGCAGCAGTGATCATCGAGCCCGTCCAGGGCGAGGGCGGGTTCATCCCAACGCCGCCCGTGTTCATGCAGCGTCTGCGGGAGGTGTGCTCACGTTACGGAATTGTGCTGATTGCCGACGAGGTGCAGTCTGGCATGGCGCGCACCGGACGGATGTTCGCAATCGAGCATTACGGCGTTGAGCCGGACATCATCACCCTCGCTAAGAGCGTTGGCGCGGGGATGCCGATCGCTGCAACTGTCGGTCGAGCGGAGATCATGGACAAAGTACACCCTGGCGGGCTAGGCGGGACTTACAGCGGCAACCCAATCGCCTGTGCCGCAGCCCTGCGCACAATTGAGATCATCCAGCGCGACAACCTGTGTGCGCGCGCCGACTACCTCGGTCAGGTCGCACGCCAACGGCTGCTCGATATGCAGAAACGCTTGCCGTTCATCATCGGCGATGTGCGCGGGCTTGGCGCGATGCTCGCCATCGAGCTAGTCACTCATCCTGCGAAACGCACGCCATTCCCCGCAGACAAAACGCTCGCCCTTGTCCAGGACATTGCCTGCAACGGCGTACTGATGATCCGTTGTGGGTTGTACTCGAACGGCTTGCGCTTCCTATTCCCGCTTGTGATCAGCGAGGCGCAACTTCACGAAGGGTTGGACGTGGTCGAAGAAGCGCTGACGCGCGTACAAGACAGCCTAGCTGATGAGGCTGCAGCCTACATATGACGGTAACACCAGTTCCGGAAGCTGCGGCGCCCGAACGGGCTGAGCTTCTCTCAGTGCCTGAAGAGGAGAGCAATCTTGAGACACCGCTCACGCTCTCTCCAAAAGCACAAGAAGCATACCGGCGCATGATGCAGTCGCTGGTCACGGAGGACGATGAGCCAGTGGACAACCTCTTCTCCGACAAGCAGCAGCGGCTTCTCGCTGAGTCACTGTACGCGAGCTGGTCGCATTCCCGCTTCGGCAGGCGCTTCCTAGCTGCCGCAAACGTGGGGGTGTTCTACGAAGGACGACAAACGGCGCTCGTGCCCGACCTGCTACTGAGCCTGGATGTCGAACCTTACCCGAATGTTTGGGAAGACGAGGGACGCTCTTACTTCGTATGGGTGTATGGGAAGCCGCCCGATGTCGTCGTCGAGGTCGTGTCAAACCGCAAAGGTGAGGAACTTGGTCGCAAGGCTGAGCTGTACTGGCGTGTGCGCGTGCGGTACTACGTGGTCTACGACCCAAGCCGACAACTCAGCGAGCGCGTTCTCCAGGCTTTCGTTAATGGCGTGGAAGGCTGGGAGCCTGTCGAGCCAACCTGGCTGCCTGGTGTGGAGATTGGACTCACGCTCTGGCAAGGAGAATATGAAGGGCTGAAAGCAGAATGGCTACGCTGGTGTGATCAGCAGGGGCGACTCGTCTTGACAGGTCGAGAACGGGCAGAACTGGAGCAGCAGCGCGCCGAAGCTGCTGAGCGTGAGCGTGAAGCCGAACGGCAACGCGCTGAAGCCGCCGAGCGTGAGCGCGAGGCTGAGCGACAGCGCGCCGAAGCTGCTGAGCGCGAGCGCGAAGCTGAGCGACAACGTGCCGAAGCTGCTGAGCGCGAGCGTGAAGCCGAACGGCAGCGCGCTGAGCGCTTCGCTGCACGCTTACGCGCTCTTGGCGTTGAACCTGAGTAAGCCCTCAGGGCGTAACACGAGCGGCAAGAGTCACCCCGCGTAGAGGGCAACACGGCAGCGCAGGCTGAACCGAGCAGCATGTTGGCAAGGGTGCGCTCGTGCGCAACGGTTGGGCTGGACGGGTACGTGGTCGAGGTTGAAGTGGACTACGCGCCAGGGCTGGCGTCGTTCACCATTGTAGGTCTGCCCGATGCTGCTGTCAAAGAGAGCGCCGAGCGCGTGCGCTCAGCTATCCGCAACAGTGGCTTTGTTTTCCCGACCCAACGTCTCACCGTCAACCTCGCCCCAGCTGACCTACGCAAAGTCGGCCCTGCATACGACCTGCCGATTGCTGTCGGCGTGCTCATCGCCACCGGTCAGGTGCCGCAGAGCGCGCTAGACGAGGTACTGGTGCTGGGTGAGCTAGCCCTGGATGGTTCAGTGCGCCATGTGCGCGGCGTGCTGCCGATGACTGCCTTCGCGCGGGATCAGGGCATCAAGCGCGTGTGCGTGCCCGAGGCGGACGCGCCCGAGGCTGCGCTGGTGCCAGGCATTGAGGTCGTCGCAGTCGCTTCGTTGGCAGAGCTTGTCGCCGCGTTGAACGGTCGCGCCCCGATGCGCGTTGTGCCACACTCGACGAATCATCGCGCTGCGCCAGAGACAGTGCTCGCGATGCCAGTCACCGACTTTGCTGAGATCAAAGGTCAAGAGGTTGCCAAGCGTGCCTTGGAGATTGCTGCTGCTGGCGGTCACAACGTGCTTATGCGCGGCAGCCCTGGGGCAGGCAAGACATTGCTGGCGCGAGCGTTGCCCGGCATTCTGCCCGAGTTAACCCTTGAAGAGGCGCTAGATGTTACGCGCATCTACAGCATCGCCGATATGCTGCCGCCAGGATCACCGTTGGTGCAGACGCGCCCCTTTCGAGCACCTCACCACACCATTTCACATGCAGGCATGATCGGCGGCGGACGATTCCCGCGCCCTGGAGAGGTCAGCTTGGCGCACCGCGGCGTGCTCTTCTTGGACGAGTTGCCCGAGTTTGACGCCCGCACTCTGGAAGTGTTGCGCCAACCGATGGAAGACCGGGTCGTAGTGATCAGCCGCGCTGCCGGGTCGTTGACCTTCCCAGCGAACTTTCAACTCGTGGCTGCGATGAATCCGTGCAAGTGCGGCTGGTATGGCGATCCAACGCATCCTTGCACCTGCACACCAGCGCAGATCAGTCAGTATCAAAAGCGCATCAGCGGACCGCTGCTCGACCGAATTGATATTCACCTAGAGATACAACGGGTCAACTTCGACAAGCTCGCCGACATGCGCCCAGGTGAGCCGTCAGCCGTGATTCGGGCGCGTGTTCAAGAGGCGCGCAACCGCCAGGCGCACCGCTTTCGCGGCACGCCGCTGAGCTGCAACGCCGACATGGGCGTTGCTGAGGTGCGCCAGTTTTGCCCACTAGACGAGGCCGGGCGAAACTTGATGCGCGCTGCGATGGCGCAAATGCAGCTCAGCGCGCGCGCTTTTCATCGCATCCTCAAACTTGCCCGTACCATCGCTGACCTGGCTGGCAGTGAGCGCATCGCCACAGTTCACCTCGCCGAAGCGATTCAGTATCGCGCTCGGCAAATCGCGTAGGCAGGGCAGTCACTCGCGCTGTCTGTTTGCTGGGATAGGCGCGTTTCCTCCGCGCAAGACTACTTGAAGCGGTAGACCGTCTCGCTGTAGAAATGCTCACCTGGTCGCAGCACAGTGCTCGGAAACTCTGGTTGATTTGGCGAATTGGGCAGATGTTGGGTTTCCAAGCACAGTCCTGCCCTCGGCGCATACACCACTCCCCCTTTGCCGATGATTGTGCCATCGAGATTGTTACCTGTGTATAGGTGAACCGTCGGCTCAGTCGTGAAGACTTCTAACGTGCGCCCGCTGGTCGGCTCGTGTACGCGCGCTGCAAAGCGCAGCTCGCCTGTCGCGCCGGGGAGGATGTAACTGTGATCGTAGCCGCGCCCATTGCGAAGCTGCGTGTCGGGTGCGTCAATTCGATCCCCAATTCGCTTCGGCTGCCGAAAGTCCAGCGGCGTACCCTCGACCGAGCGCAACTCACCCGTTGGGATCAAAGTCTCGTCTGAGACCGCGAAGGTGTCGCTGTTGATTTGAACCTCGTGGTTGAGCACATCACCGGTTCCAGCCAAGTTGAAGTAGGCGTGATTAGTCAGGTTAAGAATGGTGGGCGCGCTGCTCTGGGCATGGTAGCGGATGCGCAGGGCGTTATCCGTGGACAGCGTGTAGATCACAGTCACGAACAAGTCACCGGGGTAACCCTCCTCGCCATCCGGGCTAAAGTAGGACAGGGCGAGATGCTCTCCCTGCGCGTCAGTCCAAGGATACGGTCGCCACAAGCGTTTGTTGAAACCAACTCGTCCGCCATGCAAATGATTCGGCGGATGGTTGACTTCGAGCTGGTAAGTGACGCCATCTAGCACAAATCGCCCCTCAGCGATGCGGTTGGCGTAGCGCCCTGTGATGCAGCCGAAGTAGGGCGTGTTCGCTAGGTAACCCTCAAAGGTTTCATAACCGAGCGTGACATCGCCGAGCTGACCATGCCGATCTGGCACGAGCAACGAGATGATGATGCCGCCATAGTTGGTGATCTTCACACTTGTGCCGCTGTCGTTGGTCAACGTGAACAGGTCAACTGGCTGACCATCTGGCAGGATGCCAAACTGCGTTCGGGTGATCATGGGATGGGATAGCATGCTTGAGCAGGTAAGTGCAAGGTGACAGTGCTGCCGGGCGTCGGTAGAGGTTGATCTGGCGCATTCAGGCAGTCCACCGACAATCGCGATGCACCGAACTTCGTCTGAATGCGCACGAGGGCGCCGAGCATGGTCACACTTTCAACTGTCGCTGACAAACGGTTGAAATCGCCATCAGCCTCGTGCAATCGGATGCGTTCCGGGCGAACCCCAATCTTGAGCATTTGACCGATGGGCGCATCAAGCGGTTGTGCTACTCGGATTGGGCAGCCTTCCACCAAGATTGCGTTCTGATCGCAGACCGTGCCATATAGAACATTCAGCGCGCCGACGAACGAAGCCACAAACGCAGTGCGCGGATGGTGGTAAATCTCGTTCGGTGTGCCAACTTGCTCGATCCGTCCGTTGTTCATCACCGCTACACGATCGGCGAGTGCCAGCGCCTCTTCCTGGTCATGGGTGACATAAATGGTGGTGATGCCGAGTTGCTGCTGAATGGCGCGGATCTCTGCGCGCAACTCAGCACGAATCCGTGCGTCCAGCGCTGAAAGCGGTTCGTCAAGCAGCAGCGCCTGCGGTTGTGGTGCAAGTGCGCGCGCCAAAGCCACCCGCTGCTGCTGACCTCCTGAAAGCTGATGAGGGTAGCGCTCCGCAGCGTCGGACATCCTGATCAGCGCTAGCATCTCGCGCACTCGGGCATTGACCTCGTTGCTCGGCACTCGCGCCATCTTCAGTCCGAAGGCGATGTTCTCGCGCACGGTGAGGTGAGGGAACAGAGCGTAAGACTGGAAGACCATGCCCATGTGGCGACGATAGGGCGGGGTGCGGGTGAGGTCGGTTTCGCCGAGCCAAATGCGCCCCTTGTCAGGGCGCTCGAACCCTGCGATCAGGCGCAGCACGGTTGTCTTGCCGCAGCCGCTCGGCCCGAGCAGCGCCAGCAACTCGCCGCGCACGACAGCGAGATCAACTTGATCGACGGCGACCACGCTGCCGAACCGTTTGCTGACCTGCTCGAGACGCAACATGACCTGTCTTACCCTGCCTGTCCCTCGCCGTCAGGTGACATTGGAAAGGCAACGTTGAAGCCAGCGTCCACGTAGTGGACTTCGCCCGTCACCCCAGCCGCCAAATCGGAGCACAGGTAAACGGCGGCGTTGCCAACGTCGTCAATGGTGATGTTTCGGCGCAGCAAGCTCACGCGCGCAAACTCGCTGATTAGCGCGCGCGAGCCAGCGATCCCTGCGACAGCTAAGGTGCGAATCGGGCCTGCTGAGATCGCGTTAACGCGGATTCGCTTCTCGTGTGTCCCGAAGTCTGCAGCCAGGTAGCGCACGCTGGCTTCTAGCGCTGCCTTTGCAACGCCCATCACGTTGTAATGCGGCACGGCGCGTTGGCTGCCGATATAGGTCAAAGTGAGCATCGCCCCGTTCGGTCGCATCAATGGCAGCGCTTCGCGCGCCAAGGCAGTGAATGAATACACGCTGATGTCCATCGCCACGCGGAAGCCCTCGCGCGAGACGGTGTAGTAAGCCCCAGAAAGATCGTCGCGGTTAGCGAAGGCAACCGAGTGAATCAGAATGTCGATCTCGCCAAAGGCAGCCTGCGCTTTGCGCATGACCTCGAGGATGTCCTCGTCGCGGCTAACATCGCATGGCTCAACAAACGTGCTTCCCAAGGACTCTGCGAGGGGGCGCACACGGCGCTCTAGCTTTTCGCCAGCGTAGCTGAAACCCAACTTTGCTCCTTCGCGGTGAAAGGCTTTGGCGATGCCCCAAGCGATGCTGTGGTCATTCGCGACACCAAAGATCAACGCTGTCTTCCCAGTGAGTAAGCTCATGAACATCTCCTGTGGTGAGAA
>JANWZM010000103.1 GCA_025054635.1 Thermoflexales bacterium
GGAGCAGGCGGCACGGGCTGGGTTCGGCTCAACTTCGGTTGTCCTCGCAGTCAGCTTCGCACTGCGCTCGAGCGGATGCGCGACGCGCTACGCAGCTTGTGAATCAAGCTGCGCTGCTTGCAGCGGCGTCTGCATCGGCAAGTACACGTCGAAGGTCGTGCCCACGCCCTCCTTGCTGCTCACCGCGATCCGTCCGTGGTGCGCCTGGACAATTGTGCTGACGATGGACAGCCCCAAGCCCGAGCCACCGCTGGCGCGCGAACGCGACTTGTCCACACGGTAAAACCGCTCGAAGATATGCGGCAGGTCTTTCTCAGGGATGCCAATCCCTGTGTCGCTGACTGTCAGCCGAGCAAATCCGTTGTAGTTGCCCGAGGCTTCGATCCGCACTTCCCCGCCGTCAGGCGTGTGCTTGATTGCGTTGTCCACTAGGTTCAGCAGCACTTGCTTGAGGCGATCTGGATCAGCGTACAGGGTTAGCCCTGGCTCTGCCTGGGCGATGATCCGCACGCGCCCTTTAGCGAGCATTTGCCCGCTGCGCTCGACATCAGCGACGAGGGCAGGCACGTTAACCGTGGTGAAGTTCATCGGCAGCACGCCTGCATCCGCTTGGGAGAGCAGCAGCAAATCGGCAACCATTCGGTTCATCCGTTCTGCCTCGCGCGTGATTGCGTCCAGCGACTCTGGGTCGAGCTGCCCAAACATGCGCATCAAGTCCACATTGCCTCGGATCACGGTCAGCGGGGTGCGCAGTTCATGCGAGACGTCAGCGATCAGGCGCTGTTGAGCACGGAAAAGCTGCGATAAGCGATCTAGCATCTCGTTGAACGCGCGCGATAAGCGGGCGACCTCATCGTTGGTCTTCGGTTCAACCACGCGCTGGTTCAAGTTCTCCGCGCGGTAGATCGCCATCGCTGTCTGCGTGATTTGGTCAACGGGGCGCAAGGCGCGGCTGGCGAGCAACACCCCGACCAGCGCCGAGAAAGCAACGCTGACGGCACCGAGAGCAAGCAGCGTCAGTAGCAGGATGCGCTGCGCCGTGTTGACGCTCTCCAGCGACGTGCCCACTTGCAGATAGCCCACCAAGCGATCTTCGCGCGCGATCAGCGGGCGGGTGAGCACGCGCAGTGGGGGCGCGCCAGTGTGCTGCACGTTGCTGCGCAGCTCCCGAATTTGCGTGACAGGCGTTGTCGCAGCGATCTGGATCGCTTGCGGGTCGAGCAGTGCGTCGAACGAGGTGTCAAAGATGTTCGGTGAAACGCCGACGACCTCGCCGCTTGGCGCGATGATCTGCACGTATACTTCCGAGGCACGAAAAGCGTCTAGCCGCGGAAAGGTAATCACGCGGCGATTGCCTTTCTGCACGGTCTCTGGGCGCTGGCTGGCAACCAGTGGAATCACTGCATCAGCCGCCTGCTCTAAGCGGGTGTCCACCTGCTGGATCAGGAAGGTGTTCGCCGCAAAATACACACTGACCCCGTAGAACAGCAGCACCAAAGTCAACACGCCGCTGTACCAAAGCGTCAGCCTTAGTCGAATCGGCATTTTTGTTCAAGCATAGAGCCTGCGCATGAGACAGGGCTGAAGCAGCGTTAGACCGCCTGCGCCAGCGCAATCATGCGCGTGCTCCCCTCTTGGTATGGGCTGAGGTCATACTCGCCATACCAGCATGGCTCACCGAAGCCCGTTTGCAGGAGCAGAAGCTCCATCTCGTGCCGAAAGACATGCCTCAACCGAATCGTGAAGAGCTGCTCTTGCGCCGGCGACGCTTTGCGCCGCGTCTCGACGCGATACGTTAACTCCTGCTCTTGAGTTGACCAGAAGATGCGGCTGGCGACGTACTTGCGAATCTCGCTTCCATCAGCGGGGTCAATGATGGTCGCCTCGAGCCGAAACTGACCATCGTCAGGTTGCCATGCCATTTCGTCATTTGGCGGCAGGTCAACGACAAGCCAGCCACCTGTCCGCAGCGATCGTCGTGCCGAGCGCAGCATGCCCAACTGCGCCTCGCGGGTGAGGTTGTGCAGAAAGGTGTTTAGCGCAATAACAGCCAGGTCGAGCACGCCTGCCAACGGCAAGGCGCGCGCATCCCCTCGCACAAGCAGCCAGCGCGAGCGCGGCACATTCGGCAGGTCGAGCAGCCGCTTGTGCGCGATCTCCAGCATGGCTGGCGACTCATCCACACCAACTACACAGTACCCCGTCTCCACGAGCGGCAGGAGCAATCTGCCGCTGCCGCAGCCAATCTCCAAAATTCGTGCCTGGCTACCTAGTTCCCTTGCTAAGCGCAGATACAGTGGCAAGTCGTCCAGAAAAGCCCTGTGCTGCAAGTCGTAGAGTGAGGCGAAAGCGTCGTAAAGCGCTGGGCGTGACATCGCGTGTGCGCTGCAAGTGTGCAGGGTTCAGGCATAATCCTACAGGATCGCTCAGAGATCACGATGCGCAACCTGCCTGACCTACCCGAGCGACAGCCGACGCCGATAGCGGATGCCTTGGAAACGCAGACGCCAAGGCGGTATGTCTGGCTGGGCATTGCAGCTAGCGTGCTGATCCTGGCGCTGTGTGCAGTCAGCGTCGTGCTAGTGAGTCAGCTCGGAGGCGCACCGCCACGCCCGACGCCAACGCCGCCGCGCGCTGCGCGCGTTGAGCCAGTGACAGCCGTGTTCGCTGGCGAGCGCTTCACTGTCCGCGGCAATGGCTTTGTGCCGAATGAGGCGATCGTGGTGTACCTCGCGCCCTCCGCAGATGCGCCCTTCAGCAGTTACGTAGAGCTTGCGCGTGTGCGAGCAAACGAGCGCGGCGAATTCGTCGCGGAGGGATTGCAAGCCCCTGCTGCGCCCAGCAGTTATGTCTTAGTTGGACGAGGGGAACAGAGCGGATTTGGGCGTCCCCTTCCTCTAGTGGTCAGCGTTGCCCAGGCGCCGACAGACACGCCAGTAGTGACGGCATCCCCTACGCCACAGCAGTCTGGCGCGCCGCTGCCTTTCTTGGTCATCCGCAGTGTCGCAATTGAACTCGAGACAGGCAGCCGCTGCGATTACACCTCGACTCAGCTCGGTATCCGTGTCGTCATCGAGAACACAGGGCTAGGCTACGCCTCGCCGTTTGTCGTTCGGGTCAACGGTCAGGATCGGCTTGTCACCCAAGGTCTACTGCCAGGTCAAACAGCCTCAGTCTGGGTGCCAGGGTTCAGCACAGGAGCGAATCGAGTGATTGTTGATCCGGCTGGGCTTGTGCCAAAGCAAAACCTCGGTCCTGTTGAGTTCAACGGCGCGCTGGTCGTGCCGACGCTGCCTGCGCCATGCACACCGACTCCGCTGCCAACGCCAGTTCCAAGCACGCCGACTCCAGACCTGAACGCGCCTGGGGTTTGGTCTGCTCAGTACTTTGCCAATCAAGACTTGAGCGGCGCGCCCGTCTTCGCGCAAACGTTGCGCGAGCTCAACGCAAACTGGGGGGTGAACGCCCCCGGCCCGAATGTGCCACGCAACGATTGGTCTGCGGTCTTCCAGCGCAATGAGAACTTCCGCACAACAGACAACTACTTGTTCACGCTGGTCGTTGATGGCGGGGCGCGGGTCTACGTGGATGGGGTGATGGTCATTGACGAATGGCGCTTTGGCGGTTTACGCACCGTCACAGCCAATCGCCCGTTGACCGCTGGGATGCACCAGATTCGGGTGGACTACTTCAAGGCTGGTCCGAGCGCGCGCCTAAGCCTGAGCTGGCGCGTGAATTACACCGGATGGATTGGGCGTTACTACAACTCAGTTAACCGCGACGGGCCGATCGCGATCAAGCGTGACGACGCAGAGATCAACTTCGACTGGGGCTTAGGCTCGCCTGCGCCGGAGGTGGGCCAGGATTTCTTCTCCGTGAGCTGGCAGCGTCGGCTCGGCTTGGCGGGCGGCACTTACGCCTTCACTTTCGACCTGACAGATGGGGTTCGCCTGTTCGTCAACAACCAGACTCTGATCAACAGCTACACAGTTCAAGGCCCACGCACGCTCTCAGCAACGCTGAGCTTGCCGCCAGGCATGCACTTCTTCGAGGTGCAATATGCGCACTACACCGGACCAGCGCGCATTCGGCTATCTATCGGGCTGCTGCCGCCGACACCAACCCCTGTCGGGACACCCAGCCCGACCCCAATGCCAACACCGACCGCTTCGCCGACGCCACTGCCCACGCCAACGCCACCCCCTACACCGACGCCGTCGCCAACGCAGCCACCTACACCCACCCCGACCCTTTCGCCAACGCCATCGCCCGCTGCAACGCCCACGGAGACGCCTATGCCCACACTGACGCCAACCCTCGGGGAGACACCAACCGCCTCGCCGACTCCAACAGCAACGCTTACGGTTGTTATCTCACCCTAAAGCTCTATGAGCACCACTTCTGGCTGTGTGTTCAATCGCGTTGGAGTACTGTTCTCGCCAAGCCCAGCAGAGACGTAAACTGTCCCGAACGGGGTGCGGTACAGCCCGCGATAGAACTGAGAACGGATTGGAACACCAAGCTTAGGTAAGAACGGCAAGTGAATCTGCCCGTGATGGGTGTGCCCGAAGAGGAAGACGAGGTCTTGCCCAGCAAGCTCGGGGTGAAACTCTTGCACGTCGAGCATCAGGTCTGGGTTATGGCACAGCACAATCGTCCGCGTGACTGTGCTTGGGCAGTGCGCGAGTGCGCCGGCGAGGTCACTGCGGTCAGCCCATAGCTCGTCAACACCGACGACGCGCAGTCGGTCAGCGATGCACACGCACTCGTTGCGCAGCACACGGATGTTGAGCTGGGGCAGCAGCGTCAGCAGCGCTTCGGTGTGGTCAGGACCAGGCAACCCGCAGTCGTGATTGCCAAGCACGCTGAACACGCCGTAGCGTGCGCGTAGGTTGCGCAGCGGCGCCAGCAGTGCTGCAAGGTCGCAGCAGCTTGTGCGCCCAACAAAATCGCCGCCGATCAAAATCACATCGGGCGATAGCCCGTTGACGACTTCCACCACGCGCTGTGCCCAGCTCGCGCGCTTGAACTCGCCCAAGTGCAAGTCGGAGAAGAAGCATACGCGCAGCAGCGCCCGTTGGTCAGAGCTGTCTGTGAGCCGCAGCGAGCGGGTTGCGATGCGGAACGGAGTGACAAATCGGGCGTGGACGCCAACTCCAGCCAGCACGCCAGCAAGGACAAATCCACCTGCCAAGAGCAGGTCACCCTGGGATAACGAGTGGATCGCCATTCCGCCGCAGGCAGGCGCCAGCAGCGCACTGGAGAGGAAGATTTTGTCGATCATTCCCTCGACAATCGGCCCAAGCCCAATGACTTTGTGCCGCCGCTTGCGTTTGGTTACCTGCACAGGGCTTGAACATACCAGAGGCACTCAACGCGGCTGCCTTCCAAGTGCGCTCGTCACGCCACGGATTCAGGTCTGGTCCTTTCCCCCGTCCTGTCGGCGCACTGCCTGCGGTATCATCCCGAGGCGATGAGCGCCAGGATTCGCGTTGCCGTGCTGGGTGCAACAGGCGCAGTGGGGCAACGCTTCGTTCAAAGACTGCATCGTCACCCTTGGTTTGAGATCGCGGCGCTGACGGCCTCTGACCGCAGTGAAGGCAAGCCATATGCCCAAGCAGTGAGCTGGGTTATCGAGGGAGAGATCCCAGCCGAGGTCGCCTCTCTCACTCTGGTAAGCACTGACCCAGCCGCTGTGCAGCAAGTTGCCCCTGATGTCCGAATCGTCTTCAGCGCGCTGCCGAATGAGATCGCCAGCGAAGCTGAGCCTGCGTTCGCACGAGCAGGGATGACGGTATTCTCCAACGCTTCCTACTACCGCATGGCGCCCGACGTGCCGCTGGTGATCCCAGAGGTCAACCCTGAGCACTTGAGACTGCTCGAATACCAGCGCCAAGCGCGCGGTTGGAGCGGAGGCATTGTGTGCAACACAAACTGCACTGTGAGCGGTCCAGCGATGGTGCTGCGTCCATTACAGGACCAGTTTGGGGTTCGGCGTGTGTTTGCTTTCTCAATGCAGGCAGCTAGCGGCGCAGGGTATCCTGGCGTGTCGTCGCTGGACTTGATTGACAACATCATCCCGTTCATCAAGAACGAAGAGGAGAAGCTCGAGGCGGAAGCGCGAAAGTTGCTGGGACGCTTTGACGGTCAGCGAATCGCTGAAGCGGCTCTTGATCTAAGCGCACATTGCAACCGCGTGCCTGTCTTGGACGGGCACATGGTTGCGCTGTCCGTCGAGACGGAGCGACCAATCACGCCTGAGGATGCCGCGCGCGTTCTGCGCGACTTCCGCTGCAGCCAAGTTGCTGAGCTGCCGACTGCCCCTGCGCAGCCAATTGTGGTGCGCGATGAGCCGAATCGCCCTCAGCCACGGCGCGACCGCATGAGCGGCGAGGGCATGAGCGTTGTTGTCGGGCGCGTCCGCCCTGAGCCGCTCTTCGGTGAACATGGCGTGAAGATGATGACGCTGGCGCACAACACGATCCGCGGTGCTGCTGGCGGCAGCATCCTCAACGCTGAACTTGCGCTCAAAATGGGCTTGGTCACAGACATCTCATTCAACTTGTTCTGAGCACAGGCGTATGAAAAACATCACTGTCATCGGCGTTGGCTATGTTGGGTTGGTCACTGGCGCATGCTTAGCTGACCTGGGCAACCGAGTCGTCTGCCTGGACATCAACGCAGAGCGCATTGCAAAGCTCAAGCAAGGCATCATGCCTATCTATGAGCCTGGGCTGGAAGAAGTCGTCCGTCGCAACGTTGCTGCTGGGCGGTTGTTCTTCACCACAGACTACGCCGAGGCAATCAACGCGCCAGAGGCAAAGGCTGAGATGGTGTTCATCGCCGTCGGCACACCCGAGGGCGTGGACGGCGAAGCGGATTTGCGCTACGTCCGCGCCGCAGCCGAGTGCATCGCTGAGACGATGGATCACCCTCTGATCATCATTAACAAGAGCACGGTGCCTGTTGGTACGGGTGACTGGGTTGCCGACATTGTGCGCAGCCGTCAGCCAAAGCCGATCCCATTCTCAGTCGTCAGCAATCCTGAGTTCCTGCGCGAGGGGGTGGCAATTAGCGACTTCATGAATCCTGATCGAATCGTGCTAGGTTCGCTCGACGTTGAGGCAGCGCAGCAAGTCGCGCAGCTCTACTTGGCGTTGCGCGCCCCCATCATGATCACTGATCTGCGCACAGCGGAGATGATCAAATACGCCAGCAACGCCTTCCTGGCGACGAAGATCTCGTTTATCAACGAGATTGCCAACATCTGCGAGGCATTGGGCGCTGACGTCAAGGAAGTCGCAGCAGGGATGGGCTACGACAAGCGCATCGGGCGCGCCTTTCTCGATGCTGGTATTGGCTACGGCGGAAGCTGCTTCCCCAAGGACGTGAAAGCCTTGGCGCACATGGCGAACATCCAGGGCAAGCACCCACAACTGCTCGAGGCAGTAATGCAGATCAATGCTGACGCTCGGCGCAGCATTGTCGCCAAGGTGCGCAACCTGGTTGGCAACCCAAACGGCGCACTCAACCGGCTGGAAGGCAAAGTGGTTGGCGTGCTTGGGCTGGCGTTTAAACCAAACACCGACGATATCCGCGAATCGCCTGGTATTGACGTGATCCGCATGCTTCAAGCCGATGGTGCAGCCATCCGCGCCTACGACCCTGTGGCGATGGAGAATGCAGCGCGCGTGCTAAGCAACGTCACGCTGTGCCAGGATGCGTATGAGACTGCTAGGGGATGCGACGCGCTCGTGCTGGCAACGGAGTGGAACGAGTTCAAGCACCTTGACCTGCCTCGTTTGCGGCAGCTCATGCGTCAACCAGTGATCGTTGATGGGCGCAACATTTACGAGCCAGCCGTGATGCGCCAACACGGCTTCACTTATCGCGGTGTCGGGCGCGGCTACTGAACGCGCGTCGCCAAGCGAGCGATGCGCGCTTTCGGTCGGCGTGGACATCCTCCAGATCGCGCGCGTCGCTGAAGCGATTGAGCGATACGGCGAACGTTTCCTCACCCGTGTCTTCACCTCGGCAGAGATTGACTACTGCGCGGGTCGGGTAGCTGCCTTAGCCGCGCGTTTCGCAGCAAAAGAAGCGATTGGCAAGGCGCTCGGCGTGGGCATGCGCACCCTCTCCCAGGAGGGCATCGGTTGGTTGGAGGCTGAGATCGTCAACGACAACGTTGGCAAGCCACTTATTCGCCTACACGGCAGCGCCGCCGCGCGCGCAGCTCAACTCGGGTTGAGCCATTGGGCAGTCTCACTGGCACACGAGCGGGAGTATGCCGTGGCGTTTGTTGTGGCGAGTGGCGAGTGGCAAGCGGAACGAGAAGACGGGGTTCAGCGTCTATAGAGCAAAGCGCTTTCCAGAGAGGTGTGCCATGCTTGCCAAGTCTGCTCGCCTGTTGTTTGCCCTGAGCGCGGTTAGTGTGCTGAGCGCGTGCGCCCCGAGCGCAGCGCCGATGGCTGCGCCAGAGGCTGGATTCGCACCTGTGCCCGCGATGCCAACCGTAGCTGTCGAAGCACGCGACAGCGGCAACGCTAACGCCGAGATGCCAAGCGCCAGGCGGCTAGTCATCCGCACCGCCGACATGGAGATCGTCGTCACCGACACCGTTGCAACGATGAATGAGTTGAGCAAACTGGCAGCCGAAACGGGCGGCTTCGTGGTCTCATCGAGCACATCGCAGGTCGAGCAGAGAGCGCTGCGGGGGGCGATGACACTGCGTGTGGAGGCGAAGCGCTTCGACGAAGCACTTAGCCGCATCCGCGCGCTTGCCCTCGAAGTGCGCAGTGAGAACGTGCGCGGCGAGGATGTTACTGCGGAGTACGTAGACCTGGACGCGCGTGTCAAAGCACTCGAGGCGAGCGAGGCGCAGCTCTACGAGCTGCTCAAGAGCGCCCAAACGACTGAGGACGTGCTCAAAGTGCGCAGCGAGATCACCCGGCTGCGCAGCGAGATCGATTCTCTCAAGGGACGGATAAGGTACCTCTCTCAAGCGGCTGCGCTGTCCACAATCACGGTAGCGATATTGCCAGACGTGCTTGCGCAGCCTGTGCAGGTCGCAGGCTGGCGACCTGAGGGCGAAGCGAGGCGTGCCGTTGAAGCGTTAATTGCGATCTTGCAGGGGCTTGGGACGCTGTTCATCTGGACAGTGATCGTAGTTGTGCCTGTGCTTGCCGTGCTTGCGCTGCCTGTTGTGCTGGTTGTTGCCCTCATTTACCGCATCCGCCGCCGAGAGAACAGAGCGCCTCAGCCCGACTCATGAGCGCGCTTTGCGCAGAGGTCACTGATGTTTTGATTCGTGCTGCGCTCGAGGCAGTTGCGCCTACCGCGGCTGTGCGCCGTTGTTTGGTGCGCGAAGGGGCGCTGCTATGCGTCGGTGACCGACGCTACGCGCTAGATAGCTTCGACGACCTGCGGCTCGTTGCTGTTGGCAAAGCTGCGCCAAGCATGGCGGTAGGGGCTGCCCAAGCCGTGGGTCAACCGTTCACACGCGCTGTCGTTGTCACCCAACGTGGCAACTTGCCATGCCCACTGGATCTTCCAGCTCATGCCGTAGCCTACATCGAGGCAGGTCATCCTGTGCCCGACGAAGATAGCCTGCGCGCAGGCGAAGCCATATGCACAGCGCTCGAGGGCAGCTTGCCGCGCACGCTGATCATTGCCTGCATCAGCGGCGGCGCCTCGGCGCTAGCCGTTGCACCGCACGCAGGCATCTCACTGCGCGCCCTGCGCGCAGTGAACACAGCCTTGCTTGCGTGTGGTGCAGACATCCGCGAGGTGAATGCCGTGCGGGCGCGCCTGGATCGCTTGAAAGGCGGTGGGTTCGTCGCGCTCGCGCAGCCAGCACAGGTTGTTGGGCTGATCTTGAGCGATGTCGTGGGCGACCCCCTGGACGTGATCGCAAGTGGCTTGACTTACCATCCCGCCGCCCACAATGTGCTGATCGGCAGCAACGCGCAAGCCTGTGCCGCAGCAGCACGTGCTGCGCAGGCATTGGGATGGTCCGCCCGTGTCGTTACAACAGCACTGCAGGGCGAAGCACGTGAAGTCGGCGCAGCAATCGCCGCAGAGCTGCTCAGCACTGCATCAGGCACTTGCCTGATCTACGGCGGCGAGACAACCGTGACCGTGCGCGGTCGAGGAAAGGGTGGGCGCTGCCAAGAGCTGGCGTTAGCTGCTGCTCTAGCCTTAGATGAAGCCGGCGCAGGTGAAGACCTTTGCCTCGTTGCTCTTGCCACGGATGGCGCGGATGGCTCGACCGATGTCGCTGGTGCGCGCGTTGACAGCATGACCATCCGCCGCGCAGCCGAGCTTGGGTTGGACGCGCGCACTTGCCTAGCGGACAACGACAGTTACACCTTCTTCGCGCGAACTGGCGGGCACATTCGCACTGGCGCAACGGGCACAAATGTCGCTGACCTGGTGCTCGCCCTGCACTTTTGAAGCGCACGCAGGCACTGCTAAGCGCAGACAGCTCAACACGACGCTGTGTGTCTTTCCTGGTTGCGTTTGCTCTCGCAGCTACGGTTGCTTCCTAGCGCACACAGCTAGCCTCCGTTCCATGTGCGCCATAGGCTTAGAAGCTGCAGGGCACCGCTCCCGTTCGCAGTTACCAATCCCAACACGCACTATCGAGGCAAGAATGCTAGAATCCCTGTGCTCATGGGATCGGCGAGGCGGTCAGGCATCACGGAAGCGCCTTGCACACCAGGCGTTTCGCGGCTCGTAGATCCTCTCTTGCGCCTGGGCTTCTTCATTGCAGTTTTGGTTGTGCTTCTGCTTCGGTTCGACGGTCGCAGCCCAGAGGCAGTGAGCTTGCCTCTAGTTGTCGTCGGGTTGGGCGTGGGGGGATATCTGTTGATTGCAACACCAGGTATGTCAGCTTTCGTGCGCAACCAAGCCCAGAACTATCCACTAGTTGTTGGGCTAGGGGTGCTCCTTCTTGCTCTGCCTGCAACAGTGTTGACGCCAGTCCAAACCGAATCTGACCCAGCGGACTTGATCTTTGCGGCGATGCTGCTTTTGCTGCCTGTTGGGTGCGCCGTACTCAACACGCCGGAGCTGAGGCGTGGCGACATTGGACTCGGGTTGAGCACAGCAGCGCTTCCCGTCTTGTTGCCACTGACGCGCGACACTGCAGGCAGTCCGCTTGCCCTGATGCTAGAGCCTGGGGAAATCGCGCTGCGCGCGGGAGCGCTTGCTTTGCCTGCTGCGCTCCTCCTCTTCACGACACCTCGGCAAAAGCAGAACCTCAACTTCCTACTGCTTTGCGCAACACTTTCGATTTGGTACAGCATCGAGTTCGGCGCTTTCCCTGATGTTCAAATTGACCCAGCGGTGAACCTGAACTACTTCTACCTTGCTGCGATTCTGACGCTGCTTTACGCTCTATCTGCCGCTGGCTGGCTGCCGAACGTTGGCTTTCATTTCCATGCATCATTCCACGAGCTAGCAAGCGCCCTGCTCAGCTTAGCAGTGTTTGCTGTGCCCGCGCTCGGAATTGGGCTGGCGAGCGGGTTTCTCAAGCCAGAGCTTCAACCCTTCAGTGTAGAGAGCTTGACCAGAGCGGGTAGTGTTTACCTGTTCGTCGCTCTGCCCGAGGAGATTCTCTTCCGAGGCGTTCTGCTGAGGTATCTGCACTCGACTTTAGCTGTTCCAGCAGCGCCAGCTTTGCTGCTCAGCGCTGTTATCTTTGGCGCAGCGCATCTGAACAATCCGCCTGGTGTGGGCTGGTATTTCGTGCTGGCGACACTGGCAGGTATCGCTTATGGGTGGATCTTTCTCAGCACAGGCAAAGTGACGCTGTCTGCGCTTGTTCACACGAGTGTGAATTGGGTTTGGTGGGCAGGGTTCTCAGGGTGATGGCATAAGGAAAGACGCCATGCGCACAATCGGGCGGTATCAGCTCAAAGCTGAGCTCACTCAGGGGGGGATGTCGATTGTTTACTTGGCATATGACCCACGAGTCAGGCGCGATGTTGCAGTCAAGGTGCTGCCGCGCAACCTAAAAGACCGTGCTGAGCTGCGCATGCGATTCGAGCGCGAAGCACGCATCCTCGCCGCGCTAGAGCACCCTGCAATTGTGCCCATCTACGACTTCGGCGAGGAAGACGGCCAGCTTTACCTGGTCATGCGCTACATGGCAGGCGGCTCGCTGGCAGACCTGCTCGTCCACGGCCCGCTGCGGCTTGCAGATGTCGTGCGCGTCACCGAGCGTATCGCGTCTGCGCTGGACGAAGCACATGCCATCGGCATCATTCACCGTGACTTGAAGCCAGGCAATATCCTCTTCGACGCCCATGGCGACGCTTTCCTGTCTGACTTTGGCATCGTCAAGCTCTACGGCGTTGAGAGCCCAAACCAAACCACGACGGGCAGTGTCGTGCTTGGAACACCCGCGTACATGAGCCCAGAACAAGTGCTTGGCAAGGAAGTCACACCGCTCAGTGACATTTACTCGCTGGGTGCAGTCATGTACGAGATGCTGACAGGCAAGACGCCCTATCAAGGCAGCACTAGCCTGAGCATTGCCATGAAGCATGTGTCAGATCCGGTGCCCGACGCCCATGCTGTGCGTCCCGTAGTGCCGCCGGAATGTGCGCGCGTCGTTGCTAAGGCGATGAGCAAAGAGCCAGAGCAGCGTTACCAAACAGCCGGCGCCCTCGCTCAGGCATTCGCAACCGCGCTGAGCCAGTCTGGGTACGTCGAGCTGAACGAGACGCTGCCTATCGCTGCCCGCCAGAAAGTCTCCCGAGCTAACCTCAGCGCGCTGATTGGAGGTATCTCCAGCGACGAGGTCACCAGGGACGTTCTCAAACCTACGGCAGAAGGTAGGCCGCAACCCTCGCGCCGTCTCCTTTGGGTGGGGGTACCTATCATGCTTGTGGGTGTGGGTACAGCTCTTGTCGCTGCGTTAACGGCTAGTCAACGGCATAGTGCATCTCCTCCCACGCTCGTGCCGCCTCCGAAAGCAACTATCCTAGCCACGTCGCCACTCACTGCCTCACCGACGAGTTCACCAACTGCTCGCCCGACGCCTACACCCACGGTAGAAGAGCGCCCTACACCCACACCTGCGGATGATCAACCGCGCCTGTTCGTGTCAGTCTCGGGCGGACGAGTGCGCAGTGGACCAGGGTTGAACTACGCAGTGATTGACTCACTGCCAGCGAATGTGGCACTGACCGCGATTGCCTACGTGGACGTGCCCAGCGGCCGATGGTTTCTTGTCCGCCTCGATGATGGTCGCATGGGCTGGGTATCAGCTCAGATTGTAATCATTCTTCAGCCCTCGCCAATCGCTGGACTGCCTGTTGCCCTGACTGTGCCACCTTCCCCAACCCCGACAAACACACCAACGCCGACGCCAACTCACACGCCGACACCGACGCCAACGCCAACGAACACGCCAACCGCAACGCCGACACCAACCCACACGCCAACCGCGACCGCATCGCCTACCCCGCTGCCTACGCCAACGCCAATCCCACTTTACACACCAACATCGCCCCCAATCTCGACGGCAACACCGACTCCGCCCCTGACAGCAACATCCACCCCGTAAAATCCTAGTGTGCTCGCCCTTCTTGAGAGTCTGAACTCCCAGCAGCGCGCGGCAGTCACATGTTCTGACGGACCGACGCTGGTTCTTGCTGGACCAGGTAGCGGCAAAACGCGCGTCCTGACCTCACGCGCAGCTTACTTATGTCTTACTCAGCAGGCGCCTGCCCATCGCATTTTTGCTGTGACCTTTACCAACAAGGCAGCGCGCGAAATGCGCGACCGCCTGGTCAGCCTGACCAACAGCGACATCGCGCGCGACATGTGGCTGGGCACCTTTCACAGCCTGTGTGCACGCATCCTGCGCCGCGAAGCGCCGCGCATCGGCTTGAGCAGCGACTTCGTCATCTACGATGCCAGCGATCAGCTCCAAGTCGTCAAGGCTGCTCTGGCTGACCTCAACATTGACGAGAAGCGCTACAAACCTGATGCAGTTCGAGCGGTGATCAGCGCAGCCAAAAACGAGCTCATCGCCCCTGAGCATTTTCAGCCGAAGACTTACTTCGAGGAGATCGCTGGACGGGTTTACCCTCGCTATAACGCCATCCTGCGAGCAAACAACGCCCTGGATTTCGATGACCTGCTCGCCGAGACAGCTTGGCTGCTCCAGCGCGACCAGGCGTTGCGCGAGCGTTTGCAGGCGCGCTTTCTACACGTGTTGGTGGATGAGTTTCAAGACACCAACATCGCCCAGTATGTGCTGCTTAAGCTGCTCGCTGGGCAGCGCCAAAACTTGTTCTGCGTCGGCGACCCAGACCAGGGCATCTACGCCTGGCGCGGCGCAGACCATCGCAATGTGCAACGACTGCAGCAGGACTTCCCCAACCTGCGCGTGATCGCGCTGCAACGAAATTACCGCAGCACTCAAGTGATCCTGGACGCGGCGATGGCAGTAATCCGGAAGAATCCTAACCGCGTCCACATTGACCTTGTAGCGCAGCGCAAAGGCGGACAGAAGATCGTCGTGCGCGAGCTGTTCAACGAGGAGGAGGAAGCACAGTACATCGTTGACACGATTGCCGAGATTATCCGCAATCGGCAGGCTGAGCCAGGCGAGATTGCCGTGATGTATCGCACGAACGCCCAATCCCGCCCGCTCGAGGAAGCGTTTGTGCGCGCAGGTGTGCCCTATCGCTTAGTCGGCGCGACGCGCTTCTACGCTCGCCGCGAGATCAAGGACGTGATTGCATACTTGCGCATCGTGCACAACCCAGCGGACACAGTGAGCCTGCAGCGCGTGATCAACGTGCCTGCCCGCGGGATTGGCGAGAAGACCTTTCGCCAACTCGAGCTGGCTGCTCGCGAACACGGCATCACCCCTCTGGAAGCCTATCAACGCGGTTTGGTCGAAGGGCGCGCCGCTAAGGCCCTAGGCGAGTTTTGCCAGCTGTGGGCGCAGTGGATACGCCTGCGCGTTGAGCTAAACATCCGCCAGCTCCTCGATCACATCCTACAGACCAGCGGCTACCTCGAGTTCGTCCGCGATGGCACTGAAGAGGGTGAAGACCGCTGGGGGAATATCCTTGAGTTCCGCGCGGTTGCCGCTAGTGCCGGCGACATGATGCTCGGCGACTTCCTTAACGAGGTCGCTCTGGTCAGCGATGTGGACAACTACGATGAGAACGCCAACGTGCCCACCTTGCTTACCCTGCACGCGGCAAAAGGGCTGGAGTTCCGTGTCGTGTTCATCGCTGGTCTGACCGAGGGGGTGTTGCCGCATAGCCGAAGCCTAGATGACCCAGAGGAGCTTGCTGAAGAGCGTCGCTTGATGTATGTGGGGATCACCCGCGCCAAAGAGCAGCTCTACCTGCTTTACCCCTTTCGCCGAGCACAGTGGGGCGAAAGTGACGTCGCCGAGCCCTCGCGCTTTCTGCTCGACCTCCCCCCAGAGCTGATTGAGGGGATGCCGAGCCAGCGCAAATCCCAGACCTCTTGGACGTCCCCTGCCTCTGGGCGCCCGCGCACGGCGAGCGCCCAGTTCAAGCCCGGTGACCGCGTGATACACCCGCGGTTTGGCAAGGGTATTGTGCTGCGTAGCTTTCCCGTGCGCGACGACGAGGAGGTTGAGGTCTTCTTCGTTGAAGCAGGCAGCAAGCGGCTCTCTGCCGCGCTCAGTGGTCTGAAGAAGGTGGGTGAGGACGACTAGTCGAGGCTTACTTCCCAGCGCGGTCGAGGATTTCCTGCGCGATCTTGCTCATCGTCGTACGCCGCGAGCGCGCTGTGTGCTGGATGTGCAAGTAGGCTTCCTCTTCGCCCATGCCATTCTTCATCAGGATGCCCTTCGCGCGCTCGATCAACTTGCGCGCAGTTAGCTTCTCCTCCAGCTCGTCTACCCTCTCGGCGAGAGCGCGCTGCTGGTTGAACGTCGCTATTGCGACGTGCATCATGGAGACCAAGTCGTCACGCTTAACGGGCTTGACCAAGTAGCCTTGCACTGGGATCGCTGTAGCGCGCTCGAGCAAGGCGGTCTCGCTGTACGCGGTCAAGATGATGATTGGGATTGGGCGCTGCTTGAGGATTTCGCTGGCAACTTCTAAGCCATCGCGGAAGGGCATACGGATATCCAGGAGCGCCAAGTCTGGCTGCTCGCGCTGAGCAAGCGTGACTGCCTCAATTCCATCCGCGGCACTGTAAACCGTGTGCCCAAGCTCGGTCAGGATCGTGCGCAGCCCCATCCGAATGATGGATTCATCGTCAGCAATGAGAACACGAAGTGATTTAGACATGACAAGGCAGTACCCGATGTAAATCGTTTCACCGCGCTTAAGCGCGCGTTAATTTTGCCATTATACTTTGCTCAGAAGCGTGCAAAGAGCGCGGGGGGTGGCTCAGCAAAAACGCGCTGTCGACTAACGTCTGCACTCACTATCTGCCACTCAAAAGGCACCGCGCCTGCCGTTCAACGTTGGTGGCGAGGAAGAGCCAACGTCGCCGACCTGCAAGGGGATGCCATTTGTCTTGCCCAGCGATGCTCCTGCTCTTGCCCTCCAGTGGCATGTAGTGCAGGCATAATGCCTGCATGGTTGACGTCCGAATCCCGATCACCGTCGCGTTCGGCGATGGGATCGGCCCTGAGATCATGGAAGCCGTGCTCCGCGTCCTGGACGCGGCGAAAGCGCCCTTGCGCTACGAAGTCATCGAGGTCGGTCAAAAGCTCTACGAGCAGGGCTTCACGGCTGGCATCGCCCCAGAGTCCTGGGAGGTTATCCGCCGCAACCCGGCATTTCTCAAGGCGCCGATCACGACTCAGCTTGGCACAGGGGGGAAGAGCTTCAACGTCACGGTGCGCAAGGCGCTGAACCTGTTTGCAAACGTCCGCCCGTGCAAGTCGTATGCCCCCTTCGTCGCCTCAGCACACCCGGGCATGAACTTGGTGATCATCCGCGAGAACGAGGAGGACTTGTATGCGGGCATCGAGCACCGGCAGACGCGCGAAGTCACGCAAGTGTTGAAGCTGATCACCTGGCCGGGCAGCGAGCGCATCATCCGCTACGCCTTTGAATACGCTCGCGCTTACGGTCGGCGCAAGGTGACCTGCATGACCAAGGACAACATCATGAAGATCACCGACGGGCTTTTCCACCGCACCTTCGAGCGCATCGCGGCGGAATACCCTGACATCGAGGCGGAGCACATGATCATTGACATCGGCACAGCGCGGCTTGCCGCCCAGCCAGAGCGGTTCGATGTCATCGTCACGCTGAACCTATATGGCGACATCCTCTCCGACGTGGCAGCGCAGATCGCTGGCTCAATCGGGATCGCTGGCTCAGCAAACGTCGGGCCGCGCGTGTCCATGTTCGAGGCAGTGCACGGCAGTGCGCCAGACATCGCTGGCAAAGGGGTGGCGAACCCCTCGGGATTGCTGGTCGCAGCGACGCAGATGCTAGTCCACCTCGGCTTGGCGGAGACGGCTGAGGTGATCAAGAACGCTTGGCTGTGCACGCTCGAGGACGGCGTACACACAGCGGACATCTACCGCCCTGAACTGAGCAGCAAGCTGGTCGGCACAGCCGCGTTCGCCCAAGCTGTGATTGACCGCCTGGGCTGCACCCCGCGCCAATTGACGCCGGTGCACTACAAGCCAACGGGCATCCACATCACCCCTGCGCCAAGCCCGCGCCCAGTTAAAGCGTTGGTCGGTGTGGACGTGTTTCTGGACTGGGATCAAGACGGGCGCAATCCGAACGCGCTCGGCGCGGCGCTGATTCAGCATGCGCCTGCTGGCTGGCAGCTCAAGATGATCACCAACCGAGGGGTCAAGGTCTACCCCGATGGACTGCCCGAGACCTTCTGCACGGATCACTGGCGCTGCCGCTTCCTTGCTGTAAACGCGCCCATCGCCTACGCTGAGGTGATTGGCTTAC
>JANWZM010000106.1 GCA_025054635.1 Thermoflexales bacterium
CTCAGTTGCTGTTGTGGCGGGGTGTAGGGGTAGCCCAAGTGTTCATACGCCCGTGCGGTCGCCACCCGCCCGCGCGGGGTGCGGTCGAGAAAGCCAAGTTGGATCAAGTAAGGTTCGACTACGTCGGTCAGCGTGTCGCTCTCCTCGCTGATGCTGGCGGCGAGCGTCTCTAGTCCGACTGGTCCACCGCCGAACTTCTCGATCAGCGCGCGCAACGTGCGGCGGTCGAGGTCGTCCAGCCCAAGCGCATCCACGCCGAGCATCTCCAGCGCCTCGCGCGCGTACTGTTCGGTGATCTGCCCATTTCCCTTGACTTGGGCGAAGTCACGGGCGCGCTTGAGCAAGCGCAAGGCGACGCGCGGGGTGCCGCGGGCGCGCTGGGCGATCAGGAGCAGCGCCTCAGGGTCAATTGGCGTGCCCAACAGCCGCGCCGCGCGCGCCAAGATCTGCTGGATGGCGTCCACGGGATAGAAGTCCACACGGAAGATCGCGCCGAAGCGCGCCCGCAGCGGCGAGGTGAGCAGCGCCAAGCGCGTGGTCGCCCCAACAACAGTGAACGGGGGCAATTTCAGGCGCACACTGCGCGCGCTCGGCCCTTTGCCGATCACAATGTCAATTGCATAGTCCTCCATCGCTGGGTAGAGCACCTCCTCGACTACTCGGCTGAGGCGATGGATCTCGTCAATGAACAAGATATCGTTCGCGCGCAGGTTGGTCAGGATTGCAGCTAGGTCGCCAGCGCGTTCGATGGCAGGCCCGCTGGTCACGCGGACATTCGCGCGCATCTCGTTGCCGATGATGTGCGACAGCGTGGTCTTGCCCAGTCCGGGCGGCCCGTAGAACAACACATGGTCGAGCGCTTCGCCTCGGGCGCGCGCGGCTTGGATCATCGTGCGCAGATTGTCACGGATGGCGTCCTGACCGATGAGGTCGTCCAGGGTCTGTGGTCGCAGCGCGCGGTCGAGCGCTGGATCGTCCTCGGGGCGCTGATGCCCACTGACCAGGCGCTGCGACGCCTCCTGACTTGACATAGCTGGGATTATGCCTTGACCGCGCAGCGAAATACGCGCTCGGCGCGTGTCGCAGCGGGAATGCCTTTCTTATCGCTGCTGGCTGCCCCCTTCTGCTTCGAGCGGCAGCACGAGCACACTTCCGCGCTGGCTAGCGACAAGAAGCTGCCCGTCGTGCACGGCAAGCCCCGTAGGCATCTCTGCAGCGTCGAGGGAGAGGTCAGGCAAATCGAGTCGCGTGCCGGCAGGGGTGAAGGCAAACACCTGCCCGGTGCGCGGGCTGCTGACGAATACGCGGTTGTCAGCGACAGCGATGTAGGGCTTGTGATCAACTGCTTGTAGCAGCTCGATGGGCATCTGTGCCCACTTAGGCACGGTCCACGCGCGGACGAAGGCAAATGACTCGTCGAACACCTGCACTCGCCGATTCCACACGTCGGCGACATAGATCAAGCCGCGCTCATCCACAGCGATGCCGACGGGCTCGTTGAACTGCCCGGGCTCATCGCCAGGCGCGCCGAACTGGGTGAGGAAGTTCCCTTCCGTGTCGAAGACTTGCACGCGCTTGTTGCCTGTGTCGGTCACCAGCACGCGCCCTTGGCGGTCAAAGGCGATTCCGCGCGGGCCGAAAAACAAGGTGCGCTTACCTTCGCCAGGCTCGTTGCTGACGCCGGGTTGTCCCCAACTGAGCAGGAAGACCCCCTCAGGGGTGAACTTTTGGACGCGGTGGTTGAACGTGTCGGCGACGTAGATGTTGCCCGCGCGGTCAACGGCGATGCCCCATGGGTCGTTAAACTGCCCCGGCCCATTTCCTGCGCCGCCAAAGGCGCTGAGCAGTGCGCCGTCTGCCGCTTGCCGGAAAACACGATTGGCTCGGTGATCAACGATCAAGCGCTCGCCGTTTGGCGCGACGGCAACCCCAGTCGGGCTTTGCAAGCGCAGCGAACGCTGGCGCGGGATGCCATTTGCGGCTAGGTCGCCGAGCTGGTAATCCCACAACCGCTCGACCAAATCTGCGCGCACAAACATCGAGAAGCGATGGCTGGGCGACCAGCGTTCGGGCGTGAGCGAGGGCTTGTTGAACAGGCGAGCATATGGCTCAAAGTTGCGGTTGAAGGCGATCTCCCACAGCGCGGCGCGCGCCTCTGGGTTGAACAACGAGTAGCTAATCCGCTCCCAGGTCAAGTCGAAGTAGTCCTGCATCGGCCACCACACCAGCGTGTAGTCGAAGCGCGCGTACTGGTCGCGCAGGCGCTCGCTGATCTCCAGAAAGCTAGTGTCCTGCTCGCTCGCCAAGATGACGTGCAGGCTCTCGTAGTCCGTCGGCAGCGCAGCGCCGATATATCGCGCGCCGGGGAAGTGCACCATATACCAAGAGAAAGGCCAGCTCACCTGCTGGGTGTAGCCGATGCGCAGAGGGTCGCTGCCGCCCATGCGGTCGCGTAGGTCTTCCATTTGGCGCAGCGCGATCTTGACGCCAGGCGCGCCATGAGCGTAGAACAGAAACTCCTTGACGTAGTCATAGTTGATGTATGTGACCATGACCGCTGTGCGCACCGTGAGCGCGCTGAGCACCGCAAAGCTCGCCAGCCCGAAGGCAGGCGCGGTCGCTGCGCCAACAAGCTGGCGCAACAGCAACAGCACAAACCCAAGCAGCCCGAGGGTCAGCGCCATGCCGAGTCCCCAGTTCACTGCCTCACTGTCGAATGCCTCCAAGCTCAACCCGCCGATGAGCGAGAGCATGCGGACGACCAGAGTGACGGCAACCAAGCCCAGCCCAAGCGCGGCTGCCCAGCGTAATGGCGGCTGCCCGCGCATCGTTTGGCTCAGGTATGTCGCAGCCTTGCCCAAGAACCAGCCGGTCAGCAGGCACATCGGCAGGGCGATGTGCGTAGTCAGCCAGGGCATCTTTTCGCCAGCGATGGTGTACACCGCCCAGCTTGCCACAGCCCACCAAACCAGGAACGCTTGGAAGCGATACTCGCGCAGCGCCTCAGCCAGAGACTCGCCCGTGCGCCGCACGTGTCTGATCAACATCCCGCCAAGCACAACTCCCGCGCACGCCGAGCCGATGAGTGCGGTGTATTCATACATCGGCACAATCAGGAAGTAGTAGTACCAAGGCTGACCGCCGCGCTGCACTGGCTGCTGCGCCATCCAGTAACCAAGCTGACCAACAAACCCAGTGCCGATCCCAGCCGGGTTGGTGAAGACTGTGGTGAACAACGTGACGGTGATCGCCAAGAAGACAGCTGATATGGTCAGCCAGCGCACTCCGCCCCAAACCAACCCTAGGGCAACTGCGATGGCGATCAGCGCCAACGCCATAGCGAACATCGTGGTGATCACCCGAGGGTTTGACTGCAAGTTCGCCATGTCCCCCAGCAGGCTGATCGGCACTAGCTCTTCGCCTTGGAACAGCTCCCACAAGCGGTTCTTGATCAGTAGCATGGCTGGCGACCCCATGAACATCGTGGTCGTCACCAGCACGATGGCAGCGTTCAGCGCTGGCGCTGCTTGGTGCACTTGTTGTAACCACAAGCCGAAGCCAAGCTGGTAAAGCGTGATCAACACGACGGTGACCAGGGCAGTCAGGACGAGCATCAGGAGGATGAACAGCAGCGTGCTCAGCGACGGGTCGAGCGCCGCTGGGTTGCCAGGTTGCACTAAGCTGTGCATCCCCAGAACGGAGGCGAACAGGGCGCTGATTCGTTCAAAGGCGAGGCTCAGCCCGACCATCAGCACGGCGGTCAACAGAGTCAGCCCAACCAGCGTCAAGGCGTCCCGTAATTGCCCGCGTAGCGCGATGACTTGTTTGACCGCTAACGGAGCGAGGAAGATCAGCACCCAGGCGACGACCAAGAACGAGGTGGACTTGTCGGTCGCGTGGAACGCCAGCACGGCTGACAGCCCGACCAGCCAGCCGGGTTGTCGGTCGTCCAAGTAGCGCCACAGACACAGCGCCGTCAACACCGTCCAGACCAAGATCGATTCTTCTTGGCGGATGTAGCGGGCGTGGTACAGGATCGAGGGCGAGATCAGCAGCATCAGCGCAGCGCCGAGTGCCCCCGCGCGCCCCAGCCAGCGCCGAAAGGCGAAGGGCAGGGCAACAAGCACCACGCCAAAGACCGCCATCGGCAGCCGAGAGGTGAAGTCATCCGCGCCGAACAGGAAGTAGCTCAGCGCAGTGATGTGGAACAGGAACGGCCCGTGCATCAGCGGCGTGTGCTGAAACCCCCTGCCGTTGGCAAGCTGGTATGAGAAGTAGGTGTGCAGGCTTTCGTCATGGCTCATCACGCGCGCGCCGAGGTCGTAAAAGCGCGACAGCATCGCCAGCGCGATGAGCACAAGGTAGGCGACGTGCTCTGCGCTGAGCCTGCCCAACACAGGCTGGGAGAGCCAACGTTCAACTCGTCCGTTGTCCTCGAGCACAGTCATTGCTCATTCAGCGGTATCCGCTAGCGCGCAGGGCGATGTTCGACCGCACCCACAACGTCCAGCGCTCGACGCGCGCTGTGCCGCCCTCGCGGAAAGCAGCCCAGCGCGCGACAGGCAGACATACCGCAGAAGCCCCACACGATAACTCACCTAGGCTGCTCTGCCTGAGAATCTCAAAGGTGTGCCCTATCAGTGGGGTTCGCGTTGTGGGCATTGAACCACTGGGGGTGAGAAAAGCTGCGGCTTGCCTCTCGTCGGTTGTCGTCCACTCCCGGAGCGCCCAGCGCAGCGCGTTGGGGGCGTTGTCAGGCAAATTCAAGGACAGCGCGAACGGCTCGCCCGTGTCGCGCAGGCTGATCACGCGCAGCGTGTGCCTCAGCGCGCTCAGCCCGGGTTGCAATGTCTCTGCGCGATACGCCTCCATCGCGTTAGCAGGACGAACCACTGTCTGACGCAAGCCAGCCCAAAGGGCGTAGCCAGCCAGCGCGACGACCGTTGCTAAGGCGATTCCACGGCTCACCGCGCCGAAAGCCATCCATAGCCCGCCGAACGCAAACACGCCGAGGATCGCTGCGAGGGCAATCACGGCAGAGAACAGCCCACTGATCTGGCCGCTCCCGTATTGGCGCAGCCCCAGAGCGCCGAAACTCAGCGCGAGCAGCACGACAAGCGCTGCGGATAGCGTCAACGCTCGACTCTCTGCCTCGCTGGCAATTTGCTCCCCCAGGTGGTGCAGCGCACCCGAACCAAATAGGCTCAAGCTGAGCACGACCAGCAGCAAGTTCGCAGGCTGAGGGAAGAGTGCTGCGACAGCTACCCCAAGGGCAAGCCAAGCCAAGCCGTCTGCCGAGAGCGTGTCAATCTTCTGGCCAACGACCAACGACAAGACGCCAATCGAGCCGATGCCCCAGAGCAGGATTTCATCGAGGGCGAACCCAGCTAAGAGGCGCCCTCGCTCCATCATAAGAAGGTCGCTAAGCGCTGCGCCCCATCGCGCATACCCGTCAAAGGCATCCCCAATGCCCTGCCAGCGCCAACCGAGCCCCGTGCTAGCGAGCAGAAGCCCTATTCCAGCGGCTGTACCAAACGCCGTTGTCTCGAGTTGGCGGGCGTACCCACGCACAGCAAGGATGAGTAAGGCTGCAAGCGCAGGGAGGACAGCATCGTAACCACACGCCATCAGCACGCCAATCGCCGCACCTGCAGCAGACCAAGCTGCGCGCTGAGCTAGAACAAGCGCAAACAGCGCCAGCGCCCAGGCGAGGCTCGCGCCAGCCGCGTTTTGCGCCACGAACCAAAGCGCCGGGGAGAGCGCAAGCAGTGCTCCCATCAGCAACGCCCTCGCTGCCCCAAGGGCAGACCTAAGCAGCAGAGGCAGAAAGCAGAGCGCGACTCCTGCCAGTGCCCCAGGCAGGCGCGCGGCGATGTCGCTTGCACCGAACAGCGCGAACAGCGCCGCTTGCGCTGTGCTGAGGAGCGGATTGAAGGCTGCGGCTGGCTCGCCACGCAGCAGCGCGAGCGCAGTAAGCGCCGACGCTGCCTCTTCGTTCGACAAAGGCATGTTCAATGCACTGAGCCGTGTCCCACCCACAAACAGCGCAAGCACGACCCATGCCAGCCGCTCTCGAGTGAGCCAGCGTGTGTCCATCTTGAGGAACGCTGCCTGATTGTAAAAGCCTT
>JANWZM010000122.1 GCA_025054635.1 Thermoflexales bacterium
GTCAGCGCGTTCGCCTTAGAGGCGACCCTGGTCGCAGATGGGGCACATGTCAAGGCGAGCCTGCGCTGCGGCGTTTTGCAGAGGCACTACTGAGGCAATTCCCATACACGCGCCTTTTTATGCGCCGCGACTTCACCTCACTAGAGATCGTGCGCGGACACGACGCGCTGCGCGCCGCGGTCAAAGCCTAAAAATTACGGCGACACGCAGATCTCAGTCCACCGCATGATCAGCCCATTTCTTGCCATCCAGCAACGCTGGGCGTGCACCAACTTGAAGACAGGCGTGCAGGCAGTTGATCGCGACATCAACATCGGCGTGATGCAAGACGGCGTGTTCTACCGCCGGCGCGAGTACTACGACAGCCACACCTCAGCGCAGACGCGCGAGCAAACAGTGTTCAGCAGGGCAAGTGAGCAAGTCTCCTAGGCAGCAAAACGGCTGTCGCTGGCTCGAGCTCAGCCTCGAAGTAGATGCAGAACTTGCCGAGGCAATTAGCGAGGCGATCTTTCTGCACGTCGAAGGCGGGGTCGCGCTCGAGCAGCGCCACACCCTCGGCGCAGATCGCTGGGAGGACGAGGCTGCCGCCGGACCTGTGGTCGTCCGCGCTTACCTGCCGATGGATGACACTCTGGAGGACAGACGGCGCAAAGTCGAAGAGGCGCTGCTCTACCTGAGCATGGTTCGACCTATTCCCCAGCCCACCTACCGCGAGGTTGATGCCGCGGACTGGGCAAACGCCTGGCGCGCTTCGTTTGCCCCGCTGCGCATAGGGTCGCGCATCCTCATTCACCCTTCTTGGATTGCGCCCGCAGAGGCAGGAGCTACCTCCGAGGACATCCTGGTTGCGCTCGATCCGGGCATGGCATTTGGGACAGGGCTACACCCAACCACGCAGTTGTGTGCGCTGGCACTGCTCGACCGCGTCAAGCCCGCGATGCGCGTGCTCGACGTGGGGTGCGGCTCCGGCATTTTGTCGATCCTGGCAGCGAAGCTCGGCGCAAGCGACGTGCTCGCGGTGGACACCGACGAGGAAGCCGTGCGCGTTGCGCAAGAGAACGTCGCTGCAAATGGCGTGGCTTCCCGCGTCCGCGTCGCACACGGTTCGTGGGAACAGGCGGAGGGTGTTTACGATGTCGTCGTCGCTAATATCCTAGCAGGGGTGATTCAGAAAATGCTCGCCGAGGGGCTGGGAGAGATCGGTAAGCAGTTCATCTTCTCCGGAATCCTTGCTGACCAAGCCGAGCTGGTGAGCAACGAGGCGCAGAGGCAGGGACTGCGCCTAACCGACAGACAGGAGCGAGGGGACTGGATAGCGCTGTTCTTTCAGCGCGCAGCGGCTGACTAGGGCGTCATCTCGAAGGACGACTTCAGCCGCCAGCTAATCCGCCCACGAGTTAGGTCGTAGGGCGAAAGCTCAACGCGGACGCGGTCGCCGAGCAAAACGCGCACGTAGGACTTGCGCATCTTGCCGCACAGCGTTGCCAGCACCTGATGCCCGTTGTCCAGTCGCACGCGGAACATAGTGCCCGGCAGCGCTTCGACAACCTCACCTTCGACCTCGATCACGTCCTCTTTCTGCTTCTGTTCGCGTTCCTTCTTCGCCATATATGCACCTCCTTTGACTGAGTTAGTGTGCTGCTTGAACGACGCCTGGAATGCGCTTACTCGTACGCAGTCATGCTGTAAGGCAGCTCACAGGCATTAGCGCAGAGCATTATAGGCGCTACAGGCAGCGCGCTGGAGGTAGATTAGCGGGAAACAGGCGCTGCTGTTGCACGCGGTTATAGACCTGGCGAGTAATGGATCGTGCAGGCGAGCGTTCGTTTGAGCCGATCACGGACGAGGACTTGCATCGGCTTGTTGCCATTGCGCGTGCTGCGCTGGAGGACTTGTGCCAGCGCAAACTGCGTTGGGCGCCGTACCGAGCGCGTATCCTGGCTATCGCGCTGTGTCAAGGCGCAGCGTGCCATCACCTGGACGGGCGAACAGGGATCAAGGACTTTGACGTGTGGTTCTTCTTCGCGGAAGTGCCTGGCAACCCCTTCCCCCATCGCTGGCGTCCGCGCCGCGATTTTGGCGCGTCGCGTTTTGGGCATACGCCAGGTTTTCGCGGCGTTGGGCGACGGGTGGACGTGCTCGGGCGCTCGCTGCCCGTGCCTGTGGATGCTGACCCCGTAGCGACGCTCCAGGACTACTTCGCCTCTGGTCGGACGGCATCTGCGCGCGCGCTGCGCCAGAAGGCGGCGATCCTGCTCTACCCGCCCGAGTTGTGGCAAACCGTGGTCTGGCGCGGTTGTGCGCAGGATGGATTCGAGTAACCAAAGCACAGGGGCGCGGTTACACGCGCCCCTGTGCAAGTCGCTTACTGAGTGTAGGCTTCAGCGGATGTTCAGGTTGAAGTCCACGTGTTCCCAAGTTGGGCTGGCGATCGGCACAGCGACAACCGTGCCCTTCTGGTTCTCCTCGATGACCGTCTGCAGCTCCTGACCGGCGCCGAGCACTTCTTTGCCGACGACGTCAACCGTGCCTTGCAGCAGCGCTGCGACTGCGCCAGCAGGACCACCCTCGAACACCTGGAAGATCACGTTCTTGATCTTCGGCGCACCCTTCCAGAAGTTCGGGTTTGCCTCCATCACGATGCGCTGACCGCGCTGCCACTCCTTGACCACGTACGGCCCAGTGCCCAGCGGCGTATCAGTGATCTCCTTGAGGTTCTTGAAGTCCTTGGGCGCGACCTCAGCCAGTGTGCGACCATCCGCTAGCTTCTGGTGCGACGGGTAGTAGCCGAACGGCGGCAGGTAATACGTCGGCGGCTGGTAGCCCTTGGCGAAGACGACGCGATAGCTGAGGTCGTCGAGCACCTCGTGGCTGACGACGCGGTCACAAGTGAAGTAGCTGACGTTGCCTGACTCGCGGTCGCAGGCGACCTTGTAGCCCAGTTCCCAGTCCGCCTTCTTGACGGGTTCGCCGTCGCTCCACTTGTGGGGCTTGAACTTGTAAGTGACGGTGAGCTGCGGCAACTTGACCCCTGCCTTAATCTCGACGTCGTTGCCGTTGATATCGCGGCCCTTCAGCTCAAGCTCTTTGCCCTCGCGGTCAACCAGCTTGCCGTCCTTGAATGTGCCGACATCGCCGTTGGCGTTGACCACGAGATCGCCCTCTTTCACCTCAACCTCGACGTTCTGCGCGCCGCCGTTCTCGATGGTCGGGAACTGGTCGCCCTCAAGCAGCACAGGTTGGAAGCCGTAGCTGTATTGGGTGTAGGACGTGCCAAACACGGCTTGACCAACGATTGTTGCAACCGCTGCGCTCTCTTGCAACAGGAAGAGCGAGGCTGGCTCTTGACCCAGGGCAATGATCACGGTGTCCTTTCCCTCCAGCTCCCAATCGGCGATGCTGGCAGTGTAGTACTCAGTTGGATCTGCCTTCAAGCCCTTCAGGGCTTTGTTGTGAGCCGTTGCCTCGAGGCGCTGGAAGAGCGGGAGCGAAACCATGTCTTTGCTGAACTCTTCTTGTACGACGACGTAAAGCTTCTTGCGCTCTGCGTCGTTCAAGGTGTTGTTGGCTTGCTTGATCGCCGTGCTCGCGCGCTCGTTGCACCAGCCCATATAGTTCTGCCCGTTCCAGTTGTTGTCGGGGCGCGGGATCTGGTCGCAGGCATACAGCGATACGCCGGGAGGCTCGGTTTCACCAACCCAGGCGAAAGCGCCCAGCTCAAAGTCGCGCCGGCGCAGACCGGAATTGCCACCAAACCAGATCGAGCCGGGGATGTATGAAGGCAGGAGTTGGATGCCACAATCTTGCAGCGACTTGACAAACACTGCCCCCCAGGTCTGGCGGAAGGGTGCGTTTGTCGTGGTGAAACGCAGGGCGAGCGGTTCACCTTTGGCGTTCACTCGAATCGTGCCGCCCTGGGGAAGCTTCCAGCCTGCTTCCTCGAGGAGCGCCTTGCCCTTCTCCGGATCGTAGAGGTAGTCCACGATGTTGGCGTTGGGGTCCACGTTCTTGGCATACCACACCGAGTCCTTCGGAATGAAGGTGTCCATGAAGAGCTTCTCGCGCTGCTCGTCGGGTAGGTAGCCGTAGACCGAGCCAATCAGCGCCTTGCGGTCGGTGCAATGTGCGATCGCTTGGCGCACGCGGATGTCGCTGAGAATCGGGTGCGGGGTGGTCCACTCAGGAATGGGTGTGGCGGTGATTTCGACCACCTTCTCCACTTCCTTGATGACCTCTTTTTGCACCTCTTTCTCGACCACGACGGTCTGGACGATTGGCGTGCCTGCGGGCGCAGCGCACGCTGCCAACACCATGCTGGCCGTGGCGACGAAACCTAACAGGGCATACGGTTTGCGGTTGTGCATGTCTGGTTCTCTCCTCACGATGCGAAACCTAGAAGCATTGGAGCAAGTAAGCGCAGGCGGGAAATGACCTTGTGCGTGGCAACGCTGACATCTCCATCGAGCTAATTTCCCTACACAAGATCCTACTCAAGCCCAAATTATAGGTGAGCGCAACCGTTAGTGTGCAGCTTGGCTTGGCTGAGGACAGCAGGAGCATTGCTGCGCTGGGCGGATTCCATCCCGCAGGTTGTAGGGGTTGGCTCTGTTGCACGACCAGCGTTGGACGGCAGAGGCGGTGCTTCAGGACTTCGCCTGAGCCTTCGTCCAGCTACTCCCGCGACATGTAGCCCGCATGCAAACCGTTTAGACTTAGGAGCGCAGACGCTGCGCCCAGTGACAGCGGCTTCCAAGTCCGTTGACATCGGACAATCAGAATGGCAGTCTCGAGACGATCCGGCGCTGAACGTTGACACGACACTCGATGAACGAGCAGTTCAAGCTTGCTCCCCCGCTGGCTGAGTTTGTGCGGCGACTGTCGCTAGTCGCGGCGCTGACAGCGCTGACCCCTGTGCTTCTGCTGATCATCGAGCTACCAAGCCGCGTTGTCAGCGTAGAGCTCCTCGGCGCGCCGCTAATGGTTCGGCTCGACGTCAACGTGCTGCTCATGCTCTTTCTGCCCACAGTTGTCGTCACTGGCGCTGATTGGTCGCTGCGGTCTCACCCGGAAGTGCAACAAGGGCAAGTGCCTTTCCTCTTCCCGTTTTGGATTGCCCCGGGCATGGCGGCTTTCGCGTTAGCACTGATCCTGGCGCGGCTGGATACTTGGGCAGTTTGGCTCGCTGCGCTGCTGACGGGTGTGGTTGCGATTGTGGCGCTAATTGCGGCGGAGTATGTGACTGTCTCACCAACCCAGCCAAGTTACCCGCTTGCTCGTCTGCTGGTCAGTGGCGTGAACTACGTTATTGCGCTAGGCGCGTTCACTCTGATTTACGCGACGCGCGAGCGCACCCTTGTCACAGCAACGGGCATGCTGGCAGTAGCGTTTCTACTCGCAGTGGACTTGCTCGGCTCTTACGGCGGAGGAGCAAAGTGGACTGTGCTTCACGCAGCGATCACAGCGCTGTTGGTTGGACAAGCAACGTGGGCGATGAACTACTGGAACCTGTCTGCTTGGGGTGCAGGCGTGTTGTTGCTCGCGATCTTCTACACAGCGACAAACTTGGCGTCGCTTAGTGTGCGCGACGGGCTGACCCTGGGGGCACTTCTGGAATATGGTTTCGTCGCAGCAGTCGCTGTCATAGCGGCGCTAATCCTGCGTGACCTGCGGTGAGCAACACACGCAGCCTTGCGTCCAAGGACTGCACGTCGTGGCTGCCCCCTGAGCTGCGCCGGCAGCCCGCTGCGCTCGCTGTCGGCAGACCCAGCAACCGCCAGCAGACGAGGCTGCCAGAGCGCGTAAGCTGTCCTTGCTCGTCAACAAGGACAAGGGGGGACCAGCACTGAGGTGAGGCGCGACGCCTGTATCATCCCGTTCAAATGTCGCTTGAGCTACGCTTCGACGAGCGCGGATTGATCCCTGCGATCATTCAAGACGCGCTTACAGGTCGCGTGCTGATGCTGGGCTGGATGAACGCCGAGGCGCTGCGCCTGACCCAGTCCAGCGGCGAGGTGTGGTTTTGGTCACGCAGCCGGAACGCGCTTTGGCACAAAGGGGAAACCAGCGGCAATGTGCTCGAGGTGCGCGAGATCCGCGCCGATTGCGACGCGGACTGCTTGCTCGTCCGCGCTGATCCGGCTGGTCCGACATGCCACACGGGGCGCGAGAGCTGCTTTTGGCAAGACCTTCAGGGCGGAGCACTTCCGCCACCCGCAGCAACCTTTCTGGACACCCTTGAGGCGGTGATCGCGCTGCGCAAAGCTGCTGCTTTGCCCGACGAGAGCTACACTGCGCGCTTGATCAACGCTGGCTTGCTCAGGGTCGCTCAGAAAGTTGGCGAGGAGGGTGTGGAGGTCGCGCTTGCAGGTGCTGCTCAGGATGCGGAGCGCCTGCTCGACGAAAGCGCTGACTTGGTGTATCACCTGCTGGTGTTGCTCAGTGTGCGCGGGCTGAGCTTGCGCGATGTGCTTGCGCGCCTAGCGCAGCGCCACCAGCGTTGAGGCGCGAGCGCAGGGCTGTGCTGGGCTTTGTATGTGCTGCGCGCGCCTGCCCGCCCTCTCACACATCTCCCTCGCTTCGGGGAGTAGCGCGCCTCGCTTATAATCTCGCAACTCAGACATCGAAGGATGCATCCGCTAGATATGGAGAACCAGGACCTCCCCGTTCAGGACAACCCAGCGCAGGGAGAAGAGAGCTTTGCCAAACTCCTCGACCACTTTCAGGCACGGGTCAATCGGTTCGAGAAAGATCAGCTTGTCTCGGGGCGGATTGTCCGCATTACTGAGCGCGAGATTCTGATTGAGCTGGGTGCGAAGTCCGAGGGGATTGTGAGCAACAAGGACATCGAAGCACTGCCGAAAGATGTCCGCAGCAGTTTGAAAGAGGGTGATGAGGTCTTCGCGTATGTATTGCAGCCAGAAGACCCCAACGGCAATGTCGTACTCTCATTGAGCAAAGCAGTCTCCGAGCGCGATTGGCGCTACGTGGAGGAGCTTTATGAGAGGCAAGAGGCGATCGAGGTAACCATCGCGGGCTACAACAAGGGCGGGTTGATCGTCAAGATCGGTCGGCTGCGCGGCTTCCTGCCTGCCTCGCAGCTCAGCCTGTCTCACCAGCGTATGTTGGGCGACGAAAACCAGCCCCCTGAGCAGCGCTTCCACAAGCTGATCGGGCAAAAGGTGATGATCAAGGTCATCGAGGTCAACCGCGCGCAGAATCGCTTGGTGCTCAGCGAGCGGGCTGCCAGCAAGGAAGCGCGCGCCTACCAACGCAATCGCCTACTCAGCTCAATTGAGCCTGGTCAGGTGCTGGAGGGCGTGGTCAGCAGCATCAAGGAGTTCGGCGCGTTTGTAGACCTCGGCGGCGCAGATGGCATGATCCACTTGACTGAGTTGTCGCACAGCCGCGTGAAGCACCCCAGCGACGTGCTCAAAGAAGGACAGCGCGTCAACGTCAAGGTGCTCAGCGTGGATCGCGAGAGCGGTCGAATCGCGCTCAGCCTCAAAGCGCTCGAGCCAGATCCCTGGCAGGACATCGCCAAACGCTATAAGCCTGGTCAGCTCGTCGAAGCTGAGGTCGTGCGAATGCACTCGCGACACGGCGTCTTCGTCCGCATCAAAGGCGATGAGGCGATTGAGGGGCTGATCCCGTTCGTCGAGCTGAGTGAGAAGCCGATCGCCAGCCCGCGCGAAGTGCTGAAAGAGGGTCAGCTTGTCACGCTGCGCGTGCTCAAAGTGGACGCAGAGCAGCGGCGGATCGCGCTCAGCTTGCGGCGTGTCTCGCGCCCAGAGTTTGCAGATATGGACTGGCGCGCTGAGATGGCTGCCCTAGAAGCGTTGCAGCGCGAGTCCTCATCCTCTAGAGGCGTCAACGCGATGGCAGAAGCTGTCGAAGCAGAAGCGGGCAGCGAGTCGAAGGCAGAGTGAGGGCGCAATGCGCCCTCGCTTTTTAAGCCCCGTGCGTCATTGCAGCTCAAAGGCTCTCATGGGGTCGTATTAAGATTCTAGGAAGAGGTGAAGCAGTGTCAGGAAAGATAGACAGATTCTCCTCACGCGCACGACAAGTCCTGCGATTGGCGACGGACGAAGCCAATCGGCTCGCCCACAATTACATCGGCACCGAGCACCTGCTGCTTGGTCTGGTGAAGGAAGAAGGCGGGATTGCAGGGCGTGTGCTGCGCGAATTGGGCGCACGCCCAGAGCGAGTTGCAGAAATGGTGGAGCGCATGACCGGCGCAGGGCGACGCTCCTCAGCAAACGAAAAGCCAGAGCTCACCCCGCGCACAAAGGCAGTGCTCGAGCTCGCGGTCGAGGAAGCGCGCAAGCTTGGCAGCGCCTATATCGGTACTGAGCACCTGCTGCTGGGCTTGATCCGTCAAGGCGATGGCGTTGCGATTGACGTGCTCCGCCAGATTGGGCTGACCCCTGAGCGCATCCGCCGCGAGACCATGCGCGCCATCCAGCAGGAACAACCCGAGGGCGGTTCGCGCGCTGGCGGAGCAGCGACAGCAGCCTCGCCCATGCAAAAGAAAGAGCGCCCCAAGACCCCAGCCCTCGACCAGCTCGCCACTGACCTCACTGCACTAGCTGAACAAGGCAAGCTCGACCCAGTGATCGGCAGAGAAATGGAGATCGAGCGCGTGATCCAAATCCTGGCGCGGCGCACCAAGAACAACCCCTCACTCATCGGCGAGCCAGGCGTGGGCAAGACGGCAATCGTCGAGGGCTTGGCACAACGTATTGTCAACGGTCAGACCCCAGAGCCGCTGCTGGGCAAGCGAGTCATGCAGCTCGACGTCGGCTCGTTGGTCGCTGGCACGATGTACCGCGGTCAGTTCGAAGAACGCCTCAAGCGCGTGATCGAAGAAGTCAAGGCGAGTGACACCATCTTGTTCATTGACGAGGTGCACATGCTCGTCGGCGCTGGCTCTGCCGGCAGCAGCGTGGACGCAGCAAACATCCTCAAGCCAGCCTTGGCGCGCGGCGAGTTCCAGTGCATCGGCGCGACGACGCTGAACGAGTACCGCAAATATATCGAGAGCGACGCTGCGCTCGAACGCCGTTTTCA
The DNA here is from genome assembly GCA_025054635.1 of Thermoflexales bacterium. Taxonomy (GTDB): domain Bacteria; phylum Chloroflexota; class Anaerolineae; order J036; family Brachytrichaceae; genus DRWP01. The sequence goes on from JANWZM010000122.1 coordinate 9,067, forward strand.
GCCCGTCTATGTCGAAGAGCCATCGCCAGAGATGGCGATCCAAATCTTGCACGGCATTAAAGGCGCCTACGAGGCACACCATAAGCTCAAGATCAGCGATGAGGCAATTCGCGCCGCGGTGATGCTCTCCTCACGCTACGTCGCCGACCGCTTCCTGCCCGACAAGGCGATCGACTTGATCGACGAGGCAGCCTCGCGCGTGCGCATGTACAAGTCGCCGCAGTCCATCAACCTGCAACGCGCCTTCCGCGAGCTGCGCGAGACGCAAAAGCAGCGCGAGGCGCTCTACGCTGAAGGGCGATACGAGGAAGCGACCGAGCTGCGCGAACGCGAGCGCGACCTGCAAGAAGAGATCGAGCGGCTGCGCTCTGGCTTCGACCATGAGACCGAGGGCACAGTCGTCACCGAAGAAGACATCGCTGAAGTCGTGTCCATGTGGACAGGGATTCCGGTCAAGCGCATCGCCAGCACCGAAAGTGAGCGCCTGCTCCATCTGGAGGATGAGCTGCACAAGCGCGTCGTTGGTCAAGACGAGGCAATCCGCACCATCGCCAAGGCGATTCGGCGTGCCCGCGTCGGCTTGAAAGACCCCAAGCGCCCGATGGGGTCGTTCATCTTCCTCGGCCCGACTGGCGTTGGCAAGACTGAGCTGACCAAGGCGCTTGCAGAGCAACTCTTCGGCAGCGAGGACGCGATGATCGTGCTGGACATGAGCGAATTCATGGAGCGCCATACCGTCTCGCGCCTGGTTGGTGCGCCCCCTGGATACGTTGGTTACGACGATGCCGGGCAGCTCACCGAGGCAGTCCGTCGCCGACCGTATAGCCTCGTCGTCTTCGACGAGATCGAGAAGGCGCACCCGGAGGTCTTCAATATGCTCCTCCAAATCATGGAAGAGGGGCGCCTGAGCGATGCGCGCGGGCGCAAAGTGGACTTCCGCAACACTTGCATCATCATGACCAGCAACGTCGGCGCAGAGCTGATCAAGCGCGAATCCCGCCTTGGCTTCAACGTCAAGCGCGACGAGGAGAAGGATGAGGAGAAGCGCTTCGCTGAGATCAAAGAGAAGCTTCTCGCCCAGCTCAAGCGGCTGTTCCGCCCTGAATTCCTCAACCGTCTGGACGCGACAATTGTGTTCCATCCGCTCACCAAGGAGCAAATCAAGCAAATCGTCACGCTTGAACTGAACAAGGTGCAGAAGCGCTTGGCAGAACACAACATCACCCTTGAGGTCACCGAGGAAGCACGCAGCTACCTCGCCGACAAGGGATACGACCCAGACTACGGCGCTCGCCCGCTGCGCCGGTTAGTGCAGAGCGAGGTCGAAGACGCCCTCTCGGACGGCTTGCTGCTAGGCACGATCAAAGATAACAGCCGCGTGCTGATCGACCTGAAGGACGGCAAGCTCGAACTCAGGACAATCGAGCCGTCGGGAGCTTCGTCGAACGGCAGCGGGCACAGCGAAGAGATGCTCGCGCCGGTGGGTTAGCCCCGAACTACATACGTTTGCTACCCTCGCTCGTCGAGGCCTCTCTTTGAGTGAACACGGAACCAGGGGGTACGGTGTGCGATCCTGCCCTTACCCCTGTCCCCTCTCCCTCAGGGAGAGGGGGTAGGGGGTGAGGGCAGGGTAACTTGCCTTGCCATGTGTCGCCAGAGCAAGCCCCTACCACCGCTTCGGCGGAGCAAGCTCGAGCACCTTGGCTGCAGCGCTGGACTGGTCTGGGTTGAGGATCGCAACGTTGGTCGCCCGCGATAAGGCGCGCCAACCATCGCAGGCGCGCATCAGCGCCGCGTCCGTCGTCTTGCGGCGCTGCCGCAGAGCAGCTTTGAGCGAGCTTCCCCCAGCGACCTGGCGCGCCAGCTCCTCGACAAACGGTTGGGCATCTGCAGGCAGGTGCATCGCCATCAAGACAAGCGCAGCTTGATCAGGCGGCAGCGACTGCTGTCCACCGCCGTAGCGCGAGGAGGCGATCACGATCCCAACCAGCCGCGCCCAGTCCGAAGGCTGGGGCGTCTGTATCCAGGCTTCAAGCGGTCGGTCCATGTCGAAGTCGCGCACGAATAGCACTGGTTGCTCGCCAAAGGGGGTGAGCCCAAACACCTCAGCGCGCGGCTGCTCGACGTAGTTGTCCTCCAGCCAAGCGAAAACGGACATCTGGTTCAAGATCGCGTTGCGTTCGGTCATCACTGCGCCGACGAAGAGGGGGAACGGCGCAGTGAGAATCGGCAGCCCAAGCCAAACACGTACCTCGGTTGCCACGTAGGGTGTGCCCTTGCTTTCGCTGAGCGACTGCGCAAATGCTTCCGCGCGGTCGCCAACGACAGCCAGCGCTGCGTTGCGCGAGGTCACCAGCATCCCCGAGAAGTCCACGTGGAGCAGCTCGTTGAACGACTTGAAATCCACGATGTGGATCGTAGCATCGGGCAGGTGTATCAACGCCCTGCACGCCAACCCGAGGGGGCACGCCTGCACTTGCATATGTGAGCCAATTCGTTGGCACAGCTAATAGTTTGTTATCTAATCATCTCAGGTGGCGCTAACCTCACTTGCCTAGCATGTATGGTGTTGTTGCTCGTGAGCTACAGCCGCTCATCAGCAACCTACTGCAAGTGCGATTCAGACGCTGAGGTGACACAAAATGAGAGTGACGAGAGCGCCTTTGCGCCGCCTGCATGCGGCTCTGCTCGGAGTGCTTGTGGGGAGCGCCCTGATCCTGTCTGCTTGTGCACCGCCTGGCGCCAGCCAGTCTGCCAGCAGCGAACGCTCGGCGACAGTTCAGCGCGGTTCGCTGGTCGCTTCGATCAGCGCAACAGGCAACATTGAGCCAGAAGCGCAAGTTCGGCTGAGCTTCCAGCAGCCCGGGACAATCGCTGAGATCGCTTTTGAGAATGGTCAGCGCGTGAAGAAGGGGGAGGTCATCGCGCGGCTGGACACGACCGACCTGGAGCTTGCCCTGTCCCAGGCGCAAGCCTCGCTCGAGCAAGCGAAAGGTGCGGTGAGACAAGCCGAGCTCGCCGTCGAGACCGCGCGCGTGCAGCAGCTCATCGCTACAGCCAACTACAGCCGCACCATCGCTGGCGGTCGCGCCTCGGAGATCGCTGCAGCGAAGGCAGCCCTCGACGCTGCCCAGGCACAGCTTGACAAGCTGCGCGCTGGTCCGACGCCCGAAGAATTGGCGGCTGCAGAGGCGAGCTTGCGCAACGCTGAAGCTGCGCTGCGCCAGGCGCAGGCGAACTACGACCGCGCCTTCGCCTTCGACCCTGCTGGAATTGGCGGCTCACCAGCCGCGCTGCAGCTTGAGCAGGCGACGAACAACTACAACGCAGCCAAGGCGCAATACGACCGTGTCGCCAAAGGCGCAGACGAAGCACAGATCAAGGCAGCCGAGCAGCAGGTCGAGTCGGCGCGAGCAAACTTGGAGCGCGTGCGCGCGCCCGCACGACAGTTCGACATCGAGCAAGCAAAAGCGCAACTTGCGCAAGCTGAGATCGGGCTGCGCAATGTTGAAGCCCAGTTGGCAAACGCGCGCAACCAAGTCCGCTTGGTCGAGATCCAGGTCAAGCAAGCACAGCGCCGCATTGAACAAGCAACGTTGCGCTCGCCGATTGATGGCGTGATCGCCAATCTGAACGTCAAAGTCGGCGAGACCGTCGGCACGCAGCCCATCGTCACTGTTGTGGACACCTCTCTATTCCATATTGACATCACGGTTGACGAGATTGACATCGCCAAAGTCAGCGAGGGGCAAGAGGTCAACATCACGCTGGACTCGCTGCCTGGTGTGACAGTGAAGGGCAAGGTCAAGCGCATCTCGCCCGTGTCGCGCGTCGTGAACGGCGTGGTGTCCTACGACGTGCGCGTGGACATCGGCGAGACAGAAGCCCCGCTGCGCAGCGGCATGACTGCAAACGCCTCGATCATCCTCGAGCGCCGCGAAGATGTGCTGCTCGTGCCCAATTGGGCGATCCGCCGCGACCGCGAAAGCGGCAAGACCTTCGTCACTCGCCGCGTCGGCGATCAGGTCTCCGAGGTTGAGGTCAAGCTCGGGCTGCGCAACGAAAGCTTCACTGAGGTCGTCTCGGGGCTAAACCCTGGAGATGTCATCCTTGCCCCGCGAGTAGGCAGCGTGTTTGGCAACTAGGAGGGGAGAGATGACCGTAGCAACAGCAGAGCGCAGCACGCTGGCAACACGCAATGGCGCCCATGCGGACGGCGCAAAACCGACGCCCGTCATTGATGTTCGTGGGATCACCAAGGTTTATAAGATGGGCGATATCGAGGTGCACGCCCTGCGCGGGGTTGACCTGCAGATCTACCCCGGCGAGCTGGTGGCGATCATGGGGCCGTCTGGGTCGGGCAAATCGACCTTGATGAACATCCTCGGCTGTCTCGACCAGCCCACCTCCGGCAAGTACCGCCTGGACGGGGTGGACGTGGAGAAGTTGAACGACAATCAGCTTGCCGAGATTCGCAATAAGAAGATCGGCTTCGTGTTCCAGTCGTTCAACTTGCTGCGGCGCACCTCAGCCATTGACAACGTTGAGCAGCCGCTGATCTACGCTGGCGTGCCGCCGCGCGAGCGGCGTGAGCGCGCCCGCGCCGCGCTGGAAGCCGTCGGCTTGGGCAGCCGCCTCAAGCATCATCCTAGTGAGCTCTCCGGCGGTCAGCAGCAGCGCGTTGCCATCGCCCGCGCCTTGGTCACCAACCCGGCGATCATCCTTGCCGACGAACCGACCGGCAACTTAGACTCGAGGGCAGGCGCCGAGGTGATGTGCATCTTCCAGCGGCTGAACAGCGAGCAGGGCATCACCGTGATCTTCGTTACGCACGACCCGCGCATTGCCCAGCACACCCGCCGCATTATCCGCATCGCCGACGGGCAGATCGTCGGCGATGAGCCAGTGGAAGAGCAACTGATCGCCTGCCACGGTGAGCCACTGAAGTACTGACCCATGCCGATCTACGAACTCGTGCGCCTAGCGTTCAACGCGCTCGGCGCGAACAAGCTGCGATCCTTTTTGACCACACTGGGGATCAGCATCGGCATCGCCGCGGTGATCGCGCTGCTCGGCATTGGCACAGGTGTGCAGGAGTACATCAACCAGCAGTTCGCCAGCGCGGGCACGAATCTGCTCGGCATCGTACCAGGGCGCATCCAGCGCGGCGGTCCCCCTAGCGGGTTCGGTCAAACGTCAGTCCTCACGGTGTCGGACTATCGCGCGGTCGTCAACAGTGTGCCCGGCATCGTTGACCATGCAGCGGACTTCACTTCTGTCGGCAACTTCGCCTATGGCTCGAAGACTTCGCAGGTGCAGGTCAGCGGCGTGACGCCGAGTTTCACCCGTGTGCGCAATTGGCCTGCAGCCCGCGGGCGCTTCATCGAAGAGGCGGACGACGGTGCACGCGCCCGCGTGGTCGCGCTGGGCACAACCGTCGTCAAGGACTTGTTCGAGGAGGGCGAAGACCCAGTCGGCCAGGTAGTGCGCATCAACGGCGTGCCCTTCCGCGTGATCGGCGTGATGGAGTCTAAGGGCTCATCAGTGTTCGGCGACCAGGACGCGATTGCGTTCATCCCGCTCAGCACGGCGCAGGAGCGGCTGTTCCAGCAGCAGGCGCAATCGAAGAGCGGCGAGCGCCTGCTGTCCACCATCTACCTGCAGGCAGCTAGCGATGACGACCGCTTGTTCATCCAGGCAGCCGCGCGAACGGTGCTGCGCGAGCAGCACCGCCTCCGCCCCGACCAGGAAGACGATTTCTCAATCATCAGTCAGGCTGAGCTGATCGAGACCTTTGGCGCGGTGACCAGCGTGCTGACGATATTCCTGGGCGCAATCGCGGCGATCTCGCTGCTCGTCGGCGGAATCGGCGTGATGAACATCATGCTGGTTAGCGTCACCGAGCGCACCCGCGAGATCGGGCTGCGCAAGGCGATCGGGGCGACCTCAAGTGCGATCTTGAGCCAGTTTTTGATCGAGGCTGTCGTGCTCTCGATGATCGGCGGCGTGATCGGCGTCGCTATCGGCATCGGCGGCGCGCTCTCGATTTCAAACTTTGTTGACTTTCAAGCCGTCGTGCAACCAGGCGCTGTGCTGCTAGCCGTGGGCTTCTCGGCAGCCGTCGGGCTGTTCTTCGGGATCTACCCTGCCCGGCGCGCAAGCCTGCTTAACCCAATTGAGGCGCTGCGATACGAGTAAGAGCGATGTTTATCGAGAACCTCCGCATCGCGATTCGGGCGCTGGCAGCGAACAAGTTGCGCAGCGTGCTCACCACGCTAGGCATCATTATCGGCGTCACCTCGGTGATCGCGCTGGTGTCGCTGGGAAACGGCGTCCAACAGTTCATCAACAGCCGATTCGAGAGCCAGGGGGCAAATCTGGTCTTCGTCTTCCCTGCGCGGGTCGAGCAAGGTGGGGCGAACCGGGCTGGCTTTCGTGCTTTTCAGCCCGGTGCGCGCTCGGGGATCGCCCTCTCGTTGACTCAGGGCGACGCCGACGCGCTGCGTGACCCCGAGCGTGTCCCTGACGCGAAGATCGTCGCCCCCGTGGTCAGCGGACAGGGACGGATCAGCAATGGTGAACGCAACTACGAGACGCGCGTGCGCGGCACTGTGGCGCAATACCGCGAGCTGAACAATGCCCCCGTTCGTTATGGGCGCTACCTCACCGATGAGGATGTGCAGGCGGGGTCTCGGGTCGTCGTGCTCACGGATGTGCCTTACCGCAAGCTCTTCCCCGAGGGCGGCGACCCAACCGGCGCGGACGTGCGGATCAACGGCGTGCCTTTCCGCGTCGTCGGCGTGATGGCGCAGCGAGTCGGCGGCGCAGAGGGCAGCGACGACGACGTGCTGATCGTGCCGATCACCACCGCGCGTGACCGCCTGTTTCCTCAGCGCAACGCGCGCGGCGAGCCCCTCGTCGGCATCATCCTCGTCCAAGCGGTGAGCAAAGACCGCATTGACCCGCTGATGCAGCAGATCACCGACCTGTTGCGCGAGCGGCACAACATTCAGTTCGCCGGCGAGGATGACTTCAGCGTCGCCAGCCAGCGCGACCTGCTGAACACCATCGGCTCAATCACCAACGCGGTGACGATCTTCCTGGCTGCGATCGCGGGCATCTCGCTGTTCGTCGGCGGGATCGGGATCATGAACATCATGCTGGTCAGCGTCACCGAGCGCACGCGCGAGATCGGGCTGCGCAAGGCGATCGGCGCTCGCAAGAGCGTCATCCTGCAGCAGTTCCTGATCGAGTCCACCACTCTGTCCCTCCTCGGAGGGATGATTGGGATTGTGCTCGGGGTGAGCTTGGCAAAC
>JANWZM010000136.1 GCA_025054635.1 Thermoflexales bacterium
CAGGCGCGGGTGCTTGTCTGCAAATGCCTTGATGCGAGACCACATATGCGCCATTCTAGCAATCTGGCGCTGGAGAGTGACTCCATGAGCACACAATGGGACAAGTCCTTCCCTACAGCGCGCCTGCAATTCATCATCGCATAGCATATCCACGTGCGACAAGCTTGATTGCCTCAGACTGAGGGGACATCTCGGTCTGTCTGTGATTGTGCGACAATGCCTCGGGGTTGAATGGCTGAACGAGATGATCCCTCTATCCGTCCCGCGCACTTAGCCCTAGCTGCGGCCGTGCTCCTATCGCTATGCCTTTGTGCAGGGATTGGCGCCTGGGGTTCAGTCCAAGTGGTCCGCGAGATTGCGCCGCAGTTCGTGAGGACGGACAGAGAAGAAGAGGTCACTGCTGCCTCTGAGACGGTCGAGGTCATCCGCGAGCCATCGTCGCACGCCGGTTCAATCGAAGACAACCTCGTGCAGATCCAACGTGCCGTGCTGCCGCGCCAAGACCTAGCCGACTTGGCGATCCGCTACCGCGGTGTGCGCCCTGAGGCAACACGAGTGCGGTGCGAACGTCTTGCGCAGGCATATGAAATTGGCGCCACGCGCACCTTCACGCTGAGCAACCAGGACACCAATCGCCTCTTCCAGGTCACGGCAGAGCTGCAAGCGCGCACGGATGTGGTGTATATGTGGGTGCAGACGCGACCGCGCGCGGTGCGGTTGGACAAGTCAAAACTGCAGCGCGCCGCGGAGCGGTTCAGCCGCCAGATCTACCCCACCACGCGCAACTTCTTCGGCAGCGAGGACACCCCTGGAGTGGACTGCGACCCGCGGGTGCACGTCTTGCACGCGCGCGGAATTGGCAGCACAGTCGGCGGTTACTTTTCCGCGCCAGATGCTTACCCGCGCGCAGTGCGCGGCGACTCGAACGAGGCGCAGCTCTTCGTCATGCATGCCGAACCCGGCTACAACGGCGCAGACCCAGGCAGCACCGCTTACATGAGCACCCTTGCCCACGAGTTCCAGCACATGATCAGCAGCCACCAAACTCACTCACTGGAGCTCTGGCTCGAGGAGGGCGCCGCCCAGTTTGCTGAACAGCTCAACGGCTACGAGGACGGCATCACAACACCCTACGACTTCGCTGCGCGCCCAGAGACCCAGCTCAACACCTGGCAAGAGGATAGCCCCGGTGCAAACGGCGCGCACTACGGCGCAAGCTACCTGTTCTGGGCTTACTTGCACGACCGCTTTGGCAAAGAGACGTTGCGCGCGTTTGCGCGCTACTCGGCGCGCAGCACGAGCGGGCTGCTCGAAGTGCTCTCTAAGCGCGGTGTTCTCAACCCCGATACCAGACAGCCATTCACATTCGAAGCGCTGTTCGCGGACTGGGTGATCGCCAATTACCTGGGGCGCGAGCGGATCGAGCCGCGCGGAAATCGCTACAACTACGCCTCCATTGCCCCCCCTCCAGTGACTCCTTACGAGCGCCTGAACGCGGGCGACTACCCCTTCAAAACGAGAATGCGGCTTGCCCAGTTCGGCACGCTCTACTACGAGCTGCGCGGTGATCGCCCTGTGCGCGTTGAGTTTGAGGGCTCAACTGTTGTCCCAATCCTGCCTGACCAGGACACCAACAAAAGCACGTTTTGGTGGTCGAATCGCGCCGATGAGGTCAACCCGCGTCTCACGCGCGAGATCGACTTGCGCGGCGTGACACGCGCCACGCTGCGCTACCGCACCTGGTACCGCCTTGAGAAGGACTACGACTACGCCTACGTCAGCGTCAGCCTTGACGGGGGACGCACCTGGACAACGCTTGAGACGCCAAGCTGCACCCGTGAGAACCCGCAAAACGCCAACCTCGGCTGCGGCTACAACGGCGCCTCCGGCGGCAGTCGCCCGCGCTGGATCACAGAGTCGGTTGACTTGAGCGATTATGCCGGCAGGCAGATCTTGCTGCGCTTCGAGATGGTCACTGATGCCGGGGTGAATCGAGAGGGAATCGCCATTGACGAGATCGAGATACCTGAACTAGGCTGGCGCGACGATGTTGAGCAGCAGGACGGCGGTTGGCGAGCGGAGGGATGGGTTCGCGTGCGCAATCGCCTACCGCAGCGCTGGGTCATCCAGGTGATCGAGACACGACGCGACGGCACACGCGCGCTGCAGCGCATGACGCTGCGCGAAGAGAAGGGATCGCTCACGATTGACCTGGGTGGCTCGGTGCGCACGGCTGTGCTTGCCATCTCGCCCACCACGCTGGTCACGACGGAGCCGGGTGCTTTCGCGTTGAATATCACCCCGATTGGCAACTGAGGTCATGTCAACAACTCAGCCAGGGCACTGCGGTCAATTAATCTGTGACCCAGGGCAGCGGCGCGGCGCTGGGCTTGCGGCTGGAAGCTGCCGTTGGTGATCACCATCGCCGAGTCGCACCCGAACTGCTTGCGCCGCGCTTCAGCTAGCTCGACTGTAGCGAGGGAGACAGTGCGTGGGTAGTGCACGACAAGGGCAAAGTAACGTCGCCCTTCCTTGCTCAGCACCAGATCCATCCCCCAGTCACCCTCGCCAGCGTCTGATTGTGGAAGCACAACAGTGTAGCCACGACGGTGCAGCGCCTCGCCGACGAGTTGGCGAAAGGCTGACTGTGACAGCCGATCAACATCGTAAGCGGCGAGCACGCTCTGGTGGTCTGAAGCAGGCTGGTTTTGAGCTTGCTCACGCACAAAGGCATACAGCGCAGCGCCAACGAACACGAACAAAGCCAAGATCGGCGCGCCGACGCAGAGCGCGGCTAAATTGACCTCAAGCCCAGGCGTGAAGGACATCGCACAAGCCCATCCTATAGGAACGCGACCGCGCCTTTGAACCCCTTTAGGTCATCCTGAGCAGATTTGTCAGCAAACCCTAAGACACTCAAACAGATAGCTACGATTCCGCTTGGTGATTCGGCAGTTGTTCTTTCGAGCTGCGCCGCAGCTCAGCTTGAGGCAACCCCCCGCGGTGGCTGAAGCTCAGTGCGACACGCCCTACCGCCATGGCAACTGCCACCTAATAGAGCTAGTCAACGTCGTCAAGGCTTATCAGACTCCAGCCGGAAAGTTCTACGCCTTGAAAGGCGTCAACCTGCGTGTTGACACGCATGAGTTCGTCGCTGTGATCGGCAAGAGCGGCAGCGGCAAGTCAACTTTGATCAACATGATCACAGGGATTGACCGCCCTACCTCAGGCGAGGTTTACGTTGGCGACGTTGCGGTGCACAAGCTCAGCGAAGGTCAGATGGCTGTGTGGCGCGGCAAGCATGTTGGCGTGATCTTCCAGTTCTTCCAACTGCTTCCAACTTTGACGCTCGTGGAGAACGTCATGCTGCCGATGGACTTTTGCAACACCTACCCACCGCGCGAGCGTTATGACCGAGCGATGCACTTGCTCGAGCGCGTCGGCATGGCTGATCACGCCCACAAGCTGCCCTCGGCCGTCTCAGGTGGTCAGCAACAGCGTGTGGCGATCGCGCGCGCCCTGGCAAATGACCCACCCATCATCGTCGCTGACGAGCCAACGGGCAACTTGGACTCGAAAACAGCTAACACCGTGTTTGATATGTTCACGCGGCTGGTTGACGAGGGCAAGACAATCCTGATGGTAACCCACGACCAAGACCTTGCCCGCCGCGCCACGCGCGCGATCCTCGTCGCTGACGGCGAGATCAAGGACGAACTGCGCACCGCATAGGGTGTGGAGCTTCTGCAATGCGCACGCAATCGGCGCAGGAACGCATCCCGTCAGGGTCGTGTGTGCTGGCGCGTTGTAGCTGAGTGGCGTCCACAGCTTTCGGGCAGGGCGCGCGTAGCGCGCTGCTGTATGCGTGCAGTGCGCCTGTCCTGTTCAGAGGCGTGTCGCCTGTGCTTTGCCCTACAATCTTAGCATGACCACGCAGACGCGCCATGTGCGCATTGCACTCGTGCAGCAGCGCTGGCATCCTGATCCCAAGAAGCACGTCGCTGCGTTGCGTCGAAGTGCACATCGCGCGGCTGAGCAGAACGCACAGCTCATCGCGCTGCAGGAGTTGACCTTGCATCGCTACTTCGGCGACGTGATGGATCGCGCCTTGTTCGCGCTGGCTGAGCCGCTCGGCGACGGCCCGACGAGTGCGCTTTGCTGCGCGCTGGCGCGGGAGACGGGCGCCTTCATCGTCGGCTCGCTGTTCGAGCGGGCGGGTGACTCGTCTCATCCACGCTACTTCAACACCGCTGTTGTGTTCGATCCACGCGGCAACCTGTGCGGCTTCACCCGCAAGCAGCACATCCCCTCCGGCACAGGCTACGAGGAGACGTTTTACTTTGAGCCGGGCGATTCCGATTACCCTGTGCACGACCTCGGGTTTATCCGCCTTGCGATCCCGACCTGCTACGACCAGTGGTTTCCCGAGCTAGCGCGGATTTACGCGCTGAAAGGCGCAGAGCTGATCGTCTATCCGACTGCGATCGGCAGCGAGCCGAACTACCCTAGCTTCGACACACAACCGCAGTGGCGCACGGTAATGCTCGGACATGCAATCGCCAACGGCGTGTTCATCGCAGCAGTGAACCGCACCGGGCGCGAGGCAATGGTGACGTTCTACGGCTCGTCGTTCGTGTGCGATCCGACCGGGCGCATTTTGGCGCAGGCGCCGCGCAGCCGTCCAGCAGTTGTTGTCGCTGATTTAGATTTCAGCGTGATGGCGTTCTGGCGTGCGCTCTTCCCGCTGCTCAAACAACGCCAGCCAGCGACCTATCGGGCGCTGCTTGATCCATCACAGTCGGCGTAACACCTCTGCGAGCAACGCTTGGGTCGTCGCCTGACCGCCGAGGTCAGGCGTTTGTGTGCCGCTTTCCAGCGCAGCATAGACAGCGCGCTCGATACGATCGGCAACCTCAGGCAGATTCCAGTAGTGTCGCGCGAGCAGCGCCGCACTGAGAATTGCCCCGCTAGGGTTGGCAATCCCTTTGCCAGCGATGTCTGGAGCGCTGCCGTGAACCGGCTCAGCGATAGCGACCTGACTGCCCAGGTTGAGTGAGGGCGCAACGCCGATTCCACCTCCCCACACGCTGGCGACATCGCTGAGGATGTCGCCGAACAAGTTTGTAGTTACGATTACGTCGAACTGCGCTGGGCGTGAGGCGAGCATCATCGCTGCCGTATCAACCAGCATTTCATTCACAGCAACCTCAGGGTATGCCTGTCCAACTGCGCGGACAGAGTCGCGGAACAGCCCGTCGGTGATTGGCAGGATGTTTGCCTTGTGAACGATGGTGACAGTCTTTCGCTCGCGGGTGCGCGCCAGCTCAAACGCGACGCGACCGATGCGCTCGGAAGCAGCGCGCGTGATGACGCGCTCGGCGATAGCTTCTTCGCCTTGCATGCGCTCGCGCCCTGAGTACAACCCTTGGGTGTTCTCGCGCACCAGGATAAGGTCAACTGCCTGCGGGCGTCCGCCCAGCCGCGCAGCCGCAGACCAGAGCGTGCGGGTCGGGCGCAAGTTGGCGTAGAGGTCTAGCGCTTGTCGCAGATGCACGATTGGGCTACGGTAGCCCTCGACCTTATAGGCAGGCGAGGACACCGCACCAAACAGCGCTGTCCCGCAGGCACGAATGGCATCTAGCGTTGCCTCTGGGAGGGCTGTGCCCGTGCGCTGGAAGCAATCCCAGCCCGCTTCTGCCTCAACGAAGTCCAGATCAGGCAGAACGCGCTTGAGCACAGCGACAGCGCACGGGATGACCTCGCGTCCAATCCCATCCCCGGGGATCACGCATAACTTCACAAGGCGGATTGTAGGTCAGGACAGATCTTGTGATGGATGGACTCCCTGACCAGGAAAATTCAACCGCCCTGTCCGCGAGCGTGTCGGATGACCTGAGGTATGCGCCAACCCTTGCAGCGCGTTGCTGCTGGCTTAGTCGTTAGGTCAGCGCTCAGCGCCCGCTGTTCAGCGCGATCAGCGCCGCGATCAGCCCAAATCCGCCGCCGATGACCATTGCCCAACCGCTAATGCGGATAGCGCGCATGCCCCAGCGCTCGCCCATCATCCAGATGATGAAGTTGCCGATCCGATGTCCAGGGTCTTTGATCTTTCGTTCGGGGCGGAGCACCACAGCAAAGCCTGCCAACATAAACAGCGCCGTCGCAACCACGCCAAACACCCGAAAGGGGAACATCTCCTCGCCGCTCATTGCCTAGATTGTATGCATACCAGGACGTTGTGAAGCTGAGAAAGGCCCACTCGAGTCAGAAGCAGCCTAACTTTTGAGAGTAAGCCCTGATGTAAAACGATTTACAGGTTGACATTGCTCTTGCATTC
>JANWZM010000221.1 GCA_025054635.1 Thermoflexales bacterium
GCCTGGACGTTGAAGCGTGAGCGCGAAGAGGTGCAGCATCGAGAGGAGCAGCGGCTCGACCCGCGCACGATCCAGCGCGTCCCCTATCGCACCGGCACAACCTACATTGATGATCGCTATGCGCACATCTACATCTCAGAAGTGCCAGCGAGCTTCGCCAAGCCCAGCGGCGCAAAGCCGCGCCGATTGACGCCAAACGCAACGTTCGCCAACTTCGGGGCGCCTCAGTGGAGCATGGATGGAATGGTCGTCTTCACCACCTACGCCCGCGACCCCGACAACGGTGAGCTGTTCCGCTACGTGGACATGGTGCGGCTTCGTCCAGAGGTGCGGGCAACGGACTTAGACCGCTGGGTCGTCGCTGACCATTCCTGCTACACGCCTCTGCCCTCTCCCGACGGGCGCTGGGTGGCGTTTGAGAAGACCTACGATGACCCCGCTGCCTACCAGCCGTCCACACTCGCGGTGCGCTCGCTCGAGACCGACCAGGTCATTGACCTCACCGAGTCGCTCGACCGAACTATCGGCGAGTATCGCTGGAGTCCAAACGGGCGCTACTTGTATTTCACCCTCAACGACCGCGGGGACACCCAGCTTTGGCGCGCATGTTTGCCCGAAGATGGCGCGCCTCAGGCAAGGCTGGAACAGTTGACTGATGCAACGCACGAGATCACTAGCTTCGACCCCTTGCCTGACGGGCGAGTCGTCTTTGCAGCCAGCACCCCCGGCGACCCCAGCGCCCTCTACCTGCTCGGAACGGAGGGGCAAATTCTGCCGCTTGACCAACCCAACGCAGAGTTCCTTGCTCAACACGTAGTGGGTGAAGTTGAGGCGCTGGAGTATTCGTCCGACCAGTTCACGATCCAAGGTTGGTTGTGGAAGCCAGCCGAGTTTGACCCGAGCCGACGCTACCCGCTCGTTGTTCAAATGCACGGCGGGCCGCATGTGATGTGGGGCGCAAGCACGCGCAGCATGTGGCATGAGGTGCAGGCGATGCTGAGCGCAGGGTATTTGGTGTTTTACTGCAACCCGCGCGGCTCGGACGGCTACGGGCGCGCCTTCTGGCATGCCAACCGCGCTGACTGGGGCAACGGACCAATGCGCGACGTGCTGCGCGGCGTGGATGCGATTTGCCAGCGCCCCTATGTGGACACCCAACGCCTGTATCTCACTGGCGGCAGCTACGCAGGCTATCTCACCGTCTGGATCATTGGTCACGACCACCGCTTCGCCGCAGCTTGTGCCCAGCGCGGCGTTTACAACTTGCTCTCCATGCGCAACACGACCGACGTGCCATTCTTCAATGACCGCGAGGCGGGTGGGGTTACCCCCTGGGATGACCCCCAGCGACTGTGGGCGATGTCGCCGATCGCGCTTGCCCCGAATATCCGAACACCCCTCCTGATCGAGCACAGCGAGCAGGACTTCCGCGTGCCCATCGAGCAAGCTGAACAGCTCTTCCAGGCACTCCGTCTAATGCGCAAGCCCGTTGAGTTTGTGCGCTGGCCGCGCGAAGGACACGACCTCTCGCGCACGGGCGAGCCTAAACACCGCGTTGAGCGCATCCAGCGCATCCTGCAGTGGTTTAATACCTATACACGTCCGCCTGATGTTCAAGAATAGGCCGCCGATCAGCACGTTTGTTCCAGAGCCAGTGAAGGGGACGCGGCTCTACAGGATCGCGCGCACCAACAAGCCAGAGGTCAAGCGATTCGTCAAATTTGCCATCGTCGGCGCAATGGGGTTGGTCGTGGACTATGCCTTGCTGAACGTGCTGGCACACGGCTTGCACGTGTACGAGCCGATCGCAGTGGGAATCGCCTTTGTCACTGCGGCAACGCATAACTACGTCTGGAATCGTTTCTGGGTTTATCCCGAGTCGCGCACGGTCAAAAAGCGTAAGCAAATGCCTGTCTTCCTGACGGTCAATGCCATCGGGCTGGGGATCAACGAGCTGGTGCTCTTCTTGTGCTATGCGCCGATCAGCGCCTTGATCAGCAGCTCAGTCATCGGCTTGAACTTGACCAAGGCGATCTCGGCAGTCATCGTGATGATCTGGAACTACGCCGTCAACCGTTTGGTTACTTTTCGCAACGTCAAGTGGGCGCGCGCCACCCCGCAAGGGAGCGGGATGTAGCTTGCCAGCCGCACTGTGGCTCGCATCACGCTCGACTACACGCCGGCTATCCATCAGACGGCTGGTATCGCACGACTGACGCGCGAGTTGGTTCGCGCTTTGCTCGCACTAGAGTCGCCCCATCAGATCTCCCTCTTCGTGATGGGGCGTCCGGCGCCAAGCGTACCAATCGCCAACCTAATCAACACCCGACATCTGCCGCTGCGCGTGTCGCGCTGGTCGGATCGCTGGTTGTATCGGTTGTGGTTTCGTGCGCGGCTCGCTGTGCCTGTGCAACTCTTCGCGGGCACGTGCGACCTGTACCACGCTACAGATTTCGTGCTGCCGCCGTTGCGCGCGGGCACGCGCTCGGTACTCACGGTGCATGACTTGTCCTTCGAGCGCGACCCAGAGTCTGCTCCGCCACGGCTTCTCCCTTTCCTGCGCCGCATTGTGCCTGACTCGGTTCGTCGCGCCACTCATGTCATCGCCGACTCTGCAGCGACCGCACGTGATCTCGAGACCCTGTATGGGACGCCTGCGCACAAAATCTCCGTCGTCTACAGCGGCGTGGATCAGCGCTTCTCACCTTACCGAGACACACTCTACATGCAGCGTCGGCGCAGCTACGTGTTGCGCCGCTACGGGATCGGCGATCAGCCATTCGTGCTCACTGTCGGCACGCTGCAACGTCGAAAGAATCACCTGCGCCTGGTGCAGGCGTTCGCTCATGTGTGCCACTCAGGGCGCTGCCCTGAAGTGCAACTAGTGATCGCAGGGGGCAAGGGATGGCTATACGACGAGGTGCTCGAGGCAGTGCATCAGCTCGGCTTGCGCGAGCGCGTGCGCTTCGTCGGCTACGTCGAGGACGACGACTTGCCGCATCTGTATCGCGCTGCCTCGGTGTTCGCTTTTCCCTCACTATACGAGGGCTTCGGCTTGCCCCCGTTGGAAGCGATGGCGAGCGGCGTGCCCGTGGTCGCGTCGAACGTCTCCTCACTGCCTGAGGTTGTCGGAGACGCTGGCGCGTTGGTTGACCCGCTCGACGTGAGCGCGCTTGCTGAGGCGTTGGAGCAAGCACTGTGCGATGAGGCTTGGCGCGCGCGGTGCATGGCTCGAGGGCTTGAGCGTGCCGCACATTTCACTTGGCAACGCGCGGCTGAGCAAGTGCTGGGACTTTACGAATCTGTCTTGAGCCAAAATCCTGCTCGCTGACCTGTGTGCCCCTCGCCTCGGGGCGAAAGCGACACGCGCCTTTCGTCACACCTATTGTAGGGGGAGGGACGACAACAGTCGCTTTCACTAGCGCGGTTGATCGCAAACTTGCGATACGATGAGGCGCAAACATCTGTGGAGGTCAACGATGGACAAGCCGCGCGTGCTCATTTTGTGCACTGCAAACTCAGCGCGATCGCAGATGGCTGAGGGCATTCTGCGCTGGCTCTCAGGGGGACAGGTCGAGGCATTCAGCGCCGGCGCGCAGCCCAGCGGCGTCGTCAACCCAGCCGCGATCCGCGCCATGCAGGAGATCGGCGTTGACATTAGCAGCCATCGATCCAAGTCCTCAGCCGAATTTCTCGATCAACCGTTCGACTACGTGATCACCGTCTGCGATGCCGCAGCAGAGACCTGCCCATCGTTTCCAGGTCGGGCACAGCGCATTCACTGGAGCTTCCCTGATCCCGCCGCGGTGCAGGACGAAGCGGAGCGCATGCAAGCGTTTCGCCGCGTGCGCGACGGGTTGATTGAGCGTTTTCGGGGCTTCCTGAATGAGCTGGGCATTCCCCCAGCATGTTAAGCCCGAACAGGGCGCAGCTCGAGAAGAAATTGACCTGTGTTCTTGTAGTTCAAGCACAATGCCGTGACATAGCTGGTTAGCTCGACCAGCTTTTTCTCTTCCTGCTCGCGCTCAAGCCACAGATCGAGCGCCTTCGCGCGGGTCAAAATCTTGTCGAGCACGTCGTAGGCGACGGTTGAATCCACCCCCGTCCATTGGGGAACGCGGTGGATGAGCTGTTGCTTGTGCGCCTTGATGAACGCCTCGGCGCGCATGAAGCGGCTATACAACTGACGGCGGCTGAGACGCACTGGCTGAGGGCGGAAAAGCGCCTTCAAGTCTGGATCAACGTAGCCCGTGGCGCGTTCGTAGTAATGGTCGAGCGTCGCACCCATAAACTCGGCAACCGTTTGCTTGATTGACTCGTACGGCTCTAGCTTCCACGCTTCGTCCACCTCGACCAGGATCGGCTGCCGCCCCAGCTCAGCGACAAGCTGACCTGTGAACTCGAGCTTAGCAAGCGCCTTGGGGTAATGCCGATACACCTTGCGCCAGTTCGAGCGCGGCGTCAGCCAAACTGTGAACGTTTCGGCGAAGTCCTCGTCAGGATGCTTCTGGGCGTAGTGGTCGCCGTTCGGATTGACATACTGGCGGCTGCGCGGGTTGTAGTCGTAGTCGTCACCTTCGGGGTATGTGTTGAAGAAGTGCCCGCGCACGTTGAACAGCTCGCGGAAATCCTTGCGGCGGTAAAGCTTGTAGGCGTAGCAGAAAGCGTGCCCGCACTCGTGACGAATCAGGTCGAAGATGTCTGCGTCGCTGTAGCGCCAGCCGCGAAACTCCTCGTTGAGGTCTTTCAGCAGCGGATCGAAGTCGTAGAAACCCAGCGAAATGATGGGCTGCCCAGCAATGCACCCGTACCCGGTCGAGATGTAGAAGATTGGCTTCAGGCGAGTGATCCCCGCTCGCCGCAGCTCCTCCATCACAACAGGGATTGCCTGAGCAAAGATTGTGCCCTCAAAGCGCAAGTTGAGTTGATGAATGGGTGTGTTCAGCAGCTCTAGCTTTCGGGTCTCGGTCGAGAACAGCAGGGCACGCGCTCGTCGCATCGGGAATGCGTTGCTACTAAGTTGGGTTAATAGGCGTGCCGTAGTTTACCCGACTTGAACCTTTGTTCGAAACCCAAGTCCAAAGCAAAGCTGTCACACCGCAAGTTAACATAACTAGGTCAAGCCACTGATACAAGCGCAGATCGCCCCAGACCGGTATGTCGTCGCCGCGCAGGAACTGCACCAAGAAATCGCCAGTGGCAAACCATGCGATGCCGATCTCTGCGCCTTCAGCGGTCGGGCGCAAACGGCTCAGCAGCGTACCCAGAGCAAGCCAGCCAGCGAGCAACGCCTGGGTCGGTAGGCGCGGCGCATGCGTCAACGTCATGTCAGGCCAGTCCACGTGCAACTGCCACGCCAGAGCCTGTTCGCCCTCTGTCTGCCAAGAGACCTCGCGCCCGAATCCGCACCCGTTAGGAATGCACCCCAGACAAGCTGCAGCGCCGACCAACCCTATGACAGTCCATAGTGAGGCTCCGAGATGTGCAGGTAGCCAGCGTCTCATCAGGCGATAGCACAGCCAAGCGCCGAGGATTGCTGTGTGCTCTGAAAGTCCCTTGGGCAGCGCGCCTTCGCGGAGAGCGTCCCAGTGCAGTGCCCAGTAGCCAAGCTGCCCTGCGACTAGGCTGCTGAGGGCAAGCGCAATTACGCCCAACAGTGACTTATAGGTCGCATCGAGACGGTAGAGCCAAAGCACACACAAGGCAACGGCACTCGCAACAAGGAGCGAATAGA
>JANWZM010000257.1 GCA_025054635.1 Thermoflexales bacterium
GACCAGCGCACCACGTCGCGCTTGCTCAGACGGACTTTGACTTCGATGACCACCCACAACTGCTGGCGGTTCGCGTCCTCAACAGGCAGCACCAAGTCGATCTCGCCGTCGAGCGCCAGCGAGAAAGGTTCTTGGAGCACACGATAGCCCTTCATGCGCATGACTGCGGCAGCGACGTTGCCGGCTTCTTCTTCGAGGGTGGCGCCGAAGGCGTTCTGCAACTCGCCGACGGCGATGCCGAGGCGACGGATTGCCTCTCTCATCTCGCGCTGCTCCTCAGCGAAGGCGCGCATCGTTGCTTGCATGTCACGCTGCTCTTCGGCGAGTGCGCGGATGGCTTCCTGCATCTGGCGCTGGGTCTCCTCGGTCTTGCGCTGCTCTTCGGCGAGTGCGCGGATGGCTGCCTGCATCTCGCGCATCGTCTCCTGCATCTGGCGCTGGGTCTCCTCGGTCTTGCGCTGGGCTTCGGCGAGGGCGCGGATGGCTGATTGCATGGCTTGTTGCTCTTCAGTGAGCTTGCGGATGGCTTCGCGCATGGCTTGTTGCTCTTCGGCGAGGGCACGGATGGCTGCTTGCATCTCGCGCATCGTCTCCTGCATCTCGCGCTGGGTTTCTTCGGTCTTGCGCTGCTGTTCGGCAAGGGCACGGATAGCTGCTTGCATCTCGCGCTGGGTTTCTTCGGTCTTGCGCTGCTGTTCGGCGAGGGCACGGATGGCTGCTTGCATCTCGCGCTGGGTTTCTTCAGTCTTGCGCTGCTGCTCGGCGAGGGCGTGGATCGCCGCCTGCATCTCGCGCTGGGTCTCCTCAGTCCTGAGCTGGGCTTGCTCAGTTCTGCGCTGCGCCTCAGCGAGTGCGCGCACCGTTTCGCTAAGTTCGCGGAACAGATCAGGCAACTGCAGCAGCTCATCCGTAAGCACCACTCGGCGCAGTTCGTCGCGCCACTCTGGGCGCGCGTAGAGCATGCTGATCCAGTCGCGGAACTCTTCAGAGCTGGGCAACATTTCGTAGGGCAGTATATCGCTGGGAGTTAGCCAAGTCCAACTATTGTGTTGCTTCGTCGCGTTACAAGCTAGTGCCCGCGTCGCGATCAGGGCTCGACTAGTCGTTGCTGCAGGGTTTGCTTGCCAAGAATTTTGAGGTTTCGCACGGCAGAGCCTAGACACGCTTCGCGCACTGAGCCCTATTCAACTGCACCAGCGGTTTAAGATCAGGGAGGTGATGAACGACTTGCGAGCTGGCGTCCTGGCATTGTGCATCATGCTCGCTGCCTTGCTTGCCCAACCCCAGTCTGCGTATGCTGAGCCGCCAGGAGGCGGGATTCTTTACGCGTTCGAGCGCGGCGATTCGCTGGCTGAAATAGCGGAGCGCTTTGGCGTCAGCATACGCGATTTGCAACGCGCGAACGGGCTAGGGCGCTCCGCCCGCGTGATCCCCGGCACGATGCTCACGATCCCAACGCCTGACTCCCCTAACGCTACTTCACCGTGGCTGCTGCGTCGAATCGACCCTCAGCCTGGTCACGGCAAAGTGATCTACGTCAGCTTGAGCAGGCAGCGCCTATGGGCGTACGAAGACCAGCGCCTCGTGTTCGAGTTTTTGGTGAGCACGGGGCTGGCGACGCCAGAGTTCCCCTATCGTGACACAAAGCCAGGGGTCTTTCGCATCAAGACGAAACTGCCTGAAGCCTATGCAGGCTTGTGGGGGTTGCGCATGCCGTTCTGGATGGGGTTCTATGATGCGGGTGACTTGGAGAACGGCTTTCACGCCATGCCTCTTTACAACAACGGGCGCAGGGTAAGCTGGCGGGTCGGCGCGCCTGGGTCGTATGGCTGCATTGTGCTCAACCATAACGATGCGGCAGCGTTGTATCGCTGGGCAGAGCTAGGCACGCTGGTAGTGATCCGCCCGTGATCCTATTCATTGCACCCCATCTAGACGACGTTGCTTTGTCCTGTGGGGGATTGGTCTGGCAACTCACTCAGCGAGGCATCCCCGTCACAATTGCAACCGTGTGCACCGCCGATCCGCCTGTAGACGAGCTTTCCGAGGCAGCGCTGCGCGAACACAAGCACTGGGGGCTGGGCGACCAGCCCTACCGTGTGCGCCGAATTGAAGACCAACAAGCCTGTGCGCGGTTGGGCGCACAGCCAGTCCATCTCGGTCTGCTCGACGCGATCTATCGCCGAGCACCAAACGGTGCGCCGCTGTACTCTGATACTGTGATTGGCGTCTCGGTTCATCCAGAGGACTGGCAAACGCAGCTCAGCGCGATCGGAGCTGCGCTCGTGCCACTGTTGCACAGGCACGCTAGCGTGTACTGCCCCCTTGCTATAGGAGGACACGTCGATCACATCCTCACGCGCGCAGCCGTTGAATCCGCTTTGCCACAGGAAGCTCGTCTGATCTACTACGAGGATTTCCCCTATGTAGTGCACCTGCCGGCTCTTGACGAGTCCACACTGGTGGAGGGTCTTCTACCCTTCACGGTTTGGCTCGACGAGCGCGCAACGCAGGCGCGCCTCGAGGCGATCGCCTGCTACTCGTCACAGCTTGCTGCAGTGTTCGGCGATCCCAGTTCGGCAGAGGCTCAGGTGCGCCGCTACTTGTCTCAGATCGGTGGCGAGCGCTACTGGCAGCCAATTGATGCCTTTCGGCAAGAGGACTAGAGGACTAGACTCTGAGCAGACTTACTGGACTCTGAGCAGCACGGGCGCTTTAGACCATAGTCCTTCCAAGTTGTAATAGGCGCGCATACTCGGTGAGAAGATGTGCGCAACGACTCCGCCGTAGTCCATGAGCACCCAGCCGCCGCCACCCAGCCCCTCAATGTTTCGCGGTGCGCCGTATTGCGGGCCGACTTTCTCCTCGATTCCCTGGGCGATGCCTTGAAGCTGCCGCTCACTCAGCCCTGTGCAGATGACGAAGTAGTCCGTGATCGTAGGAAAGCCAGTCAGGTCGAGCAGGACGATGTCCTTTGCCTTCTTCTCAGACGCAGCGGCAGCGATCGCCCGCGCGAGCGCGAGGTTATCTCGGGCAGCGGTAGGCGGCATCTTTTAACATTATACTTAGCTGAGTGATACAGCTTCTATCCCCTCTGCTGTTGCCGCTGGGTATTTGGCTGCTCGTCTCTGCGACAACAGCGACGGAATGGCAAAGGGCGCTGTCGCGTTGGGCACTCATCGCAGTAAGCATTGCTACGCTAGGCTTTGTTGGCTTCGGCTTTGGGTTGGGGTTTGGTGCGTATCGGTGGAACGCTGGAGCGGAGCAAAGCCCACCGCTGCAAGGTGGGCTTGTGGTCTTCGTATCGCTTGTTGGCGGGCTACCTCAGCCTGTGGCACTTGCAGGTCTGCCGCAGCCCCTACTGTTCGACAGGTCGGCGCCGACGCTTTGGATTGCCCTTCTTCACTTGCCCTTCGTGCTCGCTGCAGCATTGCTCACGACAAGTGCCATCGTGCTACAAGGGGGCAGGGTCAGCGCAGTGCTCGTCGGGGTGTTAACTGCTTGCGTTTTGCTGCCGCTGGCTTTTGCTGCGCTCTCGCCTCAAGGCTGGCTCAGAGTGCTCAGCCAGCTTGCTGCAGGCAGCGCTTCGGTCACCTTGACAAGCTTGAGCATCACAGGTCTAGTCGCTGGGGGTGCGAGCTTAGGATGGCTGCTCGCTTTGCCTCGGCGTCAGGCTGTGCTGGAGCGTCCGTCGCTGCCACCGATCCACGTGCCCTGGCGGGCGGTTGCTGGCGCTCTGTGTGTTTGGGCAGGGAGTGCTGAATTTGCGCCGCAGGACGCTGCCATCAACACGTCCTTCTTCACGCTTGCTGCAGCGCTCTCTACTGCCGTGTTAACCGCAGGCACCTACACTGCCTTCGTTGCTCATGAGCCAGACACGCTGAGCGCGGCGCGCGCGGCACTTGGCGCAGCGGTAACAGTCGCTGGCACGTCGCTCCCGTTTGAGTGGGGACTGGTGGCGGGCTTTGCCGCTGGGATCTGGGCAACCGTGGGACACTACATGGTCTATGAGCGGTGGCGCTTAGCAGACGAAACGGGACTTGTCGCATCGCTGCTCGTGCCAGCAATCACTGGAGCCCTAATCAGCTCACCTTTTGCTCTCAGTGCTGCAGCTCTGAGCATCATTGTGCTTGTGGGCGTGCCTTTGGTCAGCGCGCTTGGCGTCGCAGCTTTGCTTAACCCGATACGCGCGCGGTGGACTTCCGCACCTGCTGCTAAACGCGCAGTCCAGCTCGGCGCTGCTCCAGCCGAGGCAGCGAGTGACCGAGCGACGAACCCGGAGAGCAAAGTGAACAGCGCCCCTATCCAACAAGAGGAAGCAGCGCCCGAGACTACAGAGGGCGTGTTTTCTGTTGAGACGCAGAATGCTCAAGACTCCGCGCAGGAGACGCCCGAGCCCACTCGTCGTCAGGGGTGGCTGGGGGATCTGCTGCGTCGTCGCCGGTCAGACTTGTCCCAACCTGCGAGCGCTCGCCCCGCTGCTCAGCGGGTAGCTTACCCCTATCGCATCGGCGGGCGCAGCTTGCCCGTCCGCCCTGTCAACGCCTCAACGGACGGCGCCGATGAAACCTCAGCTAGGTCGGACAAGTCCGCCTGAGGGGCGTTCACATGCAAATGCGCTCACCACCGTCCACGACGATGGTCGCACCGTTGATCCGCTCGATCTCGGGGTCGCACAGCGCACGGATAGTGACTGCAATGTCGCGCGGGGTGGTCAACCGCCCCGTAGGATTGCGTCGCAGGGCAATGGCGACGATTTCTTCGTTGCCTGGGATTTTGCGCAAGGCAGGGGTGTCGGTGACGCCAGCCATGATGCAATTGACCATCACGCCATGGCGACCTAGCTCGAGGGCAAGCTGACGGGTGTGGCTTTCGAGCGCACTTTTGGCTGCGCTGACTGCCCCGTAGGTCCTGAACGCTTCCTCACTGCCCATACTGGTCATGCTGAACACACGACTGCCCGCCCCAAGCAATCCTGCGTGCCACAAGTCCTGCACCCAATAGACCAGACTGTGCGCCATCACATCGAGCGTCATCTCCATTTGTGGCTGGGTGAGCTGATGCTCTGGGTTGTCGCCAATAAAAGGCTGCAGCGACCCAAATGCGACGGAGTGCATTATCATGTGCAGCTTCTCCGCGCCGAGCCAGCTCTTGATTTGTGCGATGGTCTCCTTTCGTTTAGCCGCGTTTGCGATGTTAACGTTGAGGTAGTGCACCTGAACGCCGTACGCAGCAATTGAGCCAGCCAGCTTCTGCACAGCTTCGAGTGCAGCGCCGCGGTCGAGGTGTAAGCCGATGATGTGGACGCCATACTTGGCGAGCTCCAACGCAGTAGCCGCACCAAAGCCAGACGACGCGCCCAGGATCAGCGCCCATTTGCCACGAAGTTGGGATTCCGACATAGCCAAGGCTGAAGCTTACTCGATGGAGCGCAGCAGGTCAGCGATCGCACCGTGGCACTCGCCGCAGCCAACTTCGGGGTTGGTCACCTCCTTCATGTGCTTTGTGCAGATGGCATAGACCTCTACTCGCTCGACAAGACCGAAGAACGAGCGCACCACGCGCCCCTCCAATGCGAGATGCTCACAGCCGTTGTGGCGCAAGATTTCTGGCACACGACAGGTCTTGCATAGATGCGGACGCCAGCGCCCACCCTCTGGATTGCGACCAATCAAGCGGCATTCTTGGGTGGTTTTGCCACGGTAGTAGTCAGCGTAGTAGAAGCTGCACTCCCGTCCATCTGGGGTTCTCACAGCCGCGATTCTACAGGTTGAGGCAAGGCGTGTTTGAGAGTGCGGAGCGAACGGCGTTTGCCGCCGCGCAAGAGACGCGCAGCGCCGCGGGCACGTGCGACGCGCCCTTACCGAGGGTGAACAGCCTGCTGCAGAGAGGAAATCATGTGTGAAACACGAGGGGCAAGGCACTGCACTGTGCGATGCTATGTGACTACGTGTTCGAGTCTGGGCTTGCACATCAACGCAAGGAGCTGCCCTCAGCAAGTAAAATCTAGGAGATATCTACCTGAGGCAAAGAGTCGTGACTGCACCGAAACTCCACATTTGCACTCACCCCCTAGCGCAGCACAAGCTGACTATCCTCCGCGACAAGGAGACTGAACCCAAGAAATTCCGTGAGGTGGTGCGTGAATTGGCTATGATGCTCACTGTCGAAGCCACGGCAGACCTGCTCACGGTTGATATCCCGCTATCCACGCCGATGGGTGATACTGTTGGCAAGAAGCTCGCCGAGCGAGTCGGGCTGATTCCAATCCTGCGCGCTGGTCTCGGGATGGTGGAAGGGGCGTTAGAGATGTTGCCGAGTGCTCAGGTGTGGCACATTGGTTTGTATCGCGACGAGCGCACGCTGCGTCCTGTCGAGTATTACAACAAGCTGCCCGTCAGTCCCACAGTGCAAGTGTGCCTGGTGCTCGACCCGATGCTGGCGACCGGAGGCAGCGCCACTGCCACAGTGGACATCCTCAAGCGCTGGGGCGCAACGCGCATCAAGTTCGTCGGCTTGATCGGTGCGCCTGAGGGCGTTCACCGACTCAGCGAGGCGCACCCCGACGTGGACATCCACCTTGCTGCATTGGATGAGCGCCTGAACGCGATCGGTTACATCGTCCCTGGGCTAGGCGATGCCGGGGACCGGCAATTCGGCACCAGTTGAGTCGTCTTTTGCGGTGTAGCTCAAACGCGGCTAGTATCCTTACACCAACAGACATGTTGTCTGACTTGCACATTGCGTTCATCGGCGGCGGCGTGATGGGAGAGGCGATGATCAAAAGCCTGCTGCGCGCTGGGCTGACCACACCGAGCGACATCACCCTCGCCGAGATCAATCCTGAGCGCCGAACGCTCCTGAGCGACCGTTACGGCGTACATGCTTCTGCCTCGAATGCAGAGGCAGTGCGCAGCGCTGACGTTGTCGTGCTCTCGATCAAACCGCAGGTCATGGATCAGGTGCTCAACGAGCTGCGCGGTGCTGTGCCCCCAAGCACGTTGATCTTCTCGATTGCTGCTGGCGTGACTTTAGCGCGCATCCAAGCTGTGCTCGGCGCGCAGCAACCCATCGTCCGCGTCATGCCCAACACCCCTGCCCAGATCGGCTGCGGGATTTCCGTCTGGACGTGCACGCCAAACGTCAATGAGCATCAGCGCTGTGCTGCGATCAGCATCCTGCAGGCGATGGGCGAGGAAATCTTTGTCGAGGACGAGCACGAGCTGGACATGGCTACTGCGCTTAGCGGCACCGGGCCGGCGTATGTGTTTCTTTTTATGGAGGCGCTGATTGACGCGGGTGTGCACATGGGCTTCTCCCGACCAGTTGCTGAGCGTCTGGTGATGCAGACCCTGAGAGGCAGCGTAGAGTATGCCATCGCTTCAAAGCTGCACCCTGCCCAGTTGCGCAACCAGGTGACTTCCCCAGGCGGTACAACGGCGGCTGCGCTTTATGAGCTTGAGAAAGGCGGGCTGCGGACAGTGATCTCGCGCGCAGTATGGGCTGCCTACAAGCGCAGCGTCGAGCTAGGAAAAGGCAAAACAGAGACAAGCCATGACCCTCTCCGGTAAAGTTGCCCTTGTCACAGGCGCAGCAAGTGGTATCGGCCGCGCCATCGCTGAGCGCTTCGCCCAAGCCGGCGCGCGCGTGCTCGTGCACGACATCGCACCAGCCGGGAGCGAGGTCGCGCGAGCCATCAATGGTGTGTTCTTGCAGGCTGACCTGTCTGATCCCGAGGCTGTTCGGCGCTTAGCTCAGCAGGCGCTGGAGGCAGCGAATGGGCGAGTTGACATCCTGGTCAACAACGCCGGCTTCCAGTTGGTCAGCCCCGTCGAGGACTTCCCCGAGGCAGTCTGGGACAGGATGCTGCAGGTGATGCTGACCGCGCCGTTCCAGCTCATCAAGTACCTGCTGCCGCCGATGAAGCAGCAGCGCTGGGGGCGGATTATCAACATTAGCAGCATGCATGGACTGGTCGCTAGTCCATACAAGAGCGGTTACAACAGCGCAAAGCACGGGCTGATTGGGCTTACCCGCACAGTTGCCTTGGAAGTTGGTGAATTCGGCATCACCGTAAATGCGATCTGCCCTGCCTATGTGCGCACCCCGCTGGTTGAGTCGCAACTTGCAGACCAGTCGCGCATTCACGGCATCCCAGAGTCTGAGGTTATCTCGAAGATCATGCTGGCGCCAGCCGCGATCAAGCGGCTAGTCGAGCCAGAGGAAGTTGCTGAATTTGCGCTTTACCTTACTTCAGACAAGGCCGGTGTGATCACAGGCGCTGCACTCACACTGGATTTAGGGTGGAGTGCGCGGTGACGTACGCTGAAATCAGCTTCACTTTTGGAAAGACAATTGTTTTTATTCTTGTCGCTGCCGTAAACCGCATGTAATGCAGAAAGAAGCGCGCTAAACGCTCGAGAAAAGGAGACTGCGCGCAAACGATTACGCAGTGTGAGGAACGGAGGTGAGACATGAATCGACACTTCGCGCTTTGGGGGGGTATCCTCCTTGTCGTCGTCGTGTTCGCGTTGAGCTGGCTGATCACCGCTGCGCCCAACGCACCCTTAACGCAGGTGAGCCCACTGAAACTTGTCAGCGACCGCGACGAGACACTCCAGATCACTACGACGACGAAGACAAACGACGTGATCACCTATACCTTAGTGCTCAGCGGGGTTAACGTGAACACGACCGTCGCT
>JANWZM010000105.1 GCA_025054635.1 Thermoflexales bacterium
CGATCGTCGCTCAGGCGCCTCCAGGTCTGGCAGACGTGTGGTGTTTCATCAGGCGAGGCGTTGTCTGAGACGATGAGTTCAACATCCTGCCAACGCCCAGCGATTGCCTCCACCGCCCAGGCAAGCTGCCTGTCCAGCTCACGCGAGCGGTTGTAAGTGGGGATTGCGATCGTGAGCAGGGGCGAGCTCATAAAAGAACTTCCTTCAGCCAGTCTACCATCTGCTGGATGCCCTCAGCGCAGCCTACTCTGGGCACCCAACCGAGGTATTGAGTGGCTTTCGTGTTGTCAGCAACAAAGACTTTCTGGTCGCTGGCACGCGGCATCAGGTGCTGCGGGCGCAGTGCTACATGCAATATCTGCTCAAGGTTCGCAAGCAGTTCCAGGATGGACAGGCTCTGTCCCATACCACCGCCGATGTTGAATGCCTGCCCCGCGGCTGCCTCAATGTGCGAAGGAACAGCTTGGTACAGGCGCACTAGGTCAGAGACATGTAGCACATCACGCACCTGTTTGCCATTCCCAGCGACTGTGAAGCTGTGATCGGGTTGTTGCACTGTGCGCAGCGCCTGGAGGCAGAACCAGCCCACCCAACCTTGGTCAAAGGTAGCATATTGCTGCCCGCCATACATAGACGAGTGGCGAAAGACAACAGTGCGCAGCCCAAACATCCGCGCGTAGTCAAGCATATACTGGTCTGCACTGCCTTTTGAGCATCCATACGGCGACTCGAAGGACAGCGGCAGACGCTCATCGAAGCCGTTTGGAAAGTCAGGCGCAGTGTAACGAGTGGGCGTCTCTTCGTATCGAATCCACTCCAAGCTGCCATATACCTTGTTGGTGGATGAGTAAAGCACTATAGTCTCAGGGGAGAAGCACCGCACTGCCTCGAGAACGTTCAGCGTGCCCAGCGCGTTGACCTCGAAATCCAAGCGTGGATTGGATAAGCTCGTCGTCATTGCCACCTGACCTGCAAGGTGCGCAATCACATCCGGCTTGCACTCTTGCACCAGGCGCGCGACTAGGTCAGCCTCACGCACATCGCCCTCAACCATGCGCCACTCTGTTCCATGCCTCATGCGCAACCAGCGCAAGTTCTGTTCACTCCCCATACGGCTCAGGTTGTCCAAGATCACAGCCTCATCGCCCCGAGCCAGAACAGCGTCAGCAAGATTGCTGCCCAAAAACCCACAACCCCCTGTGATTAACCAGCGCATCGCTCTCCTTGTAGCGGTAGATGCTTTTGCCACCAAGCTATGGTTCGCAGCAAACCCTCCTCAAGCGGATACCGTGGTCTCCAGCCGATCGTATGCCAAGCTGATAAATCAGCCTGCGAGAACATCGCCTCATGTGAGCGGTAGGGCACTGCTCCAAAGTCGAGATGGGTGCGCGATTTAGTGAGCCGATGGATGGTAGATGCCACATCGCGAATACGCGAAGCATAGCCACTGCCAAGCGGATACCGAGTGTAACTGGAAGCGTTAGCCCCAGCCTGAAAGTAATGCCTAACGAGTCTCACGAATGCCTCGACGACGTCCTCAATGTAGACAAAATCACGCTGCTGCTCGCCAGCCGTCAATGGCAGTCGCTCCACATTGAGCAGGCAAGCACGAATGACGCAGGGGATGAAATGGCGCTCGTCTTGACCTTCGCCGTATATTGCCTCTAGGGCAACATCTGCAACGCGAATTGCCGTGCCTTCGGCAATGCGCCTCAGCCACTCGGAGAACTGGTATTTGCTCAGCGCGTAAGGGCTGACCTCTGGTGGCAACGCGCTCCCAGCATTGACAAAGTGCCTTACCCCGGCGCTCAAGGCAGCCTCAACTAATCTTACGCCAAGCAAGACATTCACCTCAACCATCGCACTCCACGAACGCTCTGCATGTCCGTAGTCCACTGCCGTGTGGACGATGGCCGCCGGCTTCAGACGATGAAGAAGCGCGTGCAGGGGTTCTTGGTCAAGGAAGACAAGCTCAACCTGCCCCAACAAATCAGCAATCCGACGGAGGTCACTCGTTGCTCGAACGAGCGCTACAACCTGATACTGTTCTGCTGCCAGCCGCCGAACGAGGTGACTTCCGAGGAAGCCTGATGCTCCAGTGACGACGATTTTGAGCTTGTCCATGAATTTATGCTTGCTGCCATACCACCCTTTGGTGGCTATGCATCCGATGTTCGCAGAAGAAGTTACTCACTCCAACTCGGACGCCTGCAAAGCGGTCTTGCACCTGTGTGGTCCAAACGACAACCTACCTACGCAAGCCTGCCCCTCGGTTTCTTCCTAGCAGCCCTACTGCCCTAATTGTAGAGCCTATGAGCGCAGCAGTGGTCTATGGGGAGTGAGTGGCTAGTCGAGCGTTGATCACAGCGTCGAAAATCGGTCTACAGCGGGACGAAGCAGTAACGTCTCAACTGGAATTAGCTACTCCCGGTCTGTGCAAAGAAATTAGCTGCACCTGCGAGCAGCCCTCGTAAAGCGGTGCTAGTGTATGCTTTCGAATCATGCCCGCAATCACGCATGGTTTTGAGCTGCTTCGCGAGCAGCCTATCCCCGAGATTAACAGCCTGGCACGCTTATATCGCCACGCTAAGACCGGCGCGCAGTTGCTCTCGCTCATCAACGACGACGAGAACAAAGCCTTCGGCATTGCGTTTGTCACTCCTCCGTACGATAGCACTGGTCTGCCGCACATCCTCGAGCACAGCGTGTTGTGCGGCTCGCGCAAGTATCCGCTCAAAGAGCCTTTCATTGAGCTTGCGAAAGGCTCGCTCAACACCTTCCTGAATGCGTTCACGTATCCCGACCGCACGGTTTACCCTGTTGCTAGCCAAAACCTCAAGGACTTTTACAACTTAATTGATGTCTACCTGGACGCTGTCTTCTACCCCAATCTCACCCGCTGGACGTTGATGCAGGAGGGCTGGCACTATGAACTCGAGGACAAGTCGCAGCCGTTGCAGTTCAGGGGCGTGGTCTTCAACGAGATGAAAGGGGCCTACTCCTCGCCCGAAAACGTGCTTGGACGTGTGATCCAGCAGACTCTCATGCCTGATACACCCTACGGCGTGGACTCAGGCGGTGACCCGTTGGTCATCCCGAATCTCACGCATGAAGCGCTCAGAGCATTCCACGCGCGCTACTATCACCCCTCAAACGCGCGCATCTTGTTCTACGGCGACGATGATCCCGAGGAACGGTTGCGCTACATGAACGAATGGCTCGGTGCGTTTGAGCCAGCCGAGCCGGCACCACCACTGCCCCTGCAACCGCGCTTTAACACCCCGCGCACGATTACCGAGCGCTACGAAACGAGCGAAGACGCCAAAGACAAAGCGTATGTCTCAGTCAATTGGCTACTCGGAGATATCAGCGACCCAGAGTTGGCGCTGACGCTCAGCGTGCTATCGCACATGCTCGTTGGCACGCCGGCATCGCCGTTGCGCAAAGCGCTGATTGATAGCGGGTTGGGTGAAAACCTCACGCCCAGCGGCTTGGAAGACGAACTGCGCGAAGCCTCTTTCAGCGCTGGACTGAAAGGCGTCAACCCCGCCGACGCTGACAAAGTCGAGGCGCTCATTTTGGACACGCTGCGCCGCCTTGCCGAGGAGGGCTTCGACCCTGATCAAGTCGAGGCGTCGCTGAACACAATCGAGTTCCGCTTGCGCGAGGCAAACTTTGGCAGCTTCCCGCGCGGCATTGCCTACCTCGTCGCTGCGCTGCGCCTGTGGACCTACGGCGGAGACCCCTTCGAGGCGCTATCGTTTGAAGCAGCGCTGAGCGCTCTCAAGCGGAAGACAGCTCAAGGGCAGGCTGTCTTCAAGGATCTGCTGCGCCGCCTCTTCCTGGAGAATCCGCATCGCACAACGGTCATCTTGCTGCCCGACCCCGCGGTGCGGACGGAGCGCGAAGCTGCCGAACGCGCTCGGCTCGACGCTGCCCGCGCAGCGATGACAGACGACGAGTTAGAGCGCATTATCGAGGAGGCGCGCACCTTGCAGCAGATGCAGCTCACCCCTGATCCGCCTGAGCTGTTGGCGCGACTGCCCTCGCTGAAGATCAGCGACCTCGACCCTAAAGTTCGCACTATCCCCACTGAGATCAGCGAGAGCAGCGGCGCAACCGTGCTCTATCACGACCTGTTCACCAACGGGATCGTCTACCTCGACCTTGCCTTCGACTTGCGCGCCTTGCTGCCGCAGGACGTTCCCTACGTTGGGCTGATCGGGCGAGCGCTGCTGCAGATGGGCACGGACAAGGAGGACTTTGTCAAGCTGTTACAGCGCATCGGGCGCAAGACTGGCGGCATCAGCCATGCCGTGCTGAACACCGTGAGCCGCTCAGCGCGTCAGCCCATCTCGCGCTTCGTGCTGCGCGGTAAAGGGACTGTCACCCAGTTCGACGACTTGCTGGACATTCTGCGCGACGTGTTGCTGACCGCAAAGCTGGACAACCGCGAGCGGCTCAAGCAAATCGTCCTGGAGAACAAGGCAAGCCTAGAATCAGCGCTTGTGCCCAGCGGTCATGCTTTCGTCGCCACACGCCTGCGCGCGGCGTTCAACCCATCGGACTGGATGAATGAGCAAATCGGCGGCGTCAGCCAGCTCTTCTTCTTGCGCGCACTTGCTGAGCAAATCGACAAAGACTGGGAAAGCGTGCTCGCCAAACTGAATTCAGTGCGCCAAGCACTTGTGAAGCGCGGCGGGCTTGTCGTCAA
>JANWZM010000107.1 GCA_025054635.1 Thermoflexales bacterium
CTACGGGCGGGAAGATGTCCACCACGTCGCTGGGTTTGATCAACGTGTTGTGCCCATTCGTGTAGTGCACATCGCGCCCGTTCACGAAGAAGTGAATGTGGCTGTATAGGTTGCCGTTCTCATCTACTAGTTGTGGGCGCAAAACAGGGTAGTGCTCCAGCAAGCAAGCCAGCACTTCCCCTGCTGTTGCCTCGCTCTCGATGGGCAACTCGACTGTTTTCTGACCGACTGCGGCGCGCAGCATTGCGAACAGGTTGACTTTCAACATCTTCCTTCTCGTGGTCTCGCAGTTAGACACGCAGCGTCTGACTCTTAACTTGAGGATACTCGAACTAGTTTACTCACAGAGTGCCAAATTGCACTCAGGAGGATAACCTCAGCGCTCCCGCAACTTGCGCGCCGCTAGCGAAGAGCGCAGCATAATAAGCTGCGATGTTGCAGCAAGTGCTCGAATACGCCCAAGCGAACCGAGAGCGGTTTCTGACCGAGCTTGTGAACTACCTAGCTATCCCCTCGGTGAGCGCCCAGCCGGAGCACGAGCGCGACACGCACATGGCTGCGTTGTGGCTTGCAGAGCACTTCCACAAGCTGGGCATGAGCGCAGAGGTGTTCCCAACTGACAGACATCCAGTCGTCTACGCGGAGTGGAAAGGGCAACACTCGCAAGCACCAACCGTGCTGATCTACGGTCATTACGACGTTCAGCCAGCCGAGCCCTTCGAGCTGTGGCTTTCGCCTCCTTTTCAGCCGAGCGTGCGCGACGGATACGTGTATGCGCGCGGCGCAAGCGACAACAAGGGACAACACTTCGCCCACATCAAGGCTGTCGAGGCTTACCTGCATTCCGTCGGCACACTGCCAGTCAACGTCAAATTTTTGGTTGAGGGCGAGGAGGAGATCGGCAGCCCAAGCCTGAGCGGCTTTGTCCAGCAGCACCGCAAGATGCTGGAATGCGATTGTGTGCTGATCAGCGATAGCGCGCTGCGCAGCCTGCACCAGCCAACCCTGACCTACGGCTTGCGTGGCTTGCTTGACCTTGAGGTCACTGTGCGTTGTCTTGGGCGCGACGTGCACTCTGGTCACTATGGAGGCGCTGTGCAAAACCCGATCATGGCGCTGGCAAAGATTCTGGCGACCACGAAAGACGACCATGGGCGCGTGTGCATCGCTGGCTTCTACGACGACGTGCGCACGCTCGCCGAAGATGAGCGCGCTGAGCTTGCTCGCCTTTCCTACACCGAGGCAGATTTGCAGCGCGAGACAGGAGCACGGGCTGCATTCGGCGAGCCAGAGTTCATGCTCGCAGAGCGCATTGGTGCACGCCCGACGTTCGAGGTCAACGGTATATGGGGCGGTTACACCGGTTCGGGTGTTAAGACGATCATTCCTGCTGAGGCACATGCCAAAATCACCTGCCGGCTTGTGCCGCATCAAGACCCCGCAAAAGTCGCTGAGGTGATCGCAGCTCATCTGCGCAAAGCCACACCCTTCGGCGCCGAGCTCGAGATCCGTCTTGGGCGCGGCTCACCCGCTGCGCTTGTTGATCGTCACTCCCCAGCAATGCAGGCGGCGGCAAGAGCGGCGCAAGCAACCTACGGTGCGCCGCCCTTGTTTGAGCTGGAGGGAGGCTCAATCCCTATCGTGGCTGACTTCCAGAGATACCTGAGCAAACCGATTGTGCTGCTCGGCTTTGGGCTACCGGACGACAGCATTCATGCACCGAACGAGCGGTTCGCGCTCGCTTGTCTCGATAAGGGCATCGAAGCAAGCGCGCGCTTCCTGAGCGAGGTCACAAACTAACTCCGCGCGAGGACATAGACGGCGATCTCTGCGAGCAACGAGGGTAAAAGACGTATGCGTCGCGTGCCTGTGATGAACACTCGTTGCTGCACGCGCGCCCCCAGTGAGCCGCAAAACTCTTCGAACGCTGACAGCGTGATCGCGCGTTCGCGCGGCTGTCCTGCAATCAGCGGTGCGCCGAAGCCTCTACCAGTGACCATCGCCCAGCGCACACGCCAATAGCCCGCGTTGCGAAAGCTGATGATGGCTGAACGTCCAACTCGCAGCATCTCCCGCACGACAGGCGCAGGGCGATTCAGGAAAGCGATCGTTTCGCTCAAAATCACGTAATCGAACACCCCGTCGGGGAAATCGGCAAGCCCCTCCTCGATATTGCCCTGCCGGACAGATAACCCCCGCGCGACACAGGCGCGCACCTCCGCCTCGTCAATCTCAACACCGCGCGCGCTGACGCGCTTGCGCTCAACAAGCTGTGCCATCAACTGCCCATCCCCGCACCCTAAGTCGAGCACTCGCGTGCCAGGAGCGACCAGGTCAATGATGGCGTCAAAGTCAGGACGAGCATGGATGTGCGTGGACATTGATCTCCTGTGTTTACCTGCTAGGTAATGCAAGCCCGAGGCAGAGTTTGCCTTGAGGTGTTTTAAGCCTCGTGCATTTTAGCGAGACTGGGCACTCGACATGCTGCGCTGCTTGGGTATAATGTCATAAACCCCGGGGAATGGCGCAGATGGCAGCGCGCACGGTTTGGGACCGTGAGGTCCCGGGTTCAAGTCCCGGTTCCCCGATTAGCACGGTCGCAGGTACTCCCATTTGACACATCCCACTAAGCCTGAACCAACAGCAGACTCGGCATTTGTTTTATGGTATGAGCACAAGCATCAGCCCACGCAAGGAGAAGCCAGACCGCAACTTGGCGCTCGAGTTGGTGCGCGCCACTGAAGCAGCCGCCTTGGCGGCTGGACGCTGGATGGGGCGCGGCGACAAAGAAGCAGGTGACAAAGCTGCCGTCGAGGCAATGCGCCTGGTGTTGAACGAAGTGGACATGGACGGCATCGTCGTGATTGGCGAAGGTGAGAAGGACGAGGCGCCGATGCTCTACAACGGCGAGCAGCTCGGCAACGGCAACGGCCCGAAGATGGACATCGCTGTTGACCCGATTGACGGCACACGCCTGCTCAGCATCGGTGGCGCTGGCGCTATCTCTGTCGTTGCCCTCGCCGAGCGCGGCATGATGTACCGCCCGTGCACGTTTTACATGGACAAGATCGTCGTCGGCCCAGAGTGCGCGGGCGTGATTGATATCGAGGCGCCGCCTGCTGCGAACATCCGCGCCGTCGCCAGAGCCAAGGGAATGCCGATCAGCTCGGTCACTGTGTGCATCCTTGATCGCCCACGGCACAAGACGCTTATTGAGAAAGTCCGCGCCACAGGTGCACGCATCAAATTGATCAGCGACGGTGACATTTCGGGCGCACTTCAGACCGCCATTCCCGACTCAGGGGTGGATATCTTGATGGGCATCGGCGGCGCGCCCGAAGGCGTGATCACGGCAGCAGCCATGCGCTGCGTCGGAGGGGAAATCCAAGCCAAGCTGTGGCCGCGCGACGAGGGCGAGCGCGAACAAGCCGCCGCGCAATGCGACTTGAACGAGGTGCTGACCACAGAGCGGCTGTGCGGCGGCGAGGAGGTTTTCTTCGCTGCCACTGGCATCACCAGCGGCGAGTTGCTCGAGGGAGTGCAATATAGCGGTCAAAATGCACGCACCTTCTCGCTGGTGATGCGCTCGAAGTCTGGCACTGTGCGCTACATCGAGGCGCGTCACCGACTGGAGAAGCTTCAGCGCTTCAGCCAGGTGACCTACACCGAGTGAATGAAAGCTTGACATGTCTCCAAAACCAAGAGCTCGACCCAAGATGAACCCAGCAGAAGCTCCTGAACTCACCAACGGTCACGAACCGACGCCATCTGCCCCAGAGCCTGCAGATACACCTGCGCCGATGGCAGAGGCAAGCCTCCCAGAGGAAGGTTTCACGCCCGCAGTGGCTGCGCCACCAGAGCCGCCCCCACCACCGCCTGCACTTCCACCTCTGCCCACGCCGCCACCCGTCGTCTCAACTCCGCCAACACTGCCTCGCCCAATCCGGCGCAACATGTTCGACATGGCAAAACTCGAGGCAATGACGCTGAGCGAACTGCGCGAGCAGGCGCGCGAACTGGGCATCTCAGGCTACAGCCGACTCAAGAAGGACGATCTAATTATTCGCCTGTTGCGCGCGCAGGCGGAGCGCAATGGTCTAGAGTTGCGCGGTGGCGTGATCGAGATCGGCGACGATAACGTCGGCTTCCTGCGCGCTGAGCACTACCTACCCGGACCAGAGGACATCTACGTCTCACCTTCGCAAGTTAAGCGCTTCGGCTTGCGCACTGGCGACATGGTCGTAGGGCAGGTGCGTCCGCCCAAGGACAACGAGAAGTACTACAGCTTGCTGCGCGTCGAGGCAGTCAATGGTCAAGACCCAGAACAGGCGAAGAATCGCCCACACTTCGAGAAGCTCACGCCCATCTTCCCGAACGAGATTTACAACCTCGAAGCAAGCGGCAAGCTCAGCATGCGCCTGCTAAATCTAGTGGCGCCAATCGGCAAGGGACAACGCGGCTTGATCGTTGCCCCGCCGAAAGTCGGCAAGACCACCCTGCTCAAAGACATCGCCAATGCCATCAGTATGCGCTACAAAGATGTGCACCTGATGGTTGCCCTGATCGCTGAGCGCCCAGAGGAGGCGACTGATATGGATCGCTCCGTTGACGCGGAGGTGATCGCTTCAACCTTCGATGAGCCAGTCCAGAGCCACGTCCGCGTCGCTGAGATGGTGCTCAACCGCGCCAAGCGCTTGGTCGAGTGCGGTCGAGATGTGGTCATCTTGCTGGACTCGCTGACTCGCCTCAGCCGCGCATATAACCTCACTGTGCCCTCGTCAGGGCGCACCCTATCGGGCGGTGTTGATCCGGCTGCGCTCTACCCCCCTAAGGAGTTCTTTGGTGCCGCGCGCAACCTCGAAGAAGGCGGCAGCTTGACGATCATCGCTACAGTGCTGGTGGACACAGGCAGCCGCATGGACGACATGATCTACGAGGAGTTCAAGGGCACAGGTAACATGGAGGTGCACTTGTCGCGGCGGCTGGCGGAGCGGCGGATCTTCCCGGCGATAGACATCCTAGCCAGCGGCACACGCCGCGAGGAGCTGCTCTTAGGCGAGAAGACAACCCAGCGCACTTACCTGATGCGCCGAATGCTCGCCCAACTTATCGCCCCGCAGCCTCAAGGCGCGGGCTACGACCTGGCGAACGCGATGGAAGCCTTCTTGCAGCGCTTCGCCAAGACCAAGTCGAACGAAGAGTTTCTGAACTCACTGACGCGGGACTCGCTGTGAGCAGCCGCATGCTGCCTACAGCAATTGATAGTTTGCGTGCGTTCAGAGCATTTCAGCTTAGGGCACAGGTGTCGGTGTCTCGGTGGCGGACGCTAGCGCAGGCGTTGGAGTGGGTTCTGGGGTTGCGGTCGGCTCTGGGGTAGGAGTGAATGTCGGCTCTGAGATGGGGGTGGGAATGAAGGGGAAGGTCGCAGTCGGTCCCAAGACAGGAGTAGCTGTCGCAAAGTCGAGGGTTGGCACGAACGTCGGCAGGTCAGTCGGCGTCGCTGAGACGTAACGTGTGGCGACTTCGGACGGCGTTGGCGAGGGCAGAGGCATAAGGAGAGTTACGGGCGTCGCTGTCGGTGCAATCGGCTTCGGTGTGGGCGTCTGCGTGACCAGCACGAATGTGGGCAAAAGCGCGGTCGGTGAGACTTGTGCGGACGGTGAGGGGGCAGAACTGCGCAAAATCAGCAGCGCACCAAAGCCAATCAAGTAACACGGAATGGTAATCAAGATGATGCCAACAAGGAAGGCATAAAGCAAGCGGCGACGCGCGCCTCGAGTGCCCATAAAAAGCGCTCACCGATTGTAGTATCATCACCAAAGGAAGCGCGCGGAGGGAGCGCCCACCGCAGACCCTCAGTGCGTAGCGCCTCCTAGTTCCTCCTCACTCGAGCAGGGATGGGCAGATAGGGAGTCGCGCACATATAGGGTTTGGGTGCAAACACCCTCTGCTGCACACAAGTGCACGAGTTGTTACGTCTAGTTGCCTGCCTATGATGTTCCAGCCAGTCCCGAGCTCGACCGATTTCGCTGCACAAGAGCGTGAGGTTCTCGCCTTCTGGAAACGCACCCAGGCGTTTGAGCGACTGCGTGCGTTGCGCGCTGGCGCTGACAAGCGCTTCTCCTTCATAGACGGCCCAATCACGGCAAACAACCCTATGGGCGTGCACCACGCCTGGGGACGCACTTATAAAGACCTTTGGCAGCGCTTCTTCGCCATGAAAGGCTACCGCCAGCGCTGGCAAAACGGCTTCGACTGTCAAGGCTTGTGGGTCGAGGTCAACGTCGAGAAAGACATGGGGTTTACCTCGAAGCGCGATATTGAGTCGTTCGGCGTCGAGCAGTTCATCCGCTTGTGCAAGCAGCGCGTACTCAACAGTGCCGCCCTTCAGACCGAGCAGTCCATCCGCCTCGGCTACTGGATGGACTGGGACGACCCCGAAGAGTTGCGAATGCTGGCGCGGAAGATCGTTGAAGACCCAGGGCAGCGCGTTTCTTTGGAGCGGAATGGGCGCCGCATTGAGGGCACGGTCGAGCAAATCGTTGGACAGCTCGGGTCGCCCGAGCTTGGGCGCTCGTATTTCACCTTCAGCGATGAGAACAACTACCAGATCTGGAACTTCCTCAAGAAGTGTCACGAGCGCGGCTGGATCTACCGCGGCGAGGATGTCATTCCGTGGTGTCCGCGCTGCGCTACAGGCATCAGCCAGCACGAGATCGACACCGAGGGCTACAAAGACCGCGAAGATCCCGCAATCACAGTGCGGATGAAGCTGCGTCGGTTCAACCCAGAGGTGATCGACTGGGTGAGCGAGCAAGCCCGCGCCAAGTTTGACCACGCTCACGGCAAGTTTCTCCTAGCTTGGACGACGACACCTTGGACACTGCCTGCAAACGTGATGGCTGCGGCAGGTCCGAAGCTAAGCTATGCCGTCGTCCGCCAAGTGCACAAGGACGGTGAGATCGCTGCGTATTTCCTCAGCGCACACACACTGCACATGCTGCGCGGCGAATACGAGCTGCTCGGCTACTTGCCCGGCGAGCGAATGGTCGGTTGGACCTACGAAGGGCTATTCGATGATCTGCCCGCTGTCATTGACACGCGCAAGCGCTGGCAAGACCTGCACGATGGACGCGAGCTTGAACACACTGTGATTGCGTGGGATGAGGTCGGTGAGGCAGAAGGCACAGGGATTGTGCATATCGCCCCTGGGGCTGGTCCAGAGGACTATCAGCTCGGCAAGCGACATGGCATGCCCAAGATTGCGCCGCTAAACGAGAGCGGACACTACTTGGACGGCTTCGATGTCTTCACCGGCAAGCACGCGCATGATGTTCCCGACCTGGTCGAGGCACGACTGAGAGAGAAGGGCTACCTCTACCGCCGCGACAAGTACCTGCACCGTTACGCGCATTGCTGGCGGTGCGGCACGCCGCTGGTGTACCGCATGGTTGACGAGTGGTACATCAGCATGGACGAGCTGCGTCACCTCATGATGGCAGTCTCGGAGCAGATCAACTGGATTCCTGCCTTCGGCAAGGAGCGCGAGCTGGACTGGCTGCGCAACATGCACGACTGGATGATCAGCAAGAAGCGCTACTGGGGCTTGGCACTGCCGATCTGGGAGTACCCCGATGGCACGTTCGAGGTCATCGGCAGCTACGAGGAGCTTAGAGAGCGCGCGGTCGAAGGCTGGGGAGAGTTCGAGGGGCATACCCCTCACCGCCCCCACATTGACAAGGTCAAGATCAGGCATCCTGTCACCGGGCTGATCGGAACGCGCGTGCCTGACGTGGGTAACCCCTGGTTAGATGCAGGGATTGTGGCTTACTCCACCCTGCGCTACCGCACTGATCGCGCTTATTGGCAAGAGTGGTTTCCCGCTGACTTCATTACAGAGAGCTTCCCAGGGCAGTTCCGCAACTGGTTCTACTCGTTGATCGCGATGAGCACGGTGCTGGAGGGTAAGTTGCCCGCGCGCACGATCCTCGGCTTCGCAACCCTGCTCGACGAGAAGGGCGAGCCGATGCACAAGAGCAAAGGTAACGCCATCGAGTTCAACGAGGCTGCCGACAAAGCGGGCGCTGATGTGATGCGCTGGTTGTATGCGCGCCAGCGCTACGATGACAACCTGCTCTTCGGGTATGGCGCGCTCAACGAAGTTCGTCGCCAGGTGATCTTGCCACTGTGGAACATTTACTCCTTCTTCGTCACCTACGCGAATGCAGACCGATGGACGCCGGACGAGGCGCTGAAAGCGCCCGATGCAGCACAAACAATGACGCAGCGCTTTGCGCTGAGCGCGCTCGACCGCTGGGCTTTGGCGCGACTCGCCGAAACTGTCAACATCGTTAACGACCGCTTGCTTGCCTTCGACGCGCGTCCTGCGGCGCTTGCGATTGAGTCGTTGATTGACGACCTCTCGAACTGGTATGTGCGCCGCTCACGCGAGCGCTTCTGGGGCAGCGAGATCACCGCAGACAAACAGGCGGCATACGCTACGCTATACACCATCTTGACCACGCTGGCGCGCTTGACTGCGCCGATCATCCCCTTCATCAGTGAGGTGATGTGGCAGAACTTGATATATGGCTGCACCGTTGCTGAGGCACAAGCCCATCCAGGCGCGTTTTCCGTACATCATCAGTCCTACCCAGAGCCACGCCCGCTGAGCGACGAGGAGCAGCGTTTGCTGCGCGAGACCGCGCTGGTGCGCACCGTAGTCGCGCTCGGGCACAACACCCGCGCCCAATCGAAGGTCAAAGTGCGCCAGCCCCTGAGCAAAATCACTATCGTCGCAGACAACGAAGTCCGCCGCGCCGTCGAGGCACAGCGCCAGATTGTCGAGGACGAGCTAAACGTCAAAGCAATCGAGTTCGCTGACCGCGAAGCTGAGCTTGTGACCTACCGCGTGTTGCCTGACCTGAAGAAGTTGGGCAAGAAACTCGGCGCTGCGCTCCCCGAGGTGCGCGCTGCGTTGGCTGAGATGGATTCGACTGAGGTGGCAGCCCGTGTGCGCGCCGGGAATCCCGTCCCAATCAATGGCGTCCTGTTGCAGCCGGATGAGATCATCGTTCAGGCAATGCCGCGCGAGGGCACGTTGGTCGCTGGCGAGGCAGGCATCGTTGTTGCCCTGGACGCAACGTTGACTGAGCCACTGATCCGCGAGGGGCTAGCGCGTGAAGTCGTCCGTCGTGTGAACGACTTGCGCAAGGCGGCAAACCTCAGCGTCTCTGATCGGATCGTGACTGCCTACCAAGCCAGCCCACGCCTTGCCGAAGCAATCGCTGACTTCGCAAACTACATCGCGCGCGAGACGCTCAGTGTGGAGTTGTATGAGGGCATCCTTGAGCATGGTCATCGCACGGAGGATACGTTTGACAGTGAAACGTTGACAATCTACATCAGGAAGGCGAGCTAACGAGCACATCGATGTCATCAAATCAACCCGTCCCCCCCGCACGAACCGGCGCAGTAGCGGTTGCTTTGCGCACGGACCAATCCACAGCGTTAGAGCAGATCCTCGCCCACCTTGACCAGCCGCTGTCCTCTAAGGTCATCGCGCTTCTGGGCGCTCGAGGGAGCGGGAAAACTGCCCTTACCAGGGCACTGCTCGGCAGTAGTGGTCAGCTTGCGCGTACAGCAAAAGGCAGAAGAGTTATCAGCGTTGTCATAGACCTGCTCCGACTGTCAGAGGACTTGCCCGAGTGGCAGGCGCTGCTGTTCACACTTCTAGAAGCGCTCAGTCGGCAGCCCAATCCTCATCCGTCGCTTGAAGAAATCGCAGCCGAACTTGTCCAGGTCGCTCATTTGGAGACACGGCTTGAGGATGGCGCGGATTTGGCGCTAGCAGCGTTTGTGCATCGCTTCCGCACAGTCTTCGCTGAGGCGCTGGTACGTCTCGGTGCACCAAACAGCGCAGTGCTTTTAGTTGTGATCGACCACCTGGACAAAGCACGCCCCGACCGAGCCCTGGGAATGCTCGAAGCCGCTCGGTATTTCCTGAGCCGACAGGAATGCGCGATCCTAGCCTGTGCACAGGAGAACACCTTAGCCGACGACGTGCGCGATGCCCTGCGCGGCTGGATGACA
The DNA here is from genome assembly GCA_025054635.1 of Thermoflexales bacterium. Classification (GTDB taxonomy): domain Bacteria; phylum Chloroflexota; class Anaerolineae; order J036; family Brachytrichaceae; genus DRWP01. The sequence continues at coordinate 10,093 of JANWZM010000107.1, forward strand.
GCGCGCGTTGACTTGCGTGAGGCACCGACTAGCCAGCCGACACCTACGCGCACGGCTGCTTCGCCTCGCCCAAAACAAACGCGCCCCGCCTTTTTACAGGATCTACCGCCTGCTTGCGCTGACCTGTTTCTGGAGTATTTGGGCAACAGCCGATACCTCATGACACGCGCAGTCGAGCACTGGCGCGCAGCAATGCGCGTCCTTGTTCGCCGAGGTGAGCGGTATGACCTCGCGATGGCTGTGCTCGTCGCTCAGTTGTGCCTGCTGCGTGAGCTTTCACCAGCCTTGTTCGATGCTGCTGCGCTCGACATCGCCCTTTTGCCCGATCTGGAGCAGCGCGTGCGGGGTGGATCACTGTTGGCGCACCATCCCTGGGCAAGCGTAATTGACCATGATGAGCGATTGCATACATTCTTCGCCCAGTCGGCTGGGTTTATTGGAGTCGAACCATGGACGTTGGCTGCTGCTGTCCGGGCGGTGCAGCACGCTAGCGCTGAGCCGACACCTGCGCCGCAATCCAAGCGCTCGTTTGATGCGGCAGCGCGAGCAACCTCCACCGAACTGCCTGTCGAGCGCCCTAGCTCGGCACAAACAACCCCCGCTGCCCAAGGGCACCTCTGGAGGGTGATGTTGGTTGCTGCAGGCAGCTTTGCACTGGACCGATTGACAAAGCTAATAGCTGAAGCGAATGGCGGTGTGGTTTTGTCGCTGCAAGGCGCACTCGGTGCACCGCTGGATTTGGTGGCAAGTATGGCTGTCGACTTGAGCAGCCTGATGCTGTGTGCTGTGCTGCTCGTGCTTTGGCCTAGCCGCCGCAGAGGGATATACGGTTTAGCATACGGGCTGCTCTTCAGCGGATTGCTGGCAAACCTCGCTGACCGACTCGTGTATGGTGCAGTGATGCATTTGTTTCGGTTGGGTACACTGCCGATGTTCAACCTAGCTCACGTGTGCATGCTCGTCGGCGCAGGGCTGCTTGCTTGGGCGCTGGTCAGCCGCGCAGACAAGAACGAGTCGTGAATCGTGCGCTTTCGCTGACCTCTCGACAAGCGCTGCGGGTGTTCGTGCAGCGCTACGGGATTTTGTTCGGAGTCGCCCTTGTCGCGCTCGTTGCCGACCAAGGCACGAAGCGAATTGTCGAGGCGAACCTTGCGCTCTACGATTCAATCCCTGTCATCGGTCACTACTTGAGTTGGACGCATACACAGAACACTGGCGCTGCGTTTAGCTTGCTGCAAGGGGCGGGAGGGCTGTTTGTCGTCATCGCTGTCGTCGTGTCAGCCGTGATTGTCTACTACGCACCGCGCCTACCAACGTGGGACTGGCTTTCGCGTGTCGCGCTCGGCTTGCAGCTCGGCGGCGCGCTCGGGAACTTGATCGACCGTCTGCGCCAGGGCTACGTGACAGACTTCATTCACTTCAAGATCCCCGAGATCGGGTTCGACTGGCCCGTGTTCAACATTGCTGACAGTTGCATCGTCGTCGGCGTGGTCTTGCTTGTTGCGCTAAGCCTCCTAAGAGAGGGTCGTCGCAAGCCAGCTAGGGAATAGCGCTTGATAGTGCCGACCTACTTCGACGGCAAAAAGGCATGCGCTATCGGGGGTGAACTATGGCAGCCTAACCCGTGCTGCGTGTGGCAGTGGGCGATAACCCTGCATGGGGTGAAACGCACCCGGAGGGGATAGGTCGCCAGGGCTAAAATCGAAACGAGAACGCGAGCCGTGAATGCCCCCAACGGGACTCGAACCCGTGTTTCGGCCTTGAAAGGGCCGCGTCCTGGACCGCTAGACGATGGGGGCGACTAGGCTTGTGAGATTCTAGCATACTGAGTCTGTTTGACATGAAGTTGCTCCTGCAATTCTGTTCGCGCGTCGCTATGCTGCTCGCTTCGGCAGCCGTCTCGGCTGCCTGCGGCAGCGAGCCGACGCCTGAGCCGACGCCGTTCCGACCTGCAGTAACCCTGTTTGCGCCAACCCCTGCGCCGACGCGCACACCCGACGCACCGCGCGTGCAACCAACCTCGACGCCTACGCCAGAGACTAAGGCAGCAGGGCCAGTCAGCGATGTTGCGCCTGTTGCTGCCCCATCTGACGGCAGCGTCAACCCTTTCACCGGTCTGCCCTACGCCGACCCAGCGGTTGCTGCACGTCGTCCTCTCCTGATCAAGGTCGCCAATACAGCCGAGGTGCGCCCACAGTCGGGTCTGGGTGAGGCTGACGTTGTTGTGGAGCATTTGTCAGAGGGGGGCATCACTCGCTTCACCGCGCTCTACCTAACAAACGCCACTCGGCGGATCGGGTCGGTGCGCAGTTGTCGCTTAATTGACATCGAGCTCCCCAAGATGTTCGACGCCGCACTAGTCTGCTCAGGTACAAGCCCAGGGGTCAAACCGCTAATGCGCAACTCATGGGCGCACCAGAACAACCTGACCATGATCAGCGACTTCGGCCCTTACGAATGCGCTACATGCCCGATGTTTCGCGTCTCAGACCGCGTTCCACCGCACAACCTGTTTGCAAACACGGTTAACGCTTGGAAAGAGCTCGACCGACGTAACAAGAACGCACCGAGCACCTTCCGCGGCTGGTCGTTCCAGGCGCAGCCACCAGAGGGCAAGCCGACGCAAGTGGTCGAGGTGGCGTACAGCTCGGGCACAGTGAGCTGGAGCTACGATGCGGCAACTGGGCGTTGGCAGCGCGCTTTGCGTGGGCAGGTGCAGGTTGACGCCTTGAACAATCAGCCGCTCACGACTGCAAATGTCGTCGTGCTCTACGCCCATCATCAGACTACGTTGATCCAGGAAGATGTGACTGGTGCTCGGTCTATCGAGATACAGGTGTGGGGCGAAGGGCCAGTGCGCGTGTTCCGTGATGGTCGTGAAATCGGGGGGCGCTGGGTGCGCGGGGCAGACGTTGGCAGCTTCGAGTTTCTTGACGTCAACAACACGCGCATCCCTCTCAAGCCAGGTAACACCTGGATCGAGGTTGTGCCCTTGCTCGGCGAGGTGCCTGTCAACACGCGCTAGGGATACCGGGCAGCAAGCAACACAGGTGTAATCGTCCAGCGTCTCGAAACCGGAGCTGCTGCACAGCAGGGTTCATAGGTCGTTGAACACTTTGTAGTTCCGCCTGGGTATAATCCTCGTTGTCTCGGGGAATGGCGCAGCCTGGTAGCGCGCTGCGTTCGGGTCGCAGAGGTCCCGGGTTCAAATCCCGGTTCCCCGATTAATGTTGCAAAGGCGAAGCGAATGACGCTTCGCCTTTTTGTAAATTAGGCAGTATGCAGTCGCGCCAATTTTCGCCGCGCACGCGCTCGCAGGAGGCTATGGGGTTTGAGTGGGATGCGTTCGTGCGTCGTCACCCACACGGACACGTCCTGCAAACCCAAGCATGGGGAAAATTGAAGAGCCTGCATGGATGGGAGGCGATTGGGGTGAGTGTTTACCCCTCTCAGCATCACCTGATAGGGGGGGCACTCATCCTTATGCGCCGACTGCCCTATGGTATTGGCAAGATCGCTTACGCCCCACGCGGGCCGGTGGTGAACTGGGATTGTGAGCGGGAGGCGCACCTTGTGCTGCGCCAAGTCGCTGAAGCGGCGCGCACAGCCGGCGCGTTTGCCCTTGTCATCGAACCTGACCTGCTGGACACAGCTATCGACCAGGCGTTGCTTACCCGGGCAGGCTTCCAGGCAGTTGACTTCAGCGTGCAGCCGAGGCGCACTATCTGGGTCAACCTAGACGTTGACGAGGAGATCGACCTGCTCGCTGCGATGAAGCCGAAGACGCGCTACAACATCGGCTTAGCCCGTCGCCGAGGCGTAACCGTGCGGGTGGGGTCACCAGAGGACGTCGGCACATACTACGCGATGATGCGAGCAACCGCCGAGCGGGACAACTTCTCGATTCATCCCCAGGCTTACTATAGGGACTTCTTGAATCTGTTTGCCCTGGGCGAGCGACCGATGGCGCGGCTGTTGATTGCTGAGTACCAAGGGCAGCCATTGGCAGGTATCATCGTTGCGGCTGTCGGCGAGCGCGCGACCTACCTGTATGGCGCAAGCGCAAATGTCCACCGCGAGCTGATGCCGACATACCTGCTGCAGTGGGAAGCGATGCTCTGGGCAAGGCAGATGGGCTGCAAGACTTACGACCTATGGGGTGTGCCCGACGAAGACGAGGACGTTTTGGAGGCTGAGTTCGAGCAGCGCAGCGACGGGCTGTGGGGGGTGTATCGCTTCAAGCGCGGTTTCGGCGGTCAAGTCGTCCGCCACATTGGCGCCTGGGTGCACGTGATCTCTCCGCTGCGCTGGCGGCTGTTCCAACTTGCGCGCACCGTGCGCAAGACCACTGGGCTGGCTGCCTGATCCTCTGGCGCTTGCCCAAGCCACACGGATGAACCACAACGAAGACGGCGCATTGCGCTTTCCACAGGGCTTTCGCTGGGGCACAGCAACCGCTGCACATCAGGTCGAAGGGTATAACACGAATAATCAGTGGTGGGCGTGGGAGCAGCAGCCAGGGCGGATTGCAAACGGCGACACCTCGGGCGCAGCTTGTGACTGGTGGCACAACGCCGAGCGCGACTTCGACTACATGGTGCAGTTGTGCCAGAACGCCCATCGGCTCTCGGTTGAATGGAGCCGCATCGAGCCGCAGGAAGGTCGCTTCGACACGGCTGCGCTGGAGCGTTACCGCGCATTGCTCAAAGCGCTACGCGAGCGCGACATCGAGCCGATGGTCACTCTGCACCACTTCACCAACCCGCTGTGGTTAGAGGAGCAACGCGCCTGGCTCAAAGCAGATCGGATTGCCACCTTGTTCAGGCGCTACGTCCACCGGGTCGTCGCTGCATTGGGCGACTTGTGCGACTTGTGGTGCACCGTCAACGAACCCAACGTGTATGCCGTGATGTCCTACTTCGGCGCGCGCATGCCGCCAGGCTGGACGGATATGGGCGCTGCGATTACTGTGATGCAGAATCTGCTGCTTGCCCATGCGGTCGCTTACGAGGCGTTGCACGAAGCACAGCCTAGTGCGCGGGTTGGGCTCGCCCACCACATGCGTTACTTCCAGGGCTTGCGCCGCAATGGGCTGGACGGCTTAGCAGCGCGCATGATCAGCGGGATATTCAACGATAGTGTCTTACTGGCGCTGCTGCACGGGCGCTGGCATTGGATTCTGTGGCGCGGTGCTCCAGTCAGCGCGCGCAAACTGCGCGGCACGCTGGATTGGATTGGGCTGAATTACTACACGCGCCAGCGAATTGCGTTTGACCACACTGGCGGTCAGGCGTTGTTTAGCACGCTGGCAATTACGCCTGGCGCGATCACAAGTGACTACGACTTTGGCGAGATTTACCCCGAAGGCATGTCGCATCTCCTGCGCCAGCTTGCCCGCTACCGACTGCCGATTTTCATCACTGAAAACGGCTTGCCTGACCACGACGACGACCTGCGCCCGATGTTCATCGTGCGCCATCTACGCGCCTTGTGGGAGATGATCCAGCTTGGCTGCGACGTTCGCGGCTACTACCACTGGAGCTTGGTAGACAACTTCGAGTGGAGCGAGGGTTGGCGGATGCGCTTCGGCTTGATTGAGATGGATCCGCGCACGCAACAGCGCACACTGCGCCAGAGCGCTTGGCTATACCGAGACATCTCGCGTGACAACGCGATCACCGAGGCGACGATTCGCCTCCATGTTCCTGAGCTTGTCTCACAGGTGTTCCCCCGCTGAGCGCGCCCCAACCCATTCGTCAGTTTCAAGTGCAGCAACAGGGTAAACGGCTCGCAGGCACGCTTCGACGCAGTACTACTGGCTTGCCTACGCCGAGCAGGAATGCTCAACAAGCGCAGACGCTGCCACGCGCAGCAAATCCTCTGCCGGCGCTTCGCGCGCATAGCGCCGGTAAGCCCGAGTCTCGACCAGCAGGTGGCGGATGACCTCCTGTTGCGATGTCTCGCCGCGATACCAGCGGATGCAGGCGCGGATTGTGTCTTGGCGTTGATTGACACGAGCCGCCATCCGCGCGATGACGCGGTCGTCATCCAGGTCATCGCCGCGGCGCAACGCGACTTTGAGCATCCCGAGCACGTGCTCAACAACAGTCGAGGGCTGATCCTCCTCGTCTGTAGCAAACACCAGGACAACTGTTTGCGGGTCAGTTTGCTGCAACGCTTGAGCCACTGCCTCAACGCCGGGTGGGGTATCCCAGAGCACGAGCACCGAGGCGCACGAGAGCTGCGCCAGCGTCTGCCATCGAGCGCTGGGGTGCAGCCAGTGCGGTCGCTCCAGGCGGCTGCATACTTGGATCGCCTCAGGAGGATATTTGTCGAGCACGCGCTGAATCGCAGCCAGGTCGCCACACGAGCGGCGCAGGTCATGGATCATGAACCGGGCGGCGAGCACTGCTTGACTGCCATTCGCAGCACGTAGGTGAACGCCGTCGGCGTCGAGGGTGCGAATGACGATCTGCGGCTCAGCAGCGCGACTCAGAGGGTCAGGGCGAAGTGTGTAGGTGACGCTCAGCACCGCGTCAGATGAGGGCAAAGGCTGCTCTGCACTGCGCCACCACATCGCTCGACGCACCGTGCCCTCAACGTCGGTCAAAAACAAGGCACGATGCTGCCCGTCCAAGCCGATGCGCTCGACGCGGGCGAGCCGCAGACCCTCTGTGCGCAGCAACGGGCGCGGGTTGCCGTGACCGAACGGGGCAAGCCGCTCGAGCTGCTCAGCGAGGCGTGCGCTGATTTCACGCCACGCCAGGGGTCGAGCAGCGCTCTCCGCGCGGGGCGACGAGGGCTGCTGGCGGAGGCGCTCCCCGACGTATCGAGCGATACCTTCGCGGAAGGCAGGAATGTGCTCAGGGCGGATGCTGAATCCAGCCGCCATTGGATGACCGCCGACAGACTCAAGGAGCGCGCGCTGAGCCGCAATTGCCGCATAGATGTCGATCCCAGGGACGCTGCGCGCTGACGCGCGCGCAAGTTGACCCGGCGGGGTGCTGATCAAGATGGCGGGCTTCTCAGTTCGGCTGACCACCGTTGATGCAGCGACGCCGATCAAGCTGGGATGCCAGCGCGGATCGTCCAACACAATCACCGCGCTGCGGGCAAGCACGGGGTCGCGGCGAAGCCGGTCAAACGCCTCTTGTTCGATGCTGTGCTGGAGGCGCTGCCGCTCTAAGTTGAGCGTTTCTATCTGACTCGCCAGGACAGCCGCCCGCGCTTCGTCGGTTGTCGTAAGAAGCTCGACGGACAAGTCGGCTGTGCTCAGGCGTCCAGCTGCGTTCAAGCGCGGGGCAAGCTGAAAGCCGATGTCGTCCTCGTTGACCTCAGCGAGGTTCACGCCTGCGCTGCGTGCCAGCGCGCGCACACCTGGGCGTTGGGTCTGCCGAAGGTAACGCAAGCCGCGCTGCAGCAGATAGCGCGCTTCATCGCGCTGCCAGGCAACGTCGGCGACGATGCCAAGTGCGACCAGATCGAGCAGCTCAGGCTGCTCTCGCCCATCTCGAAGCGCCTCAACCAGCTTGTATGCCACGCCAACCCCCGGCAAGGGTCGCAAGGGGTGTCCCTCGGGCAAGCGATTTGGGTTGACCACAGCCGAGGCATTCGGCAAGCGGATCTCGCCCGCTTCCGAGCGCGCCAGTTCATGGTGATCCGTGATGACAACGCTGATCCCTAGGCTCTGTGCAAGCGCGACTGCCTCGAAGTCAGCAACACCGCAGTCGCAGGTGAGCAGCACTGCGACGCCTTCCGCGTGCGCTTTGCGAATGCCGTCGAGGTGTAAACCGTGACTGTGCGTCTGGCGATTTGGGATGGTGTAGTCCACTCGCGCGCCGAGTGCGCCCAGCCCCAGCAGCAACACGCTGACCGCGGTCTGACCATCTACATCGAAGTCGCCCCAGATGCGAATGAGCGCACCGGTGCGGATGGCTTGGCGCAGGATGGCAACGGCGCGGTCAACGTCGGGCAGCTCGAAGGGCGAGGTCGGCGCGTAGTGATCTGGGTCGAGAAACGCTTGCGCGGCTGCAACGGTGTCACAGCCGCGCTCAATAAGCAGCTCTGCAACAAGGGGGTGTAGGTGGAGCGCAGCAGCAAGCTCCTGAGGGGTCATCTAAGAGTGACAGGGCTAAGTGATCACAACCAAGACCTGGTTTTGCTCGACAGCCTGGCGAGGTTGCACCTTGACGGCGGTGACGATGCCATCTCGGGGGGATTTCAGCTCGTTCTCCATCTTCATGGACTCCAGCACAACGAGCACTTGTCCACGTTTCACAGCCTGTCCTTCAGCAACAGGCACGGCGACGATTAGCCCAGGCATTGGCGACTTGAGGTTGAACTCGCCACTGGTTGGGGCGAAGGCGCTAGCCGCCTCGGCGAGTCGCTTTGCGCGCTCATCCGCGACGCGCACAGGATAAGCAACGCCATTGATCAGCACGCGATACTCCCCTTCGATCTCCTCGACCAGCAAGTCAAACGACGCGCCATCGAGCAGCAAGGAGTACAGCCCTTCATCGTCAATTGCGCGGAAGTCCACTTGGCGACGCCTCCCGTCAACGAGCACCTCGTCTTCCTTGTTGATGTCAATGATCAGCGTCTTGTCGCCAACTGTAGTGAAGTATTTCATGGGCAAGTGGTAGTATAGCTTGTGGACGCGGCACCTCGCGATGTGAGGCGCGCCCAGACTCGCAAGCGTTAACGTGTGGGGCTTCGCTCTGCCTTTGCTTCCAACGCCTACAAATCGAGCAAACCTGTAGTCTGAAATGCAACTTCGCATTGTGCTTGCCTCGAACAATCCTCACAAGCTCAGCGAAATGCAGGCGATCGCTGCGCTCGCCGCGCCAGCGCTAACGGTGGAATGGCTGCGTCCTGCTGACCTTGGCTTGAGCTTCGACGTAGAGGAAGTATCAACGACTTACCTCGGCAATGCGCGCTTGAAGGCGCGCGCGTTGGCGCAGCAGGTAGGCAGCCAGGCTTGGGTGCTGGCTGATGACTCTGGGCTAGAGGTAGACGCCCTTGGTGGACGACCAGGTGTGCACTCTGCGCAATACTGCGCCGCCGCCGAGAATGGAGACGGTTGCGCAGCCTTGCTGCGTGAGCTACAGGACACGCCCGCGCCATTCCGCACAGCGCGCTTCCGCTGCGTGCTTGTCTCACGCGCGCCGAACGGCTCAGAGCATGTCGTTGAGGGGGTTGTCGGCGGTTTCATCAGCGAGAGGAAGTGCGGCACGAATGGGTTCGGGTTTGACCCAGTGTTTGTTCCGAGCGGGGAGACGCGCACCTTTGCCGAGATGAGCGCGACGGATAAGCACCGCTTGAGCCATCGCGGGATCGCGGTGCGCGCATTACTTCTCTGGCTAAGCAAAAACAGCCCTCACATATGAGCGTCGTTCTTTCTCCCGTCGAGATGACACACCGCCTGAACACTCAGCGGCGAGTGATGGACTGGCTGCACTGGTGGCGACTGGAGGAGTGGCAGCGCAGTCCCTTTCTGCAGGTGCTGGAGGACGGCAAGGGGGCAGCGCTCGCTGTCCCTATCGGTTGTAGCCCATTGAGCCAAGGGCAGTGTGGGACAGGACAAGCCTGGTTGCGCTGGTGCGCGCTTGCTAATGGCGCTTCAGCAGGACGCACCTTGCGGCAGCTTCTGGAACGCCTACGCACTCACCTTGTGCTGTTCGGGGTGAGGGAGCTATGGGCGCTGACGCTGACTTCAGATTGGCTGCATCCTTATGTGGCTGACCTGGGATTTCGTCTGAGCGAACACATCATTACCTTTGCGCGTGGAAACGCCGCCCTCTCGGAGGCACAAAGCCCAGCACAGGTATCTCCGCTGATGCTCAGCCTCGACCTCGATGCGTTAGTCGAGGTAGATGCTACAGCCTTCAACCCGCCGTGGCAATTGGGCTATGCTGACCTGCGCCGCTTGCTGCGGACAGCCACGCTAGGCTACGTTGCGCTCGTTGACTGCCGGATAGTTGGGTATGTGTGCGCGCTGCGCGAACGCTACGATGAGGCGCACATCGTGCGGCTTGCCGTTGCGCCGAATTGGCAGCGGCGCGGCATCGGGCGAGCCTTACTGACCGCAGCGATGCGAGCGCTGGCAGAGCGCGGCGTGACCTACATCTCGTTAAACACCATGGCGAGCAATGCTGCTGCCCAGAGGCTATACAGCCAGCTCGGCTTCGTTCGTGAGCGCCGACGTGGATTTGTCTGGTGTTTGCGTCTTGACGAGGATCGATGAGGCAGCGAAGGCAGCGCGTGACTCGTTCCTCAGGTGAGCGCTTCGCCAGTGCACGCCAAAGCGCTGCACGCTTAGCGCAGCAGGTCAGGCACTGGTTCATGGTTAGTTTGCTTGCGCTGGCGGGAGGGACAGTCGTTGTGATGGCTGGGCAAAGCGTGCCACAGTGGCTCTCTGCGACAGAGGAGCGCGCGCATGCAGCAACATCAACACCGCTGCCGCACACGCGGCGGATCGGCATCATCAGTGGGCATCGCGGTCACGATAGCGGCGCTGTATGCGCCGACGGTCTGACCGAGGCACAAGTCAACTTCGACCATGCGCTGCGGGTGGCTGGATTGCTGCGCGCACATGGCTTCGAGGTCGATGTCATGGACGAGTTTGACCCGCGGCTCGAAGGCTACCGAGCGCTGGCGCTGATCAGCATCCACGCGGATTCTTGTATCTACATCAACGACCGCGCGACGGGGTTCAAGATCGCGGGCAAGCCCCAGCCTGCGCTCAATGAGGAGAACAAGCGGCTGGTTGCATGTTTGACCGAACACTATGCTCGTGCCACGGGACTGGGCTTTCACTCGAACAGCATCACGCACGACATGCGCCAGTACCACGCCTTTCGCCGAGCAGACCCTGCAACGCCAGCAGCGATCATCGAGACGGGGTTTCTCTACCTCGACCGAGTGCTGCTTACTCGCCAGGCAGACCGCGTTGCGCAGGGCATTGCTGAGGGGGTGTTGTGTTTCGCCCGAGCGGGGACACCTTAGCAAGAGCAGAATACGTCCAGGGAGGAAAAGCAAAAGAGCCGGTTTCTCCCGGCCCCAGGGAGGCGCGCCCGCATCTTGAAGTGCGCGCCTCCCTACCGCTCTGCACAGCGCGCCTCGCGCGCCTGCAGACTTACTTGACTTCGATCTTGATCTGCTTCGGCTTAACGACCTCAGCCTTCGGGATGGACAGCGTCAGCACGCCGTTCTCGAACCGAGCGGTTGCCTTGTCCGCCTCAACCTCTACGGGCAGCAGCACGCGGCGCTCGAACGAGCTGTGGCGAATCTCGCGCTGATGCCACTGCCGCTTGTCATCCTTGTGCTCCTCTTCCTGCTTCCACTCACCGCGGATGGTGAGCTGGCCGTTCTCGATAGTGACCTCCACATCCTCAGGCTTCCAGCCTGGCAGTGAGGCTTTGACCGTGAAGCCCTCTGGTGTCTCCACCACGTCCATCGGCGGGACTGTCGCCATCTCCTCGAAGGGCCAGCGCATCGGTCGGATGAACGCGTTGCGCATAAGCTGCTCCATCGCCTCTGTCAGAGCCAGCATCTCTCCTGCTGGATCCCAAGTTCGACGCACCAGATTTGCCATTTCTGTATCACCTCCGGATCACGATTGTCGCCTCTGATAGTAGGGAGGCTGCATTAGAGGAAGCTCGGCAAGGGGTTAAAGATTTGTCTGACAAGCTCGCTCGTAGCGCGCTAACCACCCGCGCGCAAACTCGGCGAAGCGCCCCTCCAGGATGGCTGCACGTGCCCGTCGCATCAAGTCAAGCAAGAAGGCGATGTTGTGAATGCTCATGAGATACATGCCCAGCATTTCGTCCGCTTGCAGCAGGTGGCGGATGTAGGCGCGGCTGAAGGTGCGACAGGCGTAGCAAGTGCACTCTTCGTCAAGCGGTCGGTCGTCTTCGGCAAAGGCGCGGTTGCGCATGTTGATCCGTCCACCGTGAGTGAACGCAGCGCCGTGGCGCGCCAATCGCGTAGGCAGCACGCAGTCCGCCATGTCCACGCCGCGAGCAATCGCGCGCAATAGGTCAGTCGGCTCGCCAACGCCCATCAGATAGCGCGGCTTATCTTCAGGCAGGACTGCGTCCATCCACTCGATGACCTGGAACATCTCAGCTTTGCTCTCCCCGACGGCTAGCCCACCAATCGCGTAGCCAGGAAAGTCCAGCCCAATTAGGAACTGCGCTGATTGCTCGCGCAAGTCGCGGAAGACGCCGCCCTGCACAATCCCGAAGAGCATCTGGTCGCGGCGCTGATGGGTTTGGCGGCAGCGCACCGCCCAAGCGTGCGTGCGCGCAAGCGCGATGGCGTTGTATTCGCGGTCATTGGGCGGCGGACACTCATCGAAGCACATAATCACATCTGCCCCTAGGTTCTCCTGAATGCGAATAGACTTCTCTGGGGTGAAGCGATGCATCGAGCCGTCTAGATGGCTTTTGAACGTCACGCCATCATCGTCAATTTTGCGCATCTCGCTGAGCGAGAACACTTGAAACCCTCCGCTATCGGTCAAGATCGGTCGCTGCCAGCTCATAAAGCAGTGCAGCCCGCCTCGCCGCGCGATTAGCTCATCACCCGGGCGCAAGTAGAGGTGATAGGTGTTAGCGAGGATCATCTGCGCGTCCAGCTCCAGCAAGTCGCGCGGCGGCACGCCTTTGACGGTCGCTTGGGTGCCGACGGGCATGAAGGCAGGTGTTAACAAGTCCCCGTGCGGTGTGTGCAGCACCCCCGCTCGTGCACGACCGTCTGTGCGGACTAGCTCAAACATCGCTCACCAGGGCAGGTTCAAGTTGATGAATACCCCGACGAACAGCACCGAAAGAAACGCCAGAAGCAGCATGTAGATCACTACCCGTGGTCGAAACACGTTCCAGAACATCAAGCTGCTCTTCAGGTCGATCATTGGGCCGAAGACCAGAAAGGCGACAATCGCACCTGTGGTGAACGTGTTGACGAAGGACAGCGCCAAGAAGGAGTCCACTGTGCTGCACACTGAAAGCACAAACGCCAGCGCCTGCAGAGCGATCACTGAGCTGAGCGGGTCGCGCCCGATGTTAAGCAGCGCTTGCTGAGGCACAAACGTCTGTAGCCCTGCTGCAAGCAGCGAACCAAGCACGAGAAACCGCCCCATGTCGAAGAAGTCATCCGCCGCGCTGAGCAGCGCAGCGAGCACGCGGTCTGTCAGCGCGCGTTCGACCTTGAACAAGTCGCCCGTGCCCCCCGCGATCGGCATGACCGTGCGCGGCAACAGCAGGCGCGTTAACGATGCTTGCGCGCTGATGATCAAGCCAATGCCGGCTGAGATAACCACAGTCAAGGCGACCCGCGACCAAAACACTGCACCAAGCCCAAATGCAGCGTACGTGCTCGCTAGCACAATCGGGTTGATCACGGGTCCAGCCAGCAAGAAGGCGATCCCTGCTGCGGTCGGTAGACCTTTGCGATACAAACGGCGCACAACAGGGACGACGCCGCACTCGCAGACGGGGAAAGCCAGCCCCATCACTGCTCCGCTCAACGCGCTAGGCACACGATGCTTGGGGAACACGCGCGCAATGTCGTCTGCTGACACGAACTCGCCAATCAGCCCAGAGGCTAGGCTGCCAAGCAACAGAAAAGGCGCTGCTTCGATGAAGATACCCAGAAAGACAGTGACGAAGTTCTGGGCTACGTCGGGCAGCGCAGGCAGTGCAGCACGCACCCCAAGGAGGATTGTGTCCAACGTTAACGCACTGAGCAGAGTGAGGAGCACTAACACAAGCGTGCCAAGGGTGCGCGGCAGTTGCGTGGACACACTGGGATTCTACTCTCCTGATGCAGCCACAGCAGCAGGGGAGTGACTGTATCGTGTATCCGAGCTTAGACACTCCTCAGCCACAGTTGAGCGTTACGTTTATTGCCCTCTTTCTGCTCGAGTTCTAAACGTACAATCAACCTCGCAGATGGCAAAGGCGTTGTTTGAGGGGCTGGTCTTCGATGAGCAAGGATATCCTGTGAGCGCAACCTTCGTGGGCAGCGAACCTGTTTACGTCGTTGTCGAGGACGGCTTCAGATACCACGTTGCCGCCCGCAAAGTGGACGAGCAGGTGCTTGAGTTGCTCAAGGCGCAAGCGCGACAGCATGAGGCGCAGATCAGCGAGCTAGTAATGCGCATGACAGGTCAAGACGACCTGTTCACCCGCGCTGCTGTGCTGAATGCGGTGCGGAACATGGACAAGAGCTTCGCCCAACTGTTCGAGCAGGGGCTTCCTGAAGCAGTGCGCTGGTATCTGGGGATGCTTGGCTTTCGGGTTGTGATCAACCGCCATGGGGAGCTGGTCTCGGTTGACTTGCCTGCAAGCGCAGACGAAGCGCCTCTGTGAAGGCAGCGTTCACAGCCGCGCGATGGAGAGCTTGCGCAGCCGCGACCGCTTCTTCGACTGATGGGCTGCCATGCGCTCCAGGATGCCGCTTAGGAAGCGCGTCGCCTCGACGATATAAGGCCCTTTGTTGAGCATCACGCACTCGGCGCGTCCACTCATCACAGCGTCGGAGATCTCCGCACGGGATGGTGCACCGCTTTTCGCCATAGACTCCAACACCTGCGTTGCCCAAATCACGGGCACATGAGCTGCCTCGCAGACCCACAAGATCTCCTCTTGAACTTCAGCAAGCCGGTCAAATCCAACCTCGACGGCTAAGTCGCCCCGAGCGACCATCACCCCGACTGGAGGTGTCTGCATGCTGGTCAGCAGCAAGCGCGGGAGATTCTCGAAGGCGCGGCGATTTTCGATTTTCAGAATAATCCCCACGTTGGCAGCGCCCAGCCGCTCGAGCGTTTGTCCAAGATGCACGATGTCCTCAGGTGAACGCACAAACGACAAGCCAACCATGTCCACGTGAGGCGCCAGCACTTCTAGGTCTGCCAAGTCTTTTGCGGTCAACGCCGGAATATCCAGGTGCGTGTCTGGCAGGTTGATGCCCTTTTCTGGAGCGAGCTTTGCCCCTCCAGGGCGGGTGAAGGTGATTTCTACGGTGATCTGCGCGCCATCATTGCTCAACACGCGCCCGCCGATCTTGCCATCGTCGAACCAGATGCGGTGCCCGGGCTGGACTGCGTCGAAGGCACCTTCGAGCGAGCACGAGATGCGCGGTGGACGAATAGCTTGACTGCTGACAGCCTCTTCACCAGGCTGCCGGGTGAGGATGAGCGTGTCTCCTACTTTGAGAGGGATAGATTCGTAGACAGGCGGCAGCGCACCTATGCAGCCCTTAACCGGCAGCCACTCATCTTGGCGCAATAAGCGCACGGCAAGCCCGCTCTCAAAGTAAACCGTGCGATCCGTGTTGACTAAAACGGCGTTTTCTTTGCGCGCAAGGACGCGCAGCCAGCGCCTGCGACCACGCGCGTCACGCAGAGCGACGAAGTCGCCTTTGCGCGCCTCAGAAACCAACGTGCCCTCTACGGGAATGACAGGCACTTCTGCATCAAGCGCTTCGCGCCTCACCTCTGGAGCGACAAGCCAAGCCTGGGCTGGCTGGGTGACTCGTCCACGCAGGTCACGCTCAGGGCGGAGCTTCAAAACGTGCACGGCAGGCAGCGGTCCTGTGCGCAGTTTTGGACCACCCAGGTCAGCACAAATCTTGCACGAGCGACCGAGGGCGCGCTCAGCCTGGCGCAGATGGGCAATCATGCTCAGCCAGGCTTCTGCGTCGTCATGGGCGCAGTTAATCCGCATGATGTCCATGCCTGCCTCCAGCAACTGGCACACCAGGTCAGGTCTTGTCGCTGCCTCGCTGGGCATCGTGACCATGATGCGGACGTTGCGCTTGCCAGAGGCTTCACCGAAAAGCTGCCGCGTGTGCTCATCCAACAAGGCGTTGCCCGTCTTGAACGTGACAGGCACTGCGGACGGATCGGGCACGAACTCGCGCCCAGCCATGCAATGCAGCGCAGCAAGCACCCCCTCGATGGTGTGAAGGGTGTGCGCCTCGGAGCGCCCAAGCGAGCTTAGCCCAAGCGCAGCCAAACCGTTCTGCAAATCGCGGATGTCGCGTTGGCGCAGCGCCAAGTAATGGACAAGGTTTCGCGCGCTGGCTTGGTAGGGCGGCGCAACCTTCGCTAGATCCTGGCGATGGGCGTGTTCCAGCGCCAATGCGTGATCCCGCAGATGAGTGACCTGCTCAATTAGCCACTCCAGAGAGTGCTCCATCGTTCACGACCACCCTGCTTTGGATTGTAGCCAGACAAGCTCAGCGTGCAACAAGTTACAAGTTGACTGCTGCTCGACCGAAGGCTTCGCCCAGAGGGAGCAGTCGAGACTGCGACACGGGATCACGAACCCATAATCAGGTCTTCAGATGTGCGAGCAATGCGACGTAGCACTGCTAGACGCTGCCGTGCGCACGCTAGGCACAGAAGCGCTGCTCGACGTGCTGAAACCGCGGCACCAGCGCCCCAATCTGCGTGAGGCTGGTTGGGGCGCTCCTCGTGCGCTTCGCTTGTTCCTGCCAGCGGGGCGATAATTGCGGTCGTGTCTCAACCCGCCCAAGCGGCTGCAGCAGACCGCTCGGTCTCGCCCGTGCTGGTCATGCTCATCGGTGTCCTCGCTGTCTCGACAGCCTCGATCTTCATCCGCTACGCTCAGCAGTCTGGCGCAGGGTCGTTGGCGATCGCAGCCCTGCGGCTAACGTTCGCGACGCTTGTCCTTGTGCCGCCAGCCCTACTGCGCTGTCGCGAGGAGTATCGCACGCTCTCAGGGCGCGATTTTGTCGCAGCGCTGATCAGCGGGGCGTTTCTCGGTGCGCACTTTGCCACATGGATCTTCTCGCTGGAGTTCACCACCATTGTGAGCTCAGTTGTGTTGGTCACGCTTTCGCCCCTGTTTGTGGCGCTGGGGTCGGCGCTGTTTTTGCGCGAGCGGCTGCTGCCTCATGTGCTGCTAGGGATGGGCATGGCAATCACGGGCGGCATCGTGATTGGACTAGCGGATGCAGGGAGCACGGATGCCGCACCAAACCCGCTGCTGGGCAACGCGCTAGCGCTCGCTGGCGCGATGTCCATTGCGCCCTATCTCATCATCGGGCGCGCGCTGCGGCACAAGCTCTCGCTGCTGGCATACGTCGCGTTAGTGTATGGCGCAGCCGCGGTTGTGCTGTTTGGTGCACTACTGGTCTCAGGGGGCAGTCCGCTGTTGGGTAGCCCCGTAGCGTATCTGTGGATTGCCCTGTTAGCGTTGGTGCCGCAACTGGTCGGGCACACCTCATTCAACTGGTCGGTGCGCCGCCTGCCAGCAGTTTACGGCACAGTGCCGATCTTGGGCGAGCCAATCGGGTCGAGCATCCTGGCAGTGCTGCTGCTCGGTGAGGTGATCCGCCCGCTGATCGTGCTCGGCGCTGCGCTGACCCTGGGCGGGATTTGGCTGATGAGTGTGCGACGCGATGCGTGAGCGCCTGGCTCACCTCGTGCAGCGTCCTGCGGTGGTGCTATCAATCACGCTGCTTGGGTTTGCGCTGCGTCTGCCGCTGAATGACCAAATCCCACCTCGCTGGGACGAGGGCTGGTCTGTCGCCCATGCGCTGCTTGATCTGGGCGAGCTTCTGCGCATCACGGCTGCTGACGTTCATCCTCCGGCGTACTATCTCTTGCTCAAGGGGTGGCTATGGCTTGGCGGCGTTGACTTGTTCGCAGCGCGATACCTTTCTGTCGTGCTAGGGACGCTTGCGATTCCGCTGACCTACGTCGCAGCACGGGTGTGGCTGAATGAGTCGCGCGGCGCGGTCTGGGCAGCGCTTGTCATGGCTTGGCTGCCGCTGGCGGTTTACTACAGCGCCGTGGTGCGCATGTATGCGCTAGCGTTGCCGCTCGTCGCGTTGGCGACCTACACGGCTGGGCGACTGATGCAGCATCGCCGAGCCGAGATCGCACTAGGAGCGAGCGCTGCGGGCGCAATGTTGACGCTGTACCATGCTGGTTGGGCGCTAGCCGCGCTTGGCTTGACAACACTTGGGCGCGCGCTTTTGCAACGAGACGGGCAAGCGCTACGCCAACTCGCAAGCGGCGTTGGGGTCGCCCTCGCCCTGTTCCTGCCCTGGGCAGGGTATGCCCTGCCGCAGCTCCTTGAGCGCGCACGTGTCGAGCAAAGCCGCAACATCGGGCAGCAGATTCCTCTGGACTACTTCGTTCAGCTTGGCGTGCGCGATTTAACCCTGTCGCAGACCCTGGGCGAGGCAGGTGTGCTCGCGCTTGGCAGCGTGATCGTTGGCGGCAGCGCGCTCGCGCTCTTTCAGCGACGCTCACCAGCGCTGCTAGTGATGCCGCTTATTGCGATTGCGCTGACGTTGCTTGGTGTCGCTTTCGGCGCGCGGCAATGGGCTTACAACGCGCGGATGCTCACTGGCGCAGCGCCGGCACTTGCGCTGGCGCTGGGCTGGGCGCTCAGCCGCTGGTCGGGCGCGCACCCTGCGCTTAGCGCTCTGGCTGCGCTCGGACTAGCAGCCATCCACGCGCCAATCAGCAGCGGGCTAGTCTATACCAAGTCGCTGGAGGTGTTCGACCCGTATGACCCCCACCAGTACCGCGCAAGGATCGCACCTGCAGCAAAGCCCAACGACCTGGTTGTCTTCAATGTGCTTAGCCCAGCGGGGTTCTATGCCCTCGACCGCTCACCCTCCGATCCGAGCTGGTCTTACGCTTTGACCTGGGATCCGGTGATTGAACCGCGCGACCTATGGGAAGCCCGCCTACGCGGGCGGGTCACTCGGCATGGTCGCGTTTGGCTCGTGCTCTACCGAGGGCTGGCTGGGCAGAACGGTCACCTGCGCGGCTGGATGGACTCGCATCTCTTTCCGGCAGATGCAGCCTGGAGCGAGGAAGGCGTGTTCTTCGGGCTATATGGCGCGCGCCAGCCAACGCACACGCGAACAGACCCGGGCTGGGACTGGGGTGACATTCGCCTTGTCCAAGCGCAAACCGTTGAGCATCTGCCTGCTGGCTCCGTTTTGCCTGTAGCGCTGACCTGGGTGGCGCAAGTGCCGCCGGTAGCCGACGACAAGATATTCGTCCACGCGCTCGCGCCTGACGGGCGCTTGATTGCGCAGCATGACGCTCAGCCCTTGAACGATTTGCGACCGATGACAAGTTGGACTGTTGGCGAGCCTGTGCACGATAGGCACGGCTTAGCCCTGCCCGACAACTACCGCGGCGCGCTGACCTTGCTTGTCGGTCGGTACGACCCGAACACGGGGCAGCGCCGCCCAACACGCTTTGGCGCTGGAGAGGTCAAGCTCGGGAGTGTCGTGGTGGATGATTGAGGAATGACCCAGGC
>JANWZM010000268.1 GCA_025054635.1 Thermoflexales bacterium
CCAGACAAGCTCTCGCCAGGGCAACGCGCCAGTTACCTCTTCGAGCGTATGCGCATCGAGGGCGAAAGTGCTCGTCTGCTGAACGACCTCGGTCTCGCCTTCATGGAGATCGGCGACATTGGCGGCGCCGTTGATGTGCTCAGACGCGCGCGTGCACTCGACCCAACAGACGCCGACATCGCTTTCAACCTTGCCCTCGCCTATCGCCAGCGGCGCGATTTGGAGTCCGCTCGCCAGATGATGCGCGAGTATTTCAGACTCGAGACTAACGCTGACGACCTAGCGCGTGTGCGCGGGTTGACCTTTCTGCGCGACATTCTCCCAGATCAGGACAAGTGAGCACGACAGACCAGAGCCTTCCGATGAAAGGGCGTGTCGTCTTGGTGACCGGAGCGACGTCCGGCATTGGGCTAGTGACGGCGCGTGAGTTGGCGCGCATGGGAGCACGGGTGATCATCGCCAGCCGCAGCGCAGCGCGTTGCGCCCAGACAGCCCAGCAGATCGCGCAAGCTACGGGCAACTCAGAGGTGCTCGCGATGCCTACAGACCTATCCAGCCTGCGCGCGGTGCGTGCGCTTGCCGAGCGCGTGCGTGCCGAGGTCGGACAGCTCGATGTGCTCGTCAACAACGCTGGCGCAATTTTCGGTGAGCGCAAGATCAGCGCCGATGGCTTCGAGATGACCTGGGCGCTGAACCACCTGAGCTACTTCCTGCTGACCAACCTGCTGCTCGACCTGCTGAGTGCTTCACCTGAAGGGCGAGTGGTGAACGTCTCCTCCGACGCGCACTTCGCTGTGCGGCGCGCAGACTTCTCGGACATTAACTTTGAACGCCGCCGTTACGGCGGGTTTGCTGCCTACTGCCTCTCCAAGCTGGCGAACGTGATGTTCACGTACGAGCTGGCGCGGCGCCTACAAGGGAGCACGGTCACGGCAAACGCCCTACACCCTGGCGCTGTTGCCACCAACTTCGGCCGCAACAATCCCGGTGTGCTTGGGCTTGTATTCAGGCTCTTCACCTGCTTTGCGCTCTCGCCAGAACAAGGCGCGCAGACCAGTATCTATCTTGCTTCCTCACCTGCCGTCGCTGGGGTCAGCGGACAGTATTTCGACCGCTGCAAGCCAAAGCGTTCCTCGCCGATCTCATACGACCAGAGCGCTCAGCGTCAGCTTTGGGCGCTGAGCGCAGCACAAGTCGGCTTGTAGAAAAACCCAGCCCCCTCCCTAGGAGGGGGCTAGGCAAGCAGTGCCTACTTTGCTGCAGGAACGCCACCTGGGCGGTAGATGCTCGACGGCGGAGCAGACTCGGGGACGAATTCCACATCTTGTGGGTATGCCACTGTCCCATGCTCCATCGCGTCCAGACCTTGGATCTCTTCCTCGGCAGTGACGCGCAAGCCGACCGTCTTCTTCAAGATGAAGAACAGGAGCCCTGCCGTTCCAGCCGTCCAGACACCGCAGGCAACGACACCAATGAGCTGAATGATCAACTGGCCGACGCCGCCACCGTGGAATAGGCCGGTTACACCGTTAAGCGAACTGAACAGACCGATCGCCAAGGTGCCCCAAGCTCCGCTGACCAGGTGGATGGGCACAGCGCCGACAGGGTCGTCAATCCGCAGCTTCTCCAGCACCGCGCCGAAGACCATCACGAGCACGCCGCCTACCGCGCCGATGATCACAGCGTCGAGCGGGGTAACGTAAGCGCATGGCGCCGTGATTGCGACCAAGCCGCCCAGCACGCCGTTAAACGCTGCACCGACGTTTGCCTTCTTCGAGGTGATGTAGCCGTGAACCACGGCAGCCGCAGCGCCAGCCGCTGCTGCCAAGTTCGTGTTTGCCGCCACGAGCGCGACCGCATCCGCGTTTGCACCATACATCGCAAGCTGGCTACCGGGGTTGAAGCCAAACCAGCCGAGCCACAGGATGAACACGCCCAAGCCAAACAGCGTGACCGAGTGCCCAGGGATCGCGTTCGGCGAGCCATCCTTGCTGAAGCGCCCAATGCGCGGACCAAGCGCTAGCGTGCCCATCAGCGCTGCCCAGCCACCGACACTGTGCACAACCGTTGAGCCAGCGAAATCGCGGAAGCCGCCGCCAGGTACCAGCCCAGTGGCATCGCCGAGCGTCCACAGCCAGCCTGTGCCCCACACCCAGTGACCGAAGATCGGGTAGATCAGCATGGAGATGACCACGCTGTAGATCAAGTAGGCAGCGAACTTGGTGCGCTCAGCCATTGCACCTGAGACGATGGTTGCGGCAGTCCCCGCGAAGACGAGCTGGAACAGCCAGAAGGCAAGCTGTGGGGTGTTGCCAACGTCGCCTCCGCCTGTGCCAACGAAGAAGTTGGTTGTGCCGAAGAAGCCTGTGCTGACTGCGCCGAACATCAAACCGAAGCCGATTGCCCAGTACGCCAAGCTGCCCATGACGAAGTCCATTAGGTTCTTCATCATGATGTTGCTGGCATTCTTGGCGCGAGTCAGACCTGCCTCAACAAGCGCGAAGCCTGCCTGCATGAAGAACACCAAGAACGCGGTGACCAGCACCCACATGGTGTCGACGCCGCGCACGGCTTCGCCCACCGTCGGACCTTGACCCTGGGCGAATACGAAGCGGCTGCCGACAAGGAAAGTAACAGCGGCTGCGCTCGGCCCAATCAGGCGCAGCCCAAAGTGCTTCAGGGAGCGGCGCGCGCGCGCCGATGTCGTGATCGTCACAGGATGAGCCGTCAGATCAGTCATTGCGTCTTCTCTCTGCGTAATTAGGGTTCAAAGTCTGACAACGACCAACGACAGGGTAGGTCTGCATGTCGCCCGCTTCACAACGGGCAATTTGGGACTGGACTGCAAGGTGCAGCCGCGCGTCTTGGCGCTTGTCAAAACGCTCAATTGCCTCCGCTCGTACCTTTTGAAACCACCTCCTATGAGTAGCAGCGCCCTGAAAAGCAAAATGCCTTTTTGCCTCTGCACCATTCGCGCGAGGCAAAAGGCATCTCGGCCTCAATTGGAGCTCGAGCCAGAAGCGGCTGAGCTTTCAGCGCTGTCCTAGCTTGTGGCGCAAATTATAACGGATGGCGCGGTCGCTATAATCGCAAGGAGTGGCTGCATGAATACATGGCAGGTCATATCACTCTGCCCTCACCCCCATCCCCTTCCCCTCAGGCAGAGAGGCGCAGGGGCGAGGGCAGGGCAGCACCTACGCAGTGTGTATTCGAGCCAGGACACTCCCTGATCGCGAACACGCAATAGCGACTCCTATGGCAAAGCTCACCCCACGTTCGCAGGACTTCTCCGAGTGGTATTTGGATGTCATCCGCGAAGCTGACCTCGCCGACTACGCGCCCGTGCGTGGCTGCATTGTGGTCAAACCGTATGGCTGGACGATCTACGAGCACATGCGCGACTTCCTCGACCGCCGCTTCAAGGAGACAGGGCATGTCAACGCCGCGTTCCCGATGTTCATCCCGCTGAGCTTCATCCAGCGCGAGTCGGAGCACGTCCAGGGCTTTGCCCCGGAACTAGCTATCGTCACGCACGGCGGCGGCGAGCAATTGGAAGAGCCGCTAGCGATACGCCCGACCAGCGAGACGATCATCGGTTACTCATACGCTCAGTGGATCAAAAGCTACCGCGACCTACCAGTGCTGATCAACTGCTGGAATAGCGTCGTTCGCTGGGAGAAGCGCACCAAGCCCTTCTTGCGCACGACGGAGTTTTACTGGCAGGAAGGGCACACCGCCCATGCCACACACGAGGAGGCGATTGAAGAGGTCTTGCGCATGTTGAACGTGTATTACGACCACATGCGCGAGGATTGTGCCCTGCCTGGGATTCGCGGGCGCAAAAGCATCTACGAGCGCTTCGCCGGCGCAATCAACACCTACAGCGTCGAGAGCATGATGGGCGACAAGCGCTCGTTGCAAAGCTGCACGAGCCATGACCTCGGTCAAAACTTCGCCCGCGCGTTCGAGATCAAATACCTTGACCGCGACAACACTGAGAAGTACTGCTGGACAACCTCATGGGGACTGAGCTGGCGTTTGCTTGGCGCAGTGATCATGGTTCACGGCGATGATCAAGGACTGCGCCTGCCGCCGAAGATCGCGCCGATCCAGGTCGTCATTGTGCCGATCTTCAAGAACGACGCCGAGAAGAGCGCCGTCATGGAAGCGTCCAGCCACATCGCTCGCACGCTCAAGGCTGCAGGCTTGCGCGTCAAGCTGGACGACCGCGACGAGACGCCCGGCTTCAAGTTTAACGACTGGGAGATGCGCGGCGTGCCTGTTCGCGTTGAGATCGGCCCGAAGGACTTGGCGAACGGCACGGTGGCACTCGCACGGCGTGACCTCCCCAGCAAAGAGGGCAAATCGTTTGTGCCTCAGGCAGGTCTGGCTGAGCGCATCCAGGCGCTGCTGCCTGAGATTCACCAGTCGTTGCTCAGCCAAGCTGAAGCGTTCCTTCATGGCAACATCCGCGCGTGCTACACCTGGGAAGAGGTCAAAGAAGCAGTGCAGGACGGTTGGGCACTTGCGCCGCTGGAGGACAACCCCGCCAACGACGAGTTCATCCGTGGTGAGCTATCGGCAAAGACGTTGAACTTCCCCCTCGATCAAACCGAAGGCGAGTGGAAGTGCGTGGTCAGCGGCAAGCCTGTGCGCGAGCGCGCGCTGATCGGTAAGTCTTATTGAAGCACCGAGCGATACGCGGCTTCGATTCGCTCGAACATCCGCGAGAGGGTGAACTCAGCAAGTACGCGCGCGCGAGCGGCTTCACCCATCCGCAGGCGAATGGCTGGGTCAGCGAGAGCGCGAACGGCTTCAGCAAGTGCGTGTGGGTCGCGCGGGGGAACGACCAAGCCGGTCTCGCCGTGTTGATTGATCCACGACGTCGCTGAGCCGACCTCGGTTGAGATCACTGGCAGCCCGCTCGCCATCGCCTCCA
>JANWZM010000077.1 GCA_025054635.1 Thermoflexales bacterium
GAATCGCACTTCAGTTCCTGCAGTCACTGTCAGCGCGTTGCCCGCGGTTACAAGAATGTCGTCAACCTCGAAGCGCAGCCCACCCAGCGAGGCGCTGTCCAGCGTGCGGTGACGATACAAGAAGTCACCCGCCGACCTCACAGCGTTCGTGACGTTGTTGGCAGCCGAGATGCCCTCATACACCGACGCCATGTCTATGGTGCTCTCAACGATCGGATACCCCCCATTGTGGGTGAGGGTCACATGCCGCAGCACCGGCGTCAGCCCCGCGCCCTGCAGGAGCACACCTTCATCGGTGTTGTGATGGATGCGGCAGTGCTCGACAGTGATGGCAGATTCTAGCCAAAGGGCAGGACTACCTCCGCCTCCTGCGCCCTCAATCACGCAGTGCCGCAGGCTGCCCTGCGAGCCAGCCTGAAAAACGATTCCGACCCACCGCACTGGCTGCCCGTTCGATAGCACTGACGTGAAGTTCACGGGCTGCGTTGATGTGCCGTTCACGAACAGCTTGCCGCCATTTGCAACGACGATCAGCGAGCTGCTGTCGAAATACACATGCACGCCTGGGTCAATCGTCAGCGTTGCGCCGTTACCAACGACGAGGCTGCCTGAATGCACGCAGTAGCTGTTCCCTTGTGTCCAGTGATGCGTCCCAGCGAGTGCGCCGCTGACCGCCCAGCACCCACTCGTCTGCGCTGTGCGCGCCCACACCAGCAGCGCTGCGGCGAACCCCAACAGCGCCCCGAACGCCATCGTCCCTCGAAGAATCGAAGAATAAAGCCTGTCAAGCGAATCATCTTTTGTCCTCCGTTTTGCCTCAGTCTCAAGCACCAGCCAGCGCGCCCTCCCCCTACCGCAAGGAGCGTCAGGGCACTACCTGGCCCTGCTTAAAATCCTAACTAGCGCTTGCGAACAACCTGCGAACAAGACCAAGAGCACGATGCGCGCTTGGCTGTGGCGTGAGTTGCACCGCGACCTGACGACGGCGCTGGATGAGGGCCGTCCGGTGCTTGTGCTTGCGCCGATGGGTTACGGCAAGACGACTTTGCTGCGCCAGGTTGCTGCGCAGCGCGCGGTGAGCTGCTGGGTGTCGTTGGCAGCCCCCGAGCAGGACGTGCCAGCGGTGCTGGCGGCGTTGAAGCACCTGCCGGTGGGGGCACTGGTGGCAGTTGACAACGCGCACCTGCTCGAATCAGCTCCTGCGACAGCGACGCAGTTGTTGGACGCGCTGCGCGCGCAGCGCTTGCGCTGCATTGTCAGTGGGCGCTGGTTGCCGACTTCGTGGGCAACACTGCCGAGCCGCAGCTTTGTTGTCACTGAGATAGGTCTACGGATGCAGTGGCTTGGCTGCTCAACCTTGACACCGCCTCGGCAGTGCGGGTGCAGGCTTGGGCGCAGGGCTGGATTGGGGCAGTCCGCGAAGCCGGGCGTCACCTGCAGGCAGGTGTGGAGGAGGCGCTGCGGCGTGCGCAGATGCGCCTGATAGCTCGCCTCAAAGAGCAAGTCCTGAACGGGCTCGACAGCGCGCTGCGCCGCTTCCTGCACCGCACAGCGCTGCCGCAGCAATTCGACCCTGAGCTGGCGCAGGCGCTGCTTGCTGACCAGCCGGGCGCAGATGAGCGTGCAGTGGCGCTGCTCACCGAGGCGCAACGCCTGCGTCTGTTCCTGATGCGCAGCGAAGACCACCGATGGTGGCGATACCACCCCCTGTTCCGCGCTGCACTGTTGCAGCACAATCCGGAATCCGCAACGCGTTGGCTGGAGATGGCGATTGCCTGGTTTGAGCAGCAAGGAGAGTGGGAGCTGGCGATGGAGCTTGCCTTTGCGTATGGGCTGGGCGAACGCGCGGTGAGCACCCTCGAACGCCTGCCCACGGATTGGTTGTGGCCTTGGGGTCGGGTGTGGACGCTATGGCAGTGGGTGCAGCGCGTGGAGGCACATGCTCACCAGCGCGCCCCGCGAGCGCTGCTGACGTTGGGACAAGAGCTGCACCGTGCAGGGCACTGGCAGGAAGGGCGGAGTTTGGTGCAGCGCGTGGCTAGCGCGATTGACCTAGCGTCCCCTGAGCCATTGGCGCGGCAAGCGCTCAATGCTTTAGCAAACATGGCACACATAGAGGGCAAATACGAAGAGAGTTTGCATTGGGCAGAGCGAGTCGCCGCGTCTGAAGACCCTCAGGCGCGCTTGCACGCCCACAAGCTGCTGGGTGACGCAAGCACCGGCTTGTCGCGCTTCAGCGTGGCGCGCCGATGGTACCAGCGCGGCATCCAAGTCGCTCAGCAGCTCGGCGATTTGGCTTACCTTACCTTCCAGCGCCACAACTTGGCAGTTGGGGTTGAGCTAGTGGTTGGGCGGTTTGCACAAGCGCAGACTTTGCTTGAGGCAAATGCGCCGTTTTACGCCCAAGCCCCAGCCATGCGTGTAACGCATCTAGTGGGTTGGGCATGCCTGTATGTCGAGATGGGCGACTGGGCAAACGCTGCTCGGGTGGCAGGGGAGATTGAGGCGCTGCGCACTGCAGCGGAGAGCATCCAAGGCAGCAACCGCTTCTGGCACGCCTGGTGCCGCGCGATGACGGCAATCGGCAGCAGCGACTGGGCGGCAGCCGAGGCTACGCTGGCGGAAGCTGAGCTGACCGCGCAAGGACATCCCGACCGCGAGCTGGCGCTCACCCAAGCGCGTATCTGGTTGCTGCGCCGGCAAGGTGAGCCTGGGCGCGCGGTGCACCTTGCTGTCCAAGCGTTGGACAAGGGCACGCAAGGCGCGCCAGCGGGTTACGCCGCGCTGGTGCTGGAGGGCGCGCTCGCTGCCTGGCAGGCAGGCGACCCTGCCTACGAGCCACTCATCGCGGAAGCCAAGCGTTTGATCGCGCAGCTGCGGCTGGACACAGCGCTGGTGCGGTTGCGTGCCTTGCTCGCCCTGGACGCGCGTCGCGCGGGAAATCCGTGCTGGCGCCGTCATGCGCAGCGCGCGCTCCACAGAGCCAAGCAGCC
The DNA here is from genome assembly GCA_025054635.1 of Thermoflexales bacterium. Taxonomy (GTDB): domain Bacteria; phylum Chloroflexota; class Anaerolineae; order J036; family Brachytrichaceae; genus DRWP01. The sequence continues at coordinate 2,994 of JANWZM010000077.1, forward strand.
TGGTTACCAGCACAGCACCTGCTCATCCAGCACGACCCTGAGCTTGGCAGGGCGTTTTGGACGCAGTGTATCGAAGCAGGCACCGCCCTCGAGGCTGCTGCCGAAGCGTTAGTCGCGCTTCGGGACTGGAAGCTGCTGGAGCGGCTTCTGGGCGACAAGCGCAGTCGCGCCCACGACGCGATCGCTGAGGCGTTGGCGCGGGCGGGCGACGAGCAGGCGATGCCGCTGCTGTGTCGCATCCTCGCTTGAGGCGCACCCAACCCCAGCGCGCTGGAGCGCGCGCTGCGGCACTTGGAGTCGCTCCCGCCACCGCCGCTACGGGTGCAGTTGATGGGCACCTTCGCCGTGTGGCGCGGCGAGCAGTGCATTTCGGAGGAGGAATGGGCTCGCCCAGCCGTGGTGCGCCTGTTCCAGTTTTTGGCGCTGCACCGCGGCAAGCAGCTCCGCGTAGAGGAGGTGTTGGGTGACCTCGATCTGGGGGAAGATCGCCAGGGACGCCGCTTGCTTCAACGGCTGCTGTCCTGGCTCAAGCAGGTCCTCGAGCCTTGCATGCGCCCACGCGGCCCGCTGCGCTACGTGCGCGCTAGAGAGCAGCATCTGCTTTGACCCCCACGGTGTGGTGTG
>JANWZM010000082.1 GCA_025054635.1 Thermoflexales bacterium
CTTGCGCTCGATCCTGACCTACCATGTTGTCCCAGGTGTCTTCAACGCTGCGAGCGTCGTGAACGCAACCAGCTTGCCAACGGTGAACGGCAAGCCCCTGCCCGTTCGCGTGGAGGGCGGCGAGGTGTTCGTCGGTGATGCGCGCGTGGTTCGCACCGACATCGTGGCGACAAACGGCGTTATCCACCTGATCGACACGGTGCTCACGCCGTGAACTTGCTTTGCTGGCGTGAAAGCATAGTGCAGGGGGTGCAATCAATGCACCCCTTTATTTTGCTTGAACCAAGACACGCGCCGCTCTGTCCCAGCGCGCAAGCGTTGAATGTTCGGTCGCAGGGCAATAAGAATCAGCCCAAGCACACCCCAGCCGAAGGCTGCATACGCAGGCGGACAAGCGCCAACGAGCGCGCCCAGTGTTGACCCAATCGCGACGATCCCCCCCGCGAGCATCGAAGCAACGGAGGCATAGCCTATCACGAAGAGCACAAACGACCCAACAAGCAGCGCAGGCACGCCGCTGATGGGCCACAGGGCAATGCTTGTGCCCACCGCCGTAGCGCCACCCGCGCCCCCGCGAAAGTTGAGAAAGACTGAGGCGTTGTGCCCAAGCACAACCCCAAATCCAGCCAGCGCCTCCGCCCAGCCCTCCGTGCCGCTGGTGAATTGACGCACAACCAGAACAGCGGCAACACCTTTGAGCACGTCCAGCACCGCCGTCACAATTCCCGCGACTGGACCAGCAGCCCGAAAGACGTTCGTCCCCCCCGTGCGCCCGCTCCCAACTTGGCGCACGTCTATCCCTTTGACCAGCTTAACGATCACCCATCCAAATGGGATTGACCCAACAAGATAGCCTGCCAGACCACAAGCCAAGCTAATCAGCACCGCATTCATGGAACCGCTGCCACGGTCGCCCTCCAACAAGCAAGGGCACCGATATCCCTCTGTGAACAGCGTGGGTCGCTTCAGTGTGGAGTGTATCTTGCCTCAGAGGACCCCGGCTGCGTGTTCAAGCATGCTCGCCCAGGTAGGCTGCTTTGACCGAAGGGTTGTTGGCAAGTTCCTTGCCCGTGCCACTGAGCACGATTCGACCTGTTTCCAGCACGTAGCCTCGATGAGCGATGCTCAGCGCCAGCCGCGCGTTCTGCTCGACCAGCAGGATGGTTGTGCCTTGCCCATTGATCTCTTGAATGATGTCGAAGATTTGCTCGACTAGAACCGGCGCAAGCCCCATCGAAGGCTCATCCAGCAAGAGCACGCGTGGGCGCCCCATCAGCGCGCGCCCGATGGCGAGCATTTGCTGCTCACCGCCCGAGAGTGTGCCGCCCTTCTGGTTCAAGCGCTCCTTGAGCCGAGGGAAGAGCGCAAACACGCGCTCCATGTCCTGCTGGATGCCCTCCTTGTCCTTCCGCTGGTAAGCGCCCATCTCCAGGTTCTCGCGCACGGTCAAACGGGGGAAGATGCGCCGTCCCTCCGGAGACTGCAGAACGCCACGAGCGACGATCTCATGCGGCGGCAAGTGGTCAATGCGCTGTCCTTCCAGGAGCACCTCACCTTGACGAGGGGTGAGCAGCCCAGAGATCGTGCGCAGGGTGGTGCTCTTGCCCGCGCCGTTCGAGCCGATCAGGGTGACGATCTCGCCGCGCTCAACCGAAAAGGAGATGCCTTTGAGCGCATGGATGTTGCCGTAGTAGGTGTGCACATTGCGTAGTTCCAGCAGCGCCATGCTCGCCCTCTCAGTTGCTCAGGTCAACAACTGCGCCGCGACCGAGGTAAGCCTCAATCACGCGCGGGTTGGAACGGATCTCCTCTGGCTTGCCTTCGGCGATCTTTGAGCCATAGTCCAGCACAGTGACGCGCTCGGAGATGGTCATCACCACGCGCATATCGTGCTCGATCAAGACCACCGTGATCCCAAGCTCGTCGCGCAAACGGCGGATTAGCTCGGTCGCCTCAACCGTCTCCTGGGGATTCATGCCCGCGGTTGGCTCGTCCAGCAAGATCAGCTTTGGTTGTGTAGCTAAGGCGCGGGCGATCTCCAGCCGACGCTGGTCGCCGTAGGGCAGGTTTTTAGCCAGCTCGTCTGCGCGCTGCTCCAGCCCGACGAAGGCAAGCAACTCGCGGGCGCGTTGACGTGCGCGCGCCTCCTCTCGGCGAACGCTGGGGAGCTGAAAGATCGCCCCCCACAAGCCCGCGTGCAGGCGCGTGTGCATGCCGACCATGACGTTCTCCAGCGCCGTCATGTTGTTGAACAAGCGGATGTTCTGGAAGGTGCGCGCGATGCCCAGGTGGGTGATCTGATCTGGGCGCAGCCCGACGAGTGAATTGCCATCAAAGGTGATCGTGCCCGTGTCAGGTTTGTAGATGCCGGTCAACACGTTGAAGAAAGTCGTCTTACCTGCACCGTTCGGGCCGATCACGCTAACGATGCTGCCCTTCTCGACTACAAGCGACACGCTGTTGACCGCCATCAAGCCGCCAAAGACCTTGGTGATGTTGTCTGCTTGCAGGAGTGCCACTGATGCACCTCGGGGTCTACGTTTGAAGTTACTTAAGGTTAGGCACGGGTTGCGTTTCAGCCTCAGGATTGACCTCGACCTCGCGCATCTCGTCGCGATGCCGCTCGTCGGGCAGAATGCCTGCGGGGCGGAAGATCATCATGATGATCAGCAACAAGCCGAAGAGCGCGCGCTGATACTGCGCGGGGTCAAACCAGTCGGGGATGCCGACGCCCTGGCGCTTAAGCGCCGACAGCTCTGCTGCAATCCGCGGCAGGATCTGCAAGTCCAGCAGCGTCACCAGCGCCCCGCCGAAGATCGCGCCAGGGATGCTGCCCATGCCGCCGAGGATGACCATTGCGAGAATACCAATTGAGCGCAACAGGTCGAACGTCGGCGGGTTGATGAACTGCTGTTTCGCTGCGAAGAGCACACCCATTGCTCCAGCGAACGAAGCGCCAACGGCAAACGCGAGTAGCTTCATGCGCACGATTGGGACGCCCATCGCCACAGCAGCTACGTCATCCTCGCGCATTGCCTCCCATGCGCGTCCGATGCGCGAGTTCTTCAAGCGGAAAACGACAACCAGCGTCAACCCAAGCACGAGCAGCGCCAGAAGGTAGATGAACACCTGGTAGATCTGGGCATCGCCCAGCCCGCCCATTAGCGCCCGCAGCGGTTCAGGCAGCGGCGGTCGGGCAACGTCTTTGATCCCCTGTGAGCCGTTGGTGAGGTTAATCGGTCGGTCGAGGTTCACCGCCAACACGCGGATGACCTCGCCCAAGCCGAGCGTGACGATAGCCAAGTAGTCGCCGCGCAGCCGCAGCACGGGGAAACCGAGCAAGATGCCAAACAGCGCGCCGACAAACAAGCCGATCGCCAAGAACAGGTAGAACAGCGACGAGTCAAGTGGCGACGCGCCCGGCGAGATTTGCCCGATCTGCGGCGTGCTGAGAATCCCCCACAGATATGCGCCGACCGCAAAGAAGGCGACGTAGCCCAGGTCGAGCAACCCTGCAAACCCAACCACTACGTTCAGTCCAAGCGCCAGCGTGACGAAGATCGCGGCTTGGATCGCCAGCTCGACATAGAAGGCATTCTGCGTGCCGAGGTAGGGGATCACGCCCAACAGCAAAGCTAAGCCGATGACCAACTTGTAAACACCAGCAACGCGCGCGCGGTAGAGCAGCAGAAAGGTCATCAGGAACAGGATGAAGACCACGTCCGTCCCTAGACTTGTGCGCGGGTTGGAGAGCAACAGAACGGTGGTGACTGTCGCGTAGAGCGCAAGCGCAAGGTAAGCCAGCGGACCGCGGTTGAGTTGCGCCAAAAACGGCTGTGACAGAGCAGTTGCTTTGCCCATAGGTTCACACCTTCTGCGAGGTCGCCTCGCCAAGCAAACCAGACGGCCTGAAAATCAGGATCAGGATCAAGATGGCGAACGCGACGATGTCAGCATAGCTTGCGCCAGAGAACGCGCCTGCGGTTAACAACGACAGGTAAGAGGCAACGAAAGCCTCTAGGAAGCCCAGCACAATCCCACCGACCATCGCACCAGGGATATTGCCGATGCCGCCGAGCACGGCTGCGGTGAATGCCTTAATGCCGGGCAAGAAACCCATGTATGGATTCACCGTGCCGACGCGGACGCCGAACAGCACACCGGCTGCGCCACCGAGCGCCCCACCGATCAGAAACGTCAGCGCGATGATTTGGTTGACGTTGATGCCCATCAGGCTGGCAGTTGGACGATCTTGTGCAACGGCGCGGATGGCGGTGCCTAGCTTTGTCGCATTCACTAGATAGTTCAACGCGATCAGCATCAGCACGGCAGCGATGATGAACGTCAGCGCGCGAACGTCCAACACTAGAGGAATATTGCGTGTCTCCGACACAGGGATTTCGGCTAACCGAATCGCCGGACCGAAATTCGGGGTTTGGAAGCGAGCGTTGAAGCCCAGGCCGCTCACGCTGGCAAACAAGCGCACAGCGTCCTGCAGCAACAAGGAAACGCCAATCGCCGAGATCAACGGCACAAGCCTGGGTGCGTTGCGCAGTGGGCGATAGGCAACGCGCTCAATGCCTACAGCGAGCAACCCGCTGACAGTCATGCCGACTATGACCGCCACAACCACGAAGACTGGCACGGGCAGCGCGTTCAGCGCTCCGGATGAGGCAAGAACTGAGCTGAGCGCCGCCCCTGCAAACGCGCCGACCATAAAGATTTCGCCGTGAGCGAAGTTGATGAACTCCAGCACGCCGTAAACCATCGTGTATCCCAGGGCGATCGTTGCAAACAGGAAGCCGCGCACTAATCCATCAATGATGACCTGGGGCAAGATCACCAGGGCAGACTGCACGAGGTCCACGTCGGTGCGTGTGCCGCGCAGCACAAAGGCGACTAGGATTGTCACCAAGCTGAGCACAACTGCGCTGCCGATCACGAATACAAACACCTGCCCGAGTGGACCGAACACACTTGCGAGTGTGGTTTGGATCGCACGCCGACTGGTCGAGACAGGAAGGGCTGCTACTGCCATCGTCTTGTCGCTCCAAGGCTGGAGGTCTCGGTTTTATGGGCAGAGTCTAATACAAAACGAGCGGGGGAGTGACTAGACGAAGCACTCCCCCGCCCTGACCTCAGAGCAAGGTTGATCTGCCAGAGGCTATGGGGCTGGAATCTCCAGCTTCTTTACCACAGCGTTCTTGTTCCAGACCGCAGCCGGGTCGCCATCCTCTTGGCTCACCTGCAACACGAAGTAAGTGGACTTCACCGGATCGCCCTTCGCGTTGAAGGTGTAGCTACCAGTGATGCCCTTGTATTCGCCAGTGCTGCGGATCGCCTCAGTGACTTGCGCGCGCGTGGGCTTGCCGCCTGCCTTCTTTGCAGCCTCGGCAATTGCACGGACGCAGACGCCCATGGCGTCGTAAGCCTGCGCGGAGAATGGCGGCGCATCCTCTTTGAAGCGTGCCTTGTAGTCCTCCGCGAACTTTGCCGCGTCAGGGAATTGGCTCACTGGCGCAGCAACCGAGGTGTAGAACATGCCCTTCACCGCGTCGCCTGCTAGCTTAAGCAGCTCTGGCGAATCAAGGCCGTCTGGACCGAGGAACTTCGCCTGGATGCCGCGGTCGCGCGCCTGGCGAAAGAGCGGGCCAGCCTGGTCGTAAATGCCGCCGAAGTAGATCAGGTCAGGATTTGCCGCCAGGATCGGCGTGAGGATGGACTCGAAGTTTGCCTTCTCCTCTGTGCCCTCGAAGCCGAGCACCTTGATGCCGTTCTTCTCGGCTTGCTGGCGGAAGAACTCAGCAACGCCCTGGCCGTAGTCTGTCTTGTCGTGGATGATGTAGACGCTCTTG
>JANWZM010000111.1 GCA_025054635.1 Thermoflexales bacterium
CGAAGTCATCCGCAAGGACGAACGCACAGGCTTGACCTACTTCTTCAGCTTCGAAGAACTCACCCCCGCTGACATCAAATACACGCGCGTCCCTCGCTACAACCCCGCTCAGCTCTTCCCTAACATCGCCCTCGACCTCTCTCGCGCTCGCGCCGGCGACGCCGTCCCTGTCGTCAACTACACCCGCAACATGATCGTCAGCGACGGCTGCCGCGCGCTCCGCCCCGACAGCGATAACACTCCTCGCGCTACCTTCAACCCCCTCGACGGCGGGCGCGTCTTATGAAATGGAGTTTTACCCCTTCCAGGACTACACCGGTGTCCCTAAGGAAAGCAGTATCCTGCTCGCGCAAGATCAAGGACGCTACGCAGACCTGTGCTTCGTCCAGAAGTTGATCGACAGCGCAGTCGTGCACTTCAAGAACGCCCGCGCGCTCTACTGGGACGACGATTACCAAAAGACGGTCTTCGGACGCCAGCGCAACTACCTGCGTGCCCTTGACCGCGACGAGCCGGAGTGGGGATATCTGGGGCGACCAGAAATGATGGATGAGAACGTGATGAGGATCTTCCTCAGTTCGACTCCCTTCTTCTTCAGCCGCTCCGCCCAAGACCCGCTCTTCGCTGTCGTCGCGGCTTATCCGGGGATGACCGAAGCCGACTTCGGCATCAGCCCTGCATACGCAAATCAGGTGTTCTTCTTCATCCTCACCGCTGACCCGTCAAACCTGTGCATGGTTTACCCTGACAGACATGGTGCTCCGTTCGCCATGTGCGGGTTTGATCTCAGCGCTCCGCCCGTGGTCTCTATCAACACCGACCCTGATATCGTCGGAGCCAAGTACCCGCGATTCCCGAACAGCCCGTATCCGCCATCCCAATACAACCTCCCAGAAACTGTGATTGCCCCCAGCTTTGCTGAAGCTGCCGCGCGCCCTGGAATCCATATGGCGCGTCCGTTCGCGGCTGCGCGAGACCTTCTGCTGCTCAGCTATCCGCACTACTTCCTCGCCCAGCAAAAGCCCACCCTTGAGGAGAAGGTCAAGTTCATCCGCGAGCACACCGCGGTCAATTACCAGCGCACCTACCTCGGCGCTCTGCTCGCCGCGCAGCGCATCTACAACAACGCGCTAGGGACTGCCAAGCGCGACCAATTGCGCCAAGTGCCGCCAGAATTCGCCCTGCGCGTCGTCGACCCGCAAGCAAGCCTGTACCGCGTCCCATACCAAGAAGGGCTGATGCAGAATGTCGTGGTTGATGAGACAACCCCGTTTTTCGCGGGCACGAATGCCATGCGGTTGAAGCGTTGGTTCGGGGCGGACTACGCCGTGTTTTACGGCAGCAACATCGGGAAGTCTCGCTTCGGGCAGGCTGAGAAGTATGTGCTGATGGACTATCGCTATCGCGCGCTTTACCACCTAGAGCCGACGCCTGGTTATACCTGCACCGTCATCGCCGAGTCGTCAGTCCACCCGCTGCTCGCGCGCCCGACAATCGTTGCTGATTTCACCCCCTGGCAACGTCCGATCATCAGGATTGAAAACGAACCTAGACCTGCTGTAAGAAAGTGGGAGACTTCAGCCAGAAAGTCAGAAGACCGAATCCTTGCTGATGTAAACATCATAATGCAAAACAGGCAAATTGAGCGACTGTACTACTACCAAAACCTGTCCTACCAGTTGCCATTCTCAGCTTCTGCGCCGCTTGCCGTTTTGCGGAGCTATAGCGCGACTCTTGAATCGTCCTTCGCCTCGGTGCTTTCCCATACGCTGCAAGTCCAATCTCGCCCGAGCGCGTTCCCGTTTGACCCGCAGCAGAAGATCGGCGAATGCCGCGAGGCGCTGCAAAAGCGCGGCAGCGCAAAGGCGCTGGTCGAAGGGCTGCTGAAGGACTCGTCAAAGGTGCTCGCTTTTGAACGCCCCAACCGCGGATCAATCGTGAGCGTTGTCTTCACAGGGACAAAAGAGGACTGGCTCGCAGCTATGCGCGACGCCAAGGGGGTCACTAAGGACTTGACAGGCTCCATTAGCCTGCCTGATGGCACGCCTGTAACTCTGATAGGCGCAAGTGAGATTGACCTCTTCGACCGCTCAGGCGGCGCGTCTAAGGGAATTGTGGTGTATCTCAATGCGCCCATTCGCGCGAAAAGCTAGCCGCATCCCTCTGCCCTGACCGCGCTTGAAAGACCGAGCCCTGCTTCAGCAGGGCTCGGTCTTTTGTGTGTATGCTGTTCGTTGCACGCGTGGGAGCGTGTTATAGTTGCCTCCGTAACCGTTCAGCCTCATGTCTCAAGCCCGCCTGACATCTGCCGTCCATCTACATCGTCTCAACGTGCTGCCGCGCGTGATTCGATTACCTCCCGCAGTCGCTCTTGCCTGTTCGTGCCTTCGTCACGTCTGTCGGCGCGCTACGCTGCGCGGAACAACCCCACGCTGTCCGCTGCTGCCTAGCGCCCCACGCTTATTTGCCCCTATCCCAGCCGCGCAAGCTTACCTTGCTGTCCTCTTCATTGACTGACTGTCCGCGCGCATCCCAATCGCGCGGCGGACTGCCCTTGCGCCTAGACAGCGCACCGCCCTGCGCCGTGTTCAGTAGCTCCCAATTCTTGCGCCAGCGGCGGAAGTCGTGATACACCCAGGCAGGGAAGTCGTGCAGCAGCCTGCACACGAACAGACAACGCGCAGCGCGAGGAGGGTGGCGTTGAGTATCGCGCGCGGCGAGTGAATGCGCCTGCGACTGCGTGGACAAGCGCCTTATTCTTTGCTCAGCCGCAGCATCCCCTAGCCAGTGCTTGAAACAGCGCTGGATGCTGGCGAACGGCAGCAAGACGAAGAGGCGTCGAAAGGTTTCGTGGGCAAGCGTGCGTGCCGTCATCATGCTCGAGTAGCCGCCGATGCAGGGCAGGCGGGCTTGCCAGAAGGCAGCAATGTCCAGCCAACGGTCAGCGTCACCGACAGCGGCAATGACGGCGAGGGCGAGCACGTCCCACAACGGGGAGCGCTTGCCGAGGTGGCGGCGGAAGTCCTAGATGTGCCCAGCGTGCTCGGCGAGCCGCTTGATAGCCCGAGGGGTCTCTTCGCTCGTGCCCTGATTATTACCTTATGTGATGCGCAAGCCCTGAGCAAGTTCCTCAGCGTTAGATCGCTATAATCTCGGCTTCGATGTCCAAGCTGCACTGCGCCATCGTCGGAGGGACAGGCTACACCGGCGGTGAGCTGCTGCGCATCCTCAGTTACCACCCTCACGCAGAAGTCACCCAGGTCACCTCGCGCAGCCGCATGGGCGAGTATGTGCACACGCTACACCCGAATTTGCGCGGCACAAGGCATGGTGCGCTGACGTTCATTCGCCCCGAGGACGTGCAGAAGACCGATGTAATCTTTCTGTGTCTGCCGCATGGCGAGGCAAGCCGACAGATCGACCACTGGGCAGGCTTAGCGGAGCGGGTCATTGACCTTAGCGCGGACTTTCGGCTGCACGACCTGGGCGAATATCAAGTTTGGTATGGCGAGCCTCATCCCGCGCCGCATTGGGTCGAGCGGTTTGTGTATGGTCTACCTGAGTTGACGCGCGAATCGTTGCGCGCGGCATGTTACGCCAGTGGCGTAGGATGCAACGCCACAGCGACAAACCTAGCGCTGCTGCCGCTGGCGCGGAGCGGTCTGCTCGACTTGAGCGCGCCGATCATCGCCGATGTCAAGGTCGGTAGCAGCGAGGGCGGGGCAGAGAGCTCACCGGCTTCGCATCACCCTGAGCGCAGCGGCGCGGTGCGCTCATACGCGCCGGCTGGGCATCGCCACAGCGCCGAGGTCAACCAAATGCTGCGCTGGACGCTCGACGCTCACACGACGATCCCCACGGTGCACATGACCGTCACCTCAATCGAGATGGTGCGCGGCGTGCTGGCGACGGTGCATGTCTTCCTTAGCCGAACGGTCCAGGAGAAAGACCTATGGCGGGCATTTCGCGCGACATACGCGAACGAGCCATTCGTCCGCATCGTTAAAAGTGCAACGGGCATCTTTCGGCTGCCTGAACCAAAGATCCTCGCCGGCAGCAACTGGGCGGACGTTGGCTTCGCACTGAGCGCGGACGGACGCAAGGCGACGCTGCTGTGCGCAATTGACAACCTGGTGAAGGGCGCTGCGGGCAGCGCTGTCCAGTGCCTGAACGTGATGATGGGTTGGGATGAGCGCGCTGGGCTGGAGTTCACTGGGCTACATCCGTGAGGTGGAAATGACAGCTCGACCTGTGATTGTTGTCAAGGTCGGTGGGAGCGCTGGGATCAACTATGACCTCGTATGCGACGATGTCGCTGCGCTGGTCAAAGAAGGGCAGCCGATTGTGTTGGTGCACGGTGGCTCGCATGAGACCAACCTGCTAAGCGAGCGCCTAGGCAAGCCGCCACGTTTTCTGACCTCGCCGCAAGGGTTCACCTCGCGCTACACCGACCCCGAGACGTTGGACATTTTTGCGATGGTATACGCTGGGAAGATGAACACGCGCATTGTTGAGCGCCTGCAAAAGCGCGGCGTTAACGCCGTTGGGCTAAGCGGGCTAGACGGGCGGCTGCTGGAAGGTCCACGCAAAACCAGCGTTCGCGCGGTCGTTGACGGTCGCCAGGTGCTGGTGCGCGACGACTATACCGGCAAGGTCGAGCGAGTGAACGCTGGGCTGCTGCGCCTGCTGCTCGACAACGGCTACACGCCGGTGATCTCGCCCCCAGCATGCAGCACCGAGGGCGAGGCAATCAACGTGGACGGCGACCGCGCAGCGGCGATGATCGCGGCTGCGCTCAGCGCGCGCCAGCTCATCATCCTGTCCAACGTGCCTGGCTTGCTGCGCAATTTCCCCGATGAGAGCAGCCTGATCCCGAGCCTGAAGTACGACGGCTTGGAGCAGGCGCTGTCCTTTGCCGAGGGGCGAATGAAGAAGAAAGTGCTCGGCGCAAGTGAAGCGATCGCGGGCGGTGTCGCTCAGGTGGTCTTCGGCGACGCCCGCATCGGGCGACCAATCCTCAACGCCATGCAGGGCAAAGGGACGGTGATCTCAGCGTAGCGCCATGGGCGAGCCAATCCGCGTGCTGCATTTCGCCGACTTGCACATCGGCATCGAAGGGTACGGCCGGCTCGACCCGCAGACAGGCTTGAACCAGCGCGTGCTCGACTTCGTCACGCGGCTGAAGGAGATCGTTGACTACGCAATAGAGCACCAGGCGGATGCCGTTATCTTCGCTGGCGACGCCTTCAAGACTCGTGAGCCAAACCCGACCTACCAACGTGCGTTCGCGCGGCAGATCATGCGCCTGTCGCGCGCACGCATCCCGACGGTGCTGCTCGTCGGCAATCACGACATGCCGATCATCGAAACGCGAGCGACAGCCCTGGATATCTTTGCCACCCTCGATGTGCCCTACGTCGTGGTTGGGCGAGAGGAAGCAGTCCACCAGTTGGAGACGCGACACGGCTTGCTGCAAGTCGCAACCGTGCCCTGGCCGCAGCGCTCGCGTTTGCTCAAGCTGGACGAATACCGTAGCCTCAGCGCCGAGCAGCTTGACCAGGAGCTAGAACGCACGCTGCGCCTCGAGATCGAGCGGCTGGCAAACCTGCTCGACCCGCGGACACCAGCAATCCTGACCGCTCACTTCAGCGTCAGCGGCGCGACCTACGGCTCGGAGCGGTTCATCATGCTTGGACAAGATGTGGTGCTTAAGCAGGAATCGCTGTGCCTGAGCGCGTGGGACTACGTTGCGATGGGGCATATCCACCGCCATCAAGTCGTCAACCCTGGTCAGTACCCCAGTGTGGTTTACTCAGGCAGTCCAGAGCGGGTGGACTTCGGCGAGGCAGACCAGGCGAAGGGGTTTTGCTGGGTTGAAGTTGCGCGCGGCGAAACGCGCTGGTCGTTTGTCCCGCTACACGCCCGCGCGTTCGTCACGATTGACGTTGACGCTACCGATGAGGAGAACCCAACTGAAGCCGCGCTGCGCGCCATTCAACGCCGCGATGTGACAGACGCCATCGTGCGCGTCCGCGTTCGGATGCGCAGTGAGCAGGAGGCGCTGTTCAACGCGCGGGCGGTCGAGCGCGCCTTGAGTGGAGCGCATGCTGTGGCTGGGATTGGTCGTGAGGTCATCCGCGAGGCGCGCTCACGGCTGGGGATCAACAACCCTGAGCGGTTGACGCCAGAGCAGTTGCTGGAGCGATACTTTGTCAGCCGGAACACGCCGCCCGAGCGCATGCGAGAGCTGCTGGAGCTTGCCCGCCCGTTGTTGCAAGAGGGTGGTCTACTTGATCAAGCTGCCTGAGCACGCGGCGGCACGCAGCCGTTCGCCGCTGCTGCGCTGCGCGCGGCTGTTCCCTTAACGTCCTCAACCCAGATCTTCGTCGCAAGCTCGGCGCCGATCACGTGTTCATCGTGGAACGAGCCATTGGCGACGCGCACGCGCAGCGGGCCGGCAAAGGGCGCCCGGGAGACGAGCTGGATTGGCGCACCGGGCGTGATGTGCAACGAGGCAAGGTAGCGCAGCAGCTCTCCGTCGTCAGACGCAACCCGCCCAACGACACCCTGCGCGCCCTCTTCGAGCAGGTCGAGACGCACGGCTGACGGAATCTCGATC
>JANWZM010000231.1 GCA_025054635.1 Thermoflexales bacterium
TGCGCTGCATCAACTCCACCTGCCTGGCTTCTACTATGACGAGGCGCTCGACCTGACGCCGATGCTGCATGTGATGCGCGGGGAGACGCCCGACTTACTGCGTGGCATTGGGCTGGGGCGATTCCCAGTCATGCTGCTGGACTACATGGGCAGCTTGGGTGGCTACCTTACCTTGCCGTTTATGTGGTTGTTCGGCCCAGGCTATGTCTCGGCGCGCGCACAGCCGATTTTTTTCTCGGCGGTGACAATTGTGCTGGCATGGCTGCTTGCGCGACGGTGGTTCGGCGATGGTGTCGCAGCCGTGACCGCGCTGCTGCTTGCGGTTCACCCTTCGTTTGTATGGTTCAGCCGCCAAGGGATCAGCGTTACCAGCGTGATGACCGTCTTCTCGCTCGGCAGCCTGCTGCTGCTGGACAGTGCCCTGCGCGCTCCGCAGCACCGAGCCGCGCCGAAGACCGTGCTGACGGTCGGTGCTGCCGGGGTTTTGATTGGGCTTGGGCTATGGGCGAAGTTCCTGTTCTTCCGCTGGATGGTCGTGTTGGCGCTGATGGGTGGGCTGGCTTGGCTAAGTCACGCCCGCCCCGCACTCCCCTGGGCAGGGCGCTGGGCTGCGGCGCTGGCGATTGGGTTTGCCCTCGGTGCGTTCCCGCTGATCTACTACAACATCGTTGGGTTGTTGCGCGACGGTAACCCTTGGACAGTCACCTTGCTGCTGAACTCGCTCACGCAGCCCACGCAGCAGTTCGGCGTGAACAACTTGGACGTGCTCACCAACCTGCGCAAGGCGATTGACGATGTGCGGGTGTTCTTGGACGGCAGTTACTTCTGGTACAACGGCATTCCGTTCAGCAACGTTTACGCAGTGCCAACGCTGCTCATCAGCGCTTTCGTCGGCGCACTGCTGTCGTTCCGTCGCTCGCGCCTCGAGCGCATGCGCTTCGCTGCCCTATTGCTTGGCATAGCTACCTTGACGGTGCTCGGCGCATTCACCGTGTCTGGGCTGTGGAGCACACACCAATTCATCATGTTGCCGCTCCCGCAGCTCGTGATTGCCTGCGCCGCAGTGTGGGTTGGGGAAGCTGTTAGCTGTGCGCTGCTCAGTGCAGTGGAGGTGCGAAGCCGCATGCTCGCTCGTGCACTGAACACCGGGCTGGTGGTCGCCTGTCTTGCCATCCCGTTTAGCCGCGACCTGTGGGTAAACGAGCAGCATCATCAGACCCTAGCGCGCACGGGAGGTGCAGGTCGGTTTTCCGACGCGGTTTACAAGTTAGCAAACTGGCTCGACGCCAATCGCATCGCGCAGCCGATCGCGCTCGATTGGGGAATCGAGCGAAATGTGCGCGTGCTGACTGCCGACCGCGTGCGCCCCGTCGAGATTTTCGGCTTCAGCCCCGAACCCGACGAGGGCTTCCGCCAGCGTGCCTTAGCCGCCTTACAAGACCCTGAGCACTACTACATCGTGCTTTGGGATCGGTTCGCCGTTTATAATCGCCGCAAAGCCTTTACTGACCTGGCGCAACAGGCTGGGCGCAATGTCCTCGAGGTGTTCATCGCCCACGAGCGCAGCGGCTTGCCCGTTTACGTTGTGCTCCAGGCAAAACCACATTCTGCGACACAGTACGGAGCAGAGCATGTCAAACCAGAGCAGCAACGGTGAGGTTTACGGCAAGGTTATCGCGGTGCGCGGCGGCATTGTCGACGTCGTCTTCCCACCCGAGCACTTGCCAGAGATTTACGACGCCCTAGAGATCGACCGCCCCGAAGGACGACTGGTGCTCGAAGTCCAACAGCACTTAGGCAACGACACCGTCCGCACAGTCGCTATGGACTCAACGGATGGCTTGCGCCGTGGTGAGCGCGTGCGTTGGTTGGGTGGACCAATCAGCGTTCCCGTTGGTCCTGCAACGCTTGGACGCATCTTTAACGTCCTCGGTGACCCGATCGACGGGCGCCCTGCTCCAAAAACCGAGTTGAGGTACCCGATCCACCGCCCGCCGCCGTCCTTCGAGGAGCAGAAAGGCTCGGTTGAAATGCTGGAAACGGGCATCAAGGTCATTGACTTGATCGCGCCATTCACCAAGGGCGGCAAGACTGGCATCTTCGGCGGTGCCGGCGTGGGCAAGACAGTGACAATCCAGGAGCTGATCAACTCCATCGCCAAGTTCCACAACGGCTATTCGGTCTTCGCCGGCGTCGGCGAGCGCACGCGTGAGGGCACACAGCTCTACAAAGAGATGAACGAGGCAGGCGTGATTGACTCGCTGGTTATGGTGTTCGGGCAGATGAATGAACCAGCAGGGGTACGCTTGCGTGTTGCGCTCACTGGCTTGACCATGGCGGAGTACTTCCGCGACGAGGGGCGCGATGTGCTGCTGTTCATTGACAACATCTTCCGCTTTGTGATGAGTGGCTCGGAAGTGTCCGCCTTGCTTGGGCGCATGCCCAGCGCTGTCGGCTATCAGCCGACGCTGGCAAGCGAGATGGGGCAGCTCCAGGAGCGGATCACCTCGACCAAGCGCGGCTCGATCACTTCGATGCAAGCAGTCTACGTGCCTGCGGACGACTACTCCGACCCTGCACCCGTGGCGACATTTGCCCACCTCGACGCGACGGTAACGCTGGAGCGCAGCATCGCTGAGAAAGGCATCTACCCTGCTGTAGATCCACTGGCTTCGACCAGCCGCATCTTGGACCCGAACATCGTCGGCCCAGACCACTATCGCGTCGCGCGCGAGGTGCAGCGCACCCTGCAACGCTACAAAGACCTACAAGACATCATCGCCATCCTCGGTGTGGATGAGCTGAGCGAAGACGACAAGATCCTGGTCTCGCGCGCCCGCAAGATCGAACGCTTCTTCAGCCAGCCCATGTTCGTTGCCAAAGCCTTCACTGGTCGCGAAGGGCGCTACGTCAAGATCAAGGACACAGTTGATGGCTTCGACCGCATCCTCAAGGGTGAGCTTGACGAAGTCCCAGAGAGCTTCTTCTTGATGAAGGGCACAATTGACGAGGTCTGGGAAGAGTACGAGAAAGCGCGCGCCGATCAGAAGTAGTTCCTATGCCCTTGCATCTGGAGATCGTCACCAGCGACCGCACAGTGTTCAGCGGGGAGGTGGACATGGTCACTATCCCCGGCAGTGGCGGCGTGATGGGCGTGTTGCCTCACCATGCCCCTGTGCTCTCGACGTTGAAGCCTGGTGAACTGCGCGTCAAAATCGGCGACGAGATATACGAATACGCCATTGGCGGCGGCTTTGTGGATATCCACGACAACCGCGTGATCATCCTTGCCGACAGCGCCGAGCGCGCCGACGAGATTGACATCGCGCGCGCGGAAGCTGCGCGCCAGCGCGCTGAGGAGCTGCTGAAGAATCCACCTGCTAACAAAGAGGACCTATTCAAGCTCGAGGCAGCCCTACAGCGCAGCCGCGTCCGCCTGCAAGTGGCGCGTAAGCATGCCCGCCCGCCTGCAGGCACGTGACAGCCGCAGCGATTGAATGAGCATTTTCAGAGCCGACATCGGAGTTGACCTGGGCACAGTCAACGTGGTCGTTTACGTCCGCGGCAAAGGGATCGTGATCCAGGAGCCGTCGGTCGTCGCCATGATTAGCGGCGAGGAGGAGGTCATCGAGGTCGGCGAAGAGGCGCGCCAAATGTATGGGCGGACGCCCGACGTGATTGAGGTCGCCCGACCTGTGCGCGAGGGGGTGATTGCCGATTACCAGATCACGCGCAAGATGCTGGCGCACTTCCTGCGCAAGGCAAAAGGATTCACGCTGCTCCCTCCCCGAGTAGTGATTGGTGTGCCTTACGGTGTGACTAGCGTGGAGCGACGTGCCGTGCGCGAAGCAGCGCTGGAAGCAGGCGCGGGCGAGGCCTACCTCATCCGTGAGCCACTGGCGGCTGCGTTTGGGGCTGGGTTGCCCGTGGACACAGCGACGGGCAACATGGTCGTAGATATCGGCGGCGGCACGGCAGAGGCAGCCGTTGTCTCAATGAACGGCATCGTTGTTGCCAACAGCATCCGCGTCGGCGGCGTCAAGCTGGATATTGCCATTCAGAACTATATCCGCCGCAAGTACAACCTCGCCATCGGCGAGCCGACCGCTGAGGAGATCAAAATTCGCATCGGCAGCGCCCTGCCCCTCGAGGACGAGCTCTACATTGAGGTGCAGGGGCGCGACCAAGTGAGTGGCTTGCCGCGCACAATCGAAATCTCCTCGAATGAAGTCACTGAAGCAATGATGGAGCCACTCGCGCAGATCTCCGCCTGCGTCAAGTCAGTGCTCGAGCGCACCCCGCCAGAGCTAGCGGCAGACATCATTGACCGCGGTATGGCGCTCACAGGCGGCACAGCGCTGCTGCGCAAGCTTGACGAATACCTCACGCGCGAGACGGGCATCCCTGCCTACGTTGCTGACGCGCCAATGGTCTGTGTAGCGCTCGGCACAGGTCGGGCGCTGGAAAACTTGGATATCCTCAAGCGCACTGAGTTCGCGCTGTGACCGTCGCGCCCCTGTGCTTGCATCCGCCGAATCGGATCATCCTCGCGTCTGCCTCACCTCGCCGACGCGCACTGTTAGCGTCACTTGGAGTTGCATTCGAGGTCTGCCCGGCGTCAGTGGATGAGAGCGCACTGCCGGGTGAGTCGCCGCTGCAAACCCAGCAGCGGATCACGCGCCAGAAGGCACAGCACGCGCGATGCACCTTGCCCTTTGATGCGAACGCTGCAGTGATCGCCTGCGACACAACGGTGTTGCTCGACGGCGTGATGCTCAACAAACCTGCCGATGCGGACGAAGCGCGGCACATGCTCCGCCTGCTGCGCGGTCGTGTTCACCAGGTGCAGTCCACCCTGGTTGTGCGCTGCGATGGCGCAGAAGTACTCGACGTTGTTGTGTCAGACGTGCGCATGCGCGCCTACAGCGATGCTGAAATCGAGGCATACGTCGCTACAGGTGACCCGCTGGACAAGGCGGGCAGCTACGCGGTACAGCATCCACTCTTCCAGCCCGTCGAGCGCATCTACGGCTGTCCGCTCAATGTCATCGGGCTACCGTTGTGCATGCTACGGGCGCGGCTGCCATTTCTAGGCGACCCTGCATCAGTGTGCGTGCGCCTGTTCGGGCGCCCATGCCCACTCGTACTGGGCACACGTGAGCACGAAGTTGATGGGCGAATGCGGGAGGGACTGTGACCGCAACGTGCAGACGCACAGGCAGTGCGCCTCGCGAGGACTAGGGACTTTTAGCAACCCCCAAGGCGCATCCGCCGCTAACCTTGGGGGCGATTGACCCACTAGGTTATCCCTCTTCCTGTGTGTTAGGGCTTACGCCAATGGTGCGGCGGATGGCTTCCAGCCGGTCTAGCTCAGCAAGCAGTCGGGCTTGGCGCACGCGGAACGCCTCTGCCTGAGCGCCGTCTGCCCAAGTCAAGTCCTGATGAATGTTCGTCAACTCCTTCCGCACGTAAGCGATAGTGTCATCCAACATCTGCCGCGTCATAACCGCTTCCTCCTGTTCCGAGAGCAAGAATATCTAGAACATGCGAAGAGAATGTAAAGGATGGTTTAAGAGGGGCGCGCGAGGGCGCTTAAACTATCTTTGCATTCGCTTAACAGCAACTTAAACTCAAGCAGGTATATGATGCCCCAGATGGCAGCGTCAGCTCCCCACACCCGCACGGGCTTGGACACAAGCCTAGAGACGATGCGCGACGATTTGTTGCGCATGGGCAGCCTTGTCGAAGAACAGATCGTGCGCGCGGTTCAGGCGTTGAAGGCGCGCGATATGGTGAAGGCTCAGGAAGTCATTGATACTGATGCCCGTGTGAATGAGCTGCGCTACAAGGTGGAGTCCGATGCCATCCGCGTGATCGCGACGCAGCAACCTGCTGCACGTGACCTGCGCTTGATCATCACGGCAGTGCACATGGCGGCTGAAATGGAGCGCATCGCCGACCACGCGCGTGGCATCGCAAAGCTCAGCATCCGAATCGGAGATGAGCCGCTGATCAAGCCCCTGATCGACATCCCTCGCATGCAGGAGATCGCCTGCAGCATGCTACACGATGCGATCAGTGCTTATATCGCAATGGATGTCAGGGCTGCTGAAGCCATCGCTGGGCGCGACGCAGAAGTGGATGAGCTCTACCGTCAGGTGCTGCGCGAGTTGCTCACTTACATGATGCAAGACCAGCGCAGGATCACGCAAGGAACTTATCTGCTCTGGATTGCCCACAACCTCGAGCGCATCGCCGACCGTGTGATCAACATCTGCGAGCGCATCGTGTTCGCTGAGACTGGCGAGTTGAAGGAGTACAAGCCAGCTCATTCGGCAGCAGTGCCCGTAACAGTGGATTCGGCTGGTTGACCTCGATTCTGGGCAATGCCTAAGCTGCTCATTGTTGAGGACGAGAAAGTTCTGCTAGACCTGCTCACCCATCACTTGGAGAATGAAGGCTACACGGTCATCGGAACGACCAACGGGGAGGAGGGGCTGGAGCTAGCGCGTCGCGAGCAGCCCGACCTTTGCCTACTCGATGTGATGCTGCCTGGGCTTGATGGGCTATCGCTGTGTCGAATACTGCGCCGCGAGTCAGACGTTGCGATCATTCTGCTCACCGCGCGCGCTGGCGAGATCGACCGCGTGATCGGCTTAGACAACGGCGCGGACGACTACTTGGTCAAGCCCTTCAGTCTGCCAGAGCTGACCGCGCGCATCCGCGCGGCGCTGCGTCGCTCGCCCCGACGGAACGACACAGTGCTGCGCGCCGGCAATCTGCAAGTGGACTTGGCAGCACGGCGCGTCTTCGTGGATTCGCGCGAGGTCAAGCTCAGCCACAAAGAGTTCGAGTTGCTGGCAACGCTGATGCGCAACAAGGGCGCTGTGCTCTCACGCGAGTTCCTCATCAATCAGGTCTGGGGCTACGACTTCGACGGCGATATCCGCACTGTGGACGTCCACATCCGCTGGCTGCGTGAAAAGATCGAGCGCGATCCATCCAAGCCCGAACACTTGCAGACCGTCCGCGGCGTCGGCTACCGAATTGACTAGCCTGCAGTTTGCTATTGCTCAGGGACGGCAACTCGGAGCTCCCTTGCTGATTCGGCAAGGTAGCCGAACCGGTTGAGCGAAGTACCCTCGCACAAGGTCGCTGATGTCCTGTGTTGTCTGCGAAGCGATCGCGTCGAAGAACAGGTCTTGGTCAGCCACTCTGTCCTGACCCCGACGGTAGTATTCTCGAAGCGCAGCGTCAAGCGTAGCGCCACCAATCCGATTGCGCAGGTCACGCATAAAAAGCAAGCCTCGCCGATACACCGCGATGACATACTCGCGCCCGTCGCGGTAGTCAGTGATGCCTAGGTCAATCGCGCCGCGCAGCACAGCGCCGTCCTTGCCGATGATGAAATAGTTGAACCACCACTCCACGTCGCGTGGGTAGTACTCCTGATAGAAGCGCAGCTCTCCGTAGCGCGCCAGTGATTCGTCAAGCCAAGGCGAGCGAATCTGGTCGTTGCCGACAACGTTAAACCACCACTGGTGCGCGGTCTCGTGAACCGTCGTTGCGATTAGGTCGTGCCGCGCGCCATAGCCTGGGTAGCCCTGATATAAGCGCGACCCTATCCCTATCAAGCCGCTGTACTCTTGCCCCTGCGGGCGGTCAGTCTCTGCGATGCGCAGGGCGCGATAGGGATACGGACCGTAAAGGCGCGAGAAGAGCGCTACCGCGCGCTCGGCTGTGATCAGCACATCCTCGGCAAAAGCACGATGCTCAGGATATGCATAGT
The DNA here is from genome assembly GCA_025054635.1 of Thermoflexales bacterium. Classification (GTDB taxonomy): domain Bacteria; phylum Chloroflexota; class Anaerolineae; order J036; family Brachytrichaceae; genus DRWP01. The sequence continues at coordinate 7,790 of JANWZM010000231.1, forward strand.
GGACGAACTCAACACCGTCCCGCTCAGCGCGCTCCACGATGTAGCGGTCGCTGGCGGAAAAGGCGAACACCCGCGCTTTGGGCAGCGAATAGCGCCACAGCCGTCCAGCACGCGCTTCCTCCCCACCTGCAGCCACAATTACACCCTCAGGCGCAAGGATGCTTACCTCGTAGTCGGCAAGCTCAGAGAGATAGGGGTCACCAATCGGTGCATACGCAGGCGTGTCCCAGTTGCCATTGCGGAAGGGCACGAGCAGCGCATACCAGTGCCCACAGGTCAAGCTGTTTGGTCCGCGAGAGGTGTCATCGCCACCAATCCCTGCCACAATCTCTTGCGGCGGCACGTTGAGCGTGAAGTCAAGGCTTAGCGCGATTGCCTTGCCAACCTCCAACGGCTGGGGCAGCTCGACCTCCAAGACAGCGTCCGCAAGCGTGTAGCGAAGCAGCTCAGGTGCGCCGAATAGACGCACGCTGTGGACTTGCACCGCGTTTGCGCGTCGTGCGGGCGGCAAGCTGAGGCGCACTGTCTGAATTGCTCGGTCGGCTGGGTTGGCGAACTCCAACCGTTGCTGGGTGTGCACGCGCCCAGCCGCATAGTCCAGAGTGACGTTGAGCACATACAGCGGACGCTCGAGCGCTTCGGCTAGCGTTGGCATATCAACAACTGGAGTGTTTGCTTCAGGAGCAGGTGTTGGCGAGGGGATGAGCGTTGGCGTCGGGACAATCTCGCCCGATGCGCCAACTCGGGTGCAGCCCAGCAAGCTCACTAGCCACAACGTCACCGCTGCACGTCGCACAGGGGCACATTACCACAGGCGCTGCCTGTCTCAGTTGCTCACCCCTGAGCCTCTCTCCCCGAGAGAGAGGATGAGGGTGAGGGCAAGCCAACACACAACGCACCATGTGTTCGAGCCAAGACACTCCTGCATGCCGCGCCTGAACGCGCTTGTGGGATGATGGATACTTGACCAAGGAGTGAAAACCATGTTGAAGCCCGGCGATCCTGCACCCGAGTTTGAGCTGCCGTCCGATCGCGGAAGCGTTGTGCGCTCCGCGGACTTGAAAGGCAAACGCTATGTGCTCTACTTCTACCCTGCTGACGACACGCCCGGCTGCACGAAGGAAGCGTGCAGCTTCCGCGATGAGCTTTCGCAGTTCGAGGCGTTGGATGTGCCTGTTTTTGGTGTTAGCCCTCAAGGCGTGGAGTCAAAGCAGAAGTTCGCAGCAAAATACGGGTTGAACTTTCCGTTGCTCGCTGACACCGAACACAAGGTTGCCGAGGCGTTCGGCGCATGGGGCGAGCGCAGCATGTATGGCAAGAAATACATGGGCATCATGCGCTCAACGTTCGTCGTTGGACCAGATGGGCGCATCGAGCACGTCTGGGAAAAGGTCAAGCCTGAGGGGCACGCAGCCGAGGTGCTCGCGTATCTGCGCGGCGAGCAGCCCGAGAAGAAGCCAAAATCTCGCGCCAAGTAGGGCGCGCTTGCCGCATAACCCCGCGCGAGGGACTACGTGGAGTGCGTTTTCTCCTGGAAAGCGGCGCGGAATGTGAGGGCGTAGCAATCCATTACGCACCACGCACGCAAGTCTGGGCTCGCTCTGCGAGGTAACCTGTCTGGTTACGTAGCAGCAATAGGTGATTCTCCGCCGTGCGAGAAGCTCGACTAAGCAGCATACCCGTACTACGTATGCGTGTCACATCACGAAGGTCACGCTAATACGGAAGGTGAGATGGAACAGATGCGCGTCTTCATCACGGGGGGCGCCGGCTTTATCGGCTGCAATCTGGCTGCCCATTACCTGAAACAGGGACACGTCGTCACACTCTTCGACAACCTCAGCCGTCCGCGAACTGAGCTCAACCTGCGTTGGCTGCAGGAGCAGGCAGGAGCAGCGCAACTCTGCTTCGTGCGCGGGGACATCCGTGACTACCCCTTCCTGCTCGAAGCGGTGACGCAGGCGCAGCCAGAGCTGATTGTGCATCTGGCAGCACAAGTCGCAGTGACAACCTCGGTCAAGAATCCACGTGAGGACTTCGAGATCAACGCCCTGGGCACGTTCAACGTGCTCGAGGCAGCGCGCGCCCAGCCGAACCCGCCAGCGGTGTTCTACGCCTCAACGAACAAGGTTTACGGCGGCATGGAAGACGTAGCCACTGTGCTGGACGGCACACGCTACCGATACCGCGACCTGCCCCACGGTGTCTCCGAGGTGCAGCCGTTGGACTTGCACTCCCCATACGGCTGCAGCAAAGGTGCTGGTGACCAGTACGTGCGCGACTACGCGCGCATCTACGGCTTGCGCACCGTTGTCTTCCGCCAAAGCTGCATCTACGGCGAGCGCCAGTTCGGTGTCGAAGACCAGGGCTGGGTCGCGCACTTCATCATCGCGGCTGCCTTCAACCGCCCGATCACCATCTACGGTGATGGCAAGCAGGTGCGCGATCTGCTTCATGTGCAAGACTTGATCGCTGCCTACGAAGCGGCTTGGGCGCGGCTCGACCAAGTCAGCGGGCAGGTGTTTAACTTGGGCGGCGGCGCGGAGAATGCGCTGTCCATTTGGGCAGAGTTCGGCCCAATGCTTGAGATGTTGGCAGGCCGTCCGATACCCGTTCGTTACGCGGACTGGCGTCCCGGCGACCAGCCGGTGTTCATCAGCAACAACCGAAAGGCGGAGCGTTTGCTGAACTGGCGACCGCGCATCTCGGCGCAGGAGGGTATTCGCCGCCTATGGGCGTGGGTGACGTCGAACCCCGAGCTCTTTCACTGACCTAATCGCTGACCAGGGTAGCTGTACCTGGAACGGAGGGCGGGAAGGCGTGTTGCTCTGCGCTTGTTTGCTGCACACGCCGCTGCGCACCAGGGCAGCAATAGAATACCAGCCATGCGTTTCGACACCCTCGCCATTCACGCTGGTCAGCCTCCTGACCCCGCCTACGGCGCTGTGATGACGCCGATCTACCAAACCTCAACCTACGCACAAAAGCGCATTGGCGAGGCAGAGTACGACTATGCCCGCACGGCAAACCCGACGCGCACGGCGCTCCAAGCCTGCATCGCTGCGCTCGAAGGAGCAAAGTACGGCTTGGCTTTCGCCTCTGGCATGGCGGCAATTGACTGCGTGCTGCGCTTGCTCAAACCCGGCGACCACGTGTTGGCGAGCAACGATGTGTATGGCGGCACCTACCGCATCCTCAAGCGCGTTTACGAGGCAGTCGGCGTGGAAGCCTCGTTTGTTGAAATGAGCGATCTTGCTGCGGTCGAGGCAGCGCTGCGCCCGACAACGCGCCTGGTTTGGGTTGAGACGCCGACAAATCCCCTCCTGAAGATCGCCGACATCGCTGCCCTCGCTGACGTGCTGGGCAGACGCGGAGCGGCTCGCCCTTTGCTCGTGGTTGACAACACGTTCGCTTCACCCTACCTGCAGCAGCCGCTGGCGCTCGGGGCAGACTTGGTCGTGCACAGTGCGACGAAGTACTTGGGCGGTCATAGCGACGTGGTCAATGGACTGCTCGCGCTCAACGATGGTGAGCTTTTTGCTCAGCTCAAGTTCCTGCAGAACGCAATCGGCGCTGTGCCCGCACCGTTGGACTGCTTCCTGGTGCTGCGCGGCATCAAGACGTTGCACGTGCGCATGGAGCGCCACTGCGCGAACGCACAGCGCATTGCTGAATGGCTCGCAGCGCATCCTCGCGTCGAACGCGTGCTTTACCCTGGGCTGCCCAGCCACCCTCAACATGCGATCGCTTGCAGACAGATGCGTGGCTTCGGCGGCATGATCTCCTTCGTTGTGCGCGGCGGCGCCGAAGCCGCGCGCCAAGTGGCAGAACGCACGCGTGTGTTCACCCTCGCGGAATCGCTCGGCGGCGTTGAGTCGCTAATTGAAGTTCCAGCCGCGATGACCCACCTAAGCGTGGCAAACTCGCCCCTGGCTGTTGACCCCGCTTTGATCCGTCTGAGCGTCGGCATCGAGGACGTTGAGGACTTGATCGCAGATCTTGACCAGGCGCTACGGTATTGAGTGATGTATCGCGCCTTGAACTGGTTTGGGGACTGGATGCAGCGGCGCTGGCTGTGGGTCTTCGTCGTCGGGTTGCTGATTTACTCCGTTGTCTTGCCTTTTCTTGCGCCGGTCTTGATGTGGCTTGGGCTGTCTGAACTGGCGCAGCTCATTTACCAGCCGTATAAGCTTACCTGCCACACGTATGGGTTTCGCTCGTTCTTCCTGTTCGGCACATCGTTCGCCTATGACCGCCCGACATTTGAGCTGCTAAGCGGAATTGACACCCGCGCGCTGAGCGGGTTATTTGCCGCGCGCGACTTCCAGGGCAACGCGACGATGGGCTACAAGACAGCGCTGTGCCAGCGCGACATCGCGATCTACCTCGCGATGGCGATCAACGGGGCAGCCTATGGCGTCCTCCGGCGCAGGACGCGCCCAATCCCTTGGTGGCTGCTCGTCCTCGTTGGCGTCGTGCCCATCGGGGTGGATGGCGTGTCGCAGTTGATCAGCCAGCCTCCCTTCAACCTGATCCCGTTCCGCGAGAGCACATGGTGGCTGCGCCTCGCCACAGGAGGCTTGTTCGGCTTTAGCTTGGCTTGGATTCTCTTCCCGCTGGTTGATGGCGCAGTAGGCCTCGCAAACGAGCTGCCGCGAGCGCGACCCTCAAGGATTCGACAGTGAATCAGCCACGCCTCCCCATCTCGCTGATTGTGCTGTTTGCGACCTCGACCCTTGTCGGCGTTGGGCTTGCCCTGCTCGTACTCAGCGGGAGCATGAGCGCCCCTGCCGCTATCTCCCCAAGCCGTGCTGTGCTGCGCGAGGGCGCGCCAGCGCCGCTGTTTACCCTCAAAGACTTCGCGGGCAATCCTGTCTCACTTGCCGAGTTGCGCGGCAACGTCGTTGTGATCAACTTTTGGGCTTCGTGGTGTCCGCCTTGCCTGGAGGAGACGCCTGACCTAATCGAGGCATACCAAACTCTGCGCGCCCAGGGACACGCAGTTGTCTTCATCGGAGTCGGCGTCAACGACGACTCAGAGAACCTACGCCGCTTCGCTCAGAACAACCGCATTCCTTATCTTGTCGTCGAGGATACAGACAACACCGTAAGCGATGCCTACGGCGTGCTCGGCTTGCCGACAACGGTCTTTGTGGACAGCCGAGGCATCGTCAGACGGGTGTGGAACGGCGCAATCCGCAAACAGCGCGTGCTGGAGATTGTGTACGAGCTGCTGCTGCGCACGCAGCAAGAACAGCGCACTGTCAAGCCTACCCAATCAGAATTTGACCCTCGGGGTAGCTCAGATGGCGATGTCGGCGCGGTGTGGCGAGCGCTGAGACAATCGTAAGCGGCCCCAAGCGCCCCCAGAACATGATCACCATCAGCACAACGTGACCAAACGGCGTCAGCTCGCCCGTCAGCCCAAGCGACAAGCCGCAGGTGGCAAACGCCGAGATCACCTCGAAGACCACTTGGTTCAACGGCGCGTTTGGGTGGAAGACAACCAGGGTGTATGTCGCTGTGGTCAGCAGCAGCAGCGAGACGATGAATACCGCGCTGGCGCGGCGCAGGGTGTCATGGCTGATGGTGCGCCCTGCCACCTGTGTCTCGGGCAGCCGCCGCAGGTAACTCCACATTGCCAGCACCATGATCGCAAACGTGCCAGTTGTGATCCCGCCGCCCATGGACGCTGGTGCAGCGCCGACAAACATCAGCGCCATGAGGGCAATCTGCGCTCCAGACGAGAGTGCGCCAAAGTCGCCGAAGCCAACATAACCCGCTGTGCGCGCCGAGATCGCCTGGAAAAGCGACAATCCGAACCGCGCCGCTGGCGGCTGATCACCAATCGCACCGCGACCCAGTGTCTCAGATAAAAAGATCAGCGCTCCGCCGCCAAACCCCAGCAGCACGGTCAGCACGAGCGTGATGCGCGTGTGCAACGATAGCTTGTGGAGCTGAGGCCAAGTCAGCAAGTCACCGATGACGGGAATGCCTAGCCCGCCGAGCAAGATCATGACGGCGAGGATAAACAGCGTCACGCCATCGTTAGGGACGCCATCGGGAAACTGAGGCAAGCCGCTGAAAAGGTCGAAGCCCGCGTTGCAGAACGCTGAAATCGCATGGAAAGCGGCATACAGCAGAACCTGCAGCTCGCTGAAGTCCGCAAGCCGAGCGCGCCAGTGCAGCCAGAGCGCCAGCGTGCCGATGCCTTCCATGATGAACACCGCAATCAGGGCGCGCCGGGTGAGCTGCACGATCTCCGCAACGCTCAACAAGCCGAGTGAGTCGCGCAGCGCCATGCGGTCTTCGAGCATCACCTGCCTGCCCACAAGGCGCAGAATGACGACTGCAACAACCATGAACCCCACACCGCCAAGCTGGATCAGGACCATGAGCACGACCTGCCCGAAAGGGTTGAGGTCGCGCCCAGCCGAGATCAGCGTCAGCCCAGTCACGGATAGCGCTGAGGTCGCCGTGAACGCTGCCTCCTCCAGCGTCAGGGGGCGATTGGGATAGGTGGCGAGCGGTGTCAGCAAGACGAGCGTGCCAAGCGCGGTAAGCAGCGCTAAGCCAACGATCAAGCGAGCAGGGATGGGCAAACGAGACCACAGCCGTTCGCGTCCAAAGAGGAGGCGCATGGATCATTCAGCGCGGGTGCAGCGTTCGATGTCTTGTACTTTGCCGAGCACGACGAGGATGTCGTCCGACCGCAGCACGGTATCTGGCGAGGGGGTGACAATCACGCGGTCGCCGCGTTTGATCGCCAGCACGTTGATCCCCCGTCGGCGCAGCTCCGACTTGCCGAGCGGCTCATCCACGACCGAGGGAGGCGTGCACACCTCCATGACGGCGAAACCCGGCCCTAGCTCAAGTTGACCGAGCATCCCCGGCGTCATCAGCTCCACTGCCAACCGCTGACCTGCCTCATGCTCTGGGAGGATCACGCGGGTAGCGCCGACCTTGAGCAGAATTTCGCGCTGGCGTGTCGTTTGTGCCTTGCACAGGATGTTCTGCACGCCGATCTCGCGCAGCGCGACAGTCGTCAGCAGGCTTGCCTCGAAATTAGCCCCGATCGCCACGATGACCGTTTGAAAAGCCTCAATGCCAATGTCGCGCAAAGCGTTCTCGTCGGTGGCGTCGAGGGCAACAGCCTGGGTCAGCTCGTCTGCCATCTGCTGCACGATCTGCGGTGATCGATCAATCCCCAGCACGGAAGCGCCGCGGCTCATCAAGGTGCGCGCCAAGCTAGAGCCGAATCGCCCGAGCCCAATCACAGCAAACTCACTAGGGCGGTTGTTGTTAGCCATCAGCGCCCCTCCAGACAGTCGCTAGGCAGCACAACGTGCAATCACTAAACGCGAGCTGAAGCTGGGTGAAGGTCGCGCACCTCTCAAGGCACAAAGCGTCGTGCAGCCTTGGTCTATGCTCTTGCTCAGGCAGCAACTGATCAATGGCACTCATCCTCAGTAGCGCACGTGCGCAAGCGTCGTGCTCCGACTCGGCGGGTGTATCGCACCAGGAGCAGCGCTCTTTGCTATTCGCGTGGAAAGCCCTGCACAATGGGATGTGCGCTTCACACGCCACATTCTATCCATTTCAGCAACGGCTGCATGGATACGCGGCAAAGCGTGTTACCCTACTCTCGCCAAGAAGGGGGTGAGGGGGTGTGTCCGAGCTCAGAGGCGCAAGGCATAGTGCAGCATGCTTGCCTCGCCCCCCCTGTAGTCACGCCCGTAAGGAGCAGAGCGATGAGCGATGCCACGTGCGGCATGCGTTCAACTCCAGGCGCGCCACAGCGCGTGACCCCGACGTTTGCCGTGCTTGTGTTAGCAGCGGGCATGTCCACACGCTTTGGGCAAAACAAGTTGCTGATGCCCTTCGGCGAAGTGCCTGTCGTGCGCCGCGCAGTCCTGGCTGC
>JANWZM010000251.1 GCA_025054635.1 Thermoflexales bacterium
AGCAGCCAGTCCAAAGTGTCTTCGCAAATCTCATCATCGTCCGACACGAGCCAGATGAACTTCCCACGCGCCTGCTGGATGCAAAAAATAGCGTTGCGGGGCAAGCCAACGTTCTGCGGCTGCCTGTAGGCGCGCAGCCGACCGTTCGTTTGTTGCACCCATCTTTGACAGACCTCAGGGGTAGCATCGGGTGAGCCGTTGTCTGACACAATCAGCTCTACCTGGTCCCAGCGATCCGAGATGGCGTTAACTGCCCAGCTCAGTTGTCTATCGATGTGCTTAGCTCTGTTGTACGTTGGTATGGCGATAGTGAGTAGAGGTTGTGCGGTGACTGTATCTTGTGCGCCTGACATCTTCAACTCCATTCAACGCCCCTCAAGGATGGAACTTAGATCGCCACGATGAAGCGCAGTGTAAACGGCAGCCAGTCGGTCGCCGTGACGCTCCCAACTGAATTCGAGGGCTCGGGCGCGAGCAGCCTGCCCGAGTTCATTCCGCAGTCGCTCGTCCGCGCGAAGTTGCTCGATTCGAGCCGCCAGCGCTTCCACATCACGTGCAGGAACGATAAATCCCTCGATTCCGTCCTGAACCACTGCGCCCGCATTTGGCGTTGTGACCACGGGCAGCCCACATGCCATCGCCTCATACGTGACCAGTGCACTCCCCTCCTCTATGGAAGGGAACACAAAAAGGTCTGCTTCTTGATATGCCCTAGCTGGGCTGCCCGAGAACCCAACCAGACGCACGCCGGGCAGGTCGCGATACGACTCTAAAACCGCCCGCACCTCGGGCAGCACCCGCCCAACAAGCCACAGCTCTGCGTCTTGCCACCCCAGCCGCTTCCATGCTTCGAGCAAGTAAGGTATGCCCTTGCGAATCCCTACCTGCCCCACGAAAACCGCGCGAAATGGGCGGTCAGCGTTCTTGGGCTTCGGGACAAAACGGTTGACGTCTGCCCCGAAAGGCAGCACGATAATCTTGCGCGCGTCAATGCCCTCCTTGATGCAGCTTTCTCGGACAATCGCAGAGGGAACCAGCACATAGTCCGCGCGCTGAAGTTCGCCTATCGAGCGTCGCAACCCAGCACCTGTTGCTCTCCACTGCTGTCCCCAGCGGGCATACTCCTCACTTAGGAGACGTTTCTGGAACGATGGGTGGGTGGAAGCCAAAACAGAGACGGTGATCATGCCCTTTGCCTTTGCTTTGTCCAGCGAGCGAGTCCCGTAGCCGCACCACACATGGAGAAGGTCAGCCCCCTTGACGTGACGCAGCGCCCAAAGATCGAACCAGATAGCCTGGAAGTACCACAGCCAGTTGCTTGCGTCAAGGCTGGCGAGCTTGCGAAAGCCTCTGTCTATCAACCCTATGCTGCGCACCACTTGTTTTGGAATCGGGCTTGGGCGATGAGAACCACACAACACGCTGCTCAGGAGACCGTGGCGATTTAGCCCGATCGCGTTGTGCAGCGCAATCGTGCCCATCCCAGGTCCCGCAAAATCGTTCCCGTAGGACACGATGACTCCAGGTTGACGCTTTGTCATCACAGTATTGCGGCTGCTCCCACTCTAGTTTTCTAGTTGCCCTCTCGCCCACAGCTAACAATGGAGGTGCACAAAAACACGCAGCGCATTGTCCCTGCCCCTATGCCTCTCCTCTAGGAGAGGATTGAGGCAAGGGTAAGCCAAGCTGCCCATCTTGTATTTGCGCGGTCACTCCTGTCAATGAGCCAGTGTGTGCAGCTAGGGCTGCCTATGGAAGTTACATCTCTGTAGGTATCATACCTTATGGCAGCAGGCGACCCACCACACAAGGTGCGCCGAAGCGTTTGGGGATCTGAGGAACTCACGCGAAGCGCACTCCAACTCGCTGCACGATGCCCAAACTCGCTCCGATCGGAGTCCGCACAGAGGACAACCTTCTGGCGCTGGGAGTGCTACGTATTTGCTGATGGCATTAGCCAGCACGCGCGCGGCGAGAAGTGAAGCGGGCAATCCTCGCCCTGCCGCGGCAAGCTCAGTGTGCGCTCGTTCAGCACATCCACTGACAGACTGTGCCCTTCAACGTGCACCTGCAAGCGGATCACCGCGCCCAAATAGGTCACCGACTCAACGCGCCCAACCAAGCGATTGTCCTGGTCGCTCCCTGTGCCCAGACGGATGGTCTCTGGTCTGATGGCAAGCATCGGCGCTGCGCCGTTTGGTGAGAACTCGGGCTGGACGACGCGCAGCATGCATGACCCGAAGCGGACGCTCAGGTGGTCAGCACTCACGCTGACCAGGTGCACGGGCAGCAAGTTGATGTGACCGATGAAGCGGGCGACGAACTCGCTCGCTGGGTTGTTGTAGATCTCGGTTGGCGTGCCCACTTGCTCGATGCGCCCTTGGCTCATCACGACCACGCGATCTGAGAGCGACAGCGCTTCCTCCTGGTCGTGGGTGACGTAGATGGCAGTGATCCGCAGCTCTTGCTGGATGCGGCGGATTTCTTGGCGCAGCTCGACTCGAATCTTGGCGTCCAGCGCAGACAGGGGCTCGTCCAGCAGCAACACTTGAGGGCGGATTGCCAGCGCGCGCGCCAGCGCCACGCGCTGCTGTTGCCCCCCCGAGAGCTGACTCGGATACCGCGCAGCGAACTTCTCCATCTGGATCAGCGCCAACATCTCGCGCACGCGCTGGTCGATCTCTGCTTTTGGTTTGCCTGCGACCCTCAGACCGTAGCCGACGTTTTGGGCAACCGTCATATTGGGGAACAGAGCATACGACTGGAAGACCATGCCCACATTCCGCCGGTTGGGCGGGGTAAAGGTCACGTCGCGCCCGTTGAGAGTGATCGTGCCCGAGGTCGGCAGCTCGAAACCAGCAATCATGCGCAAGGTCGTTGTCTTGCCGCAGCCACTTGAGCCGAGGAATGAGACAAACTCGCCTTGCTGAATGTCGAGGGTGAAGTCCTCGACCGCGACAGTTTCGCCGAAGACCTTGCGGACGTGTTTAAGCTCTAGATAAGCCATCTTTCATCTCCCCGCCATCTGCTGCGGCACGTTACCACGCCCGAGCAGTTGCAGCGCGCCGAGGCTGAGCCAAGTCAGGGCAAAGCTGATGATCGCCAGTGCGGCTGGTTCGTATGCTTTGGCGAGTCCCAAAAGCTGCATATACGGACCAAGCGCTGGGCGAACTAGAAAGCTTGCCAACACCAACTCGCCCATCACCGTCGCAAAACAGATCAGCCCGCCACCCAGCACTGCCACGCGGATGTTGGGCAGGATCACCTGCACGAGCAACTGCAGACGGCTCGCCCCAAGGCTCTGAGCAGCCTCGGTCAGCGTGCGCACGTCAATTGAGCGCATGCCAACGTCCACCGCGCGGAACATGTAAGGCATGGACAACACAACATATCCAGCCACGATCAAGATGTCGGTTGTGAACGGTTGCAGGGTCAATTGGAGCGGCGGGCGAGAATAAGTTCGGATCAAGCCGAACACATACACAACGCCGGGAATGATGAAGGGCAAAATGGTTACTAGCTCGACAACGGGGCGTGCTTGGGGGAGCTTCAGGTGCATCCAATACACTGTAGGCACAAAGATTAACGCACTGACCACAATCGTCACCAGCGCCATGATCGCCGAGTAGCGGAAGCCTTCCCAGAAGCGCGGGTCAGCGAAGACGATCTCGTAAGCCAACAGGCTGATCTCGCCGCGCTTCATTCGCAAAGAGAAGTCTAGCGTGCCATACAGCGGCACGAAGAAATACAGCATCGCTGCGACGCCCCAGAAGATCGCCCAAAAGCGCCACGAGCGCCGCCTTTGAGTAGGAAGAGTGACCTGAGCCATCGTGAGTTCCCCTTCAGCGCCTCAACCATTCGGTCGTCCGACGCTGCAACACGGCATACCCCCATACAGTCAGCGCCATCACCACCACCATCCCGAGCGCCAGCGCATATCCTTCGTGCGGGTTGTTGAGCACATCACCGCGAATCTGCTGACCGATCAGAATGGTGACGAGCGGAATGCTGCCACCTGTGAGCGCCTGTGCGGTCGCATACGCGCCGAAGGCGTTGCTGAAAAGCAGCAACATCGCGCCGAGCAGAGACGGCATCATCACGGGAAAGGCAACATCACGCCAGTAATGCAGTTGGCTGCCGCCCAATGATTCGCACGCCTCGCGCCACTCGGTGCGCAGCCCTTCCAGCGCAGGCGTGATGATCAGCACCATGAGAGGAAACTGGAAATACGTGTAGGTCATCACCAACCCCGTGACGCTGTATAGGTTGAAACCATAGTCGTAGGGGTTGAACGGGCAAACCTCAGATTCACCTGCAGGAAAGCAGATCCCTTTGAGCAGCGCCGTGAGAAACCCTGTGCGGCCCAGCGTCGCGATGAAGGCAAACGCGAGCGGCACCCCGCCGAAGTTCGCGGCTAGCCCTGAGAAGGTCATGATCACCCCGCGCATCCACCCCGGCGCACGCCCAAGCGTGATCGCGTAGGCAACGAGAAAGCCGAACACCCCGCCTACAAGCGCGGTAACCAGACTGACCTGCAAGCTGACCAAGTACGACCGCAGCACAAAGGGGTTGCCGAAGACAACGATGTTCTCCAGCGTGAACACCCCAGTGCGATTCACAAACGCCCCGGCAAATAGATTGGCAGAAGGAATGACCAAGAACAAGAGGACAAAGGCAAGGAAGGGCAGCAATCCAAGCCAATCCCAGATCGGCGCACCGAACAGGTACAGCCGCGCTGCGCGCAGCTCTTTCATGGGGTGTGAGTCTATAAAGGACACTCTGAGCGCGCAAGTGCGCCCCAGAGTGTCCCTCGTTTCAAGAACGCCTCCGCGTGGGAGTTACTTCTGGAACTCGAGACCGACGACCTTGTCCCAGTTCTCCTTGATGAACTCGCGCGCCTTGCTGAGCTGATCGCGGCTGGGGACGACCGCCTTTGCCAAGAGCGACGGATCAGGCATCTTCGCCTTGAGGTCTTCTGGCACTACGCCGCGCTTGAGCATGTCGTTCAGGCGTGCAGGCGCGCAGAAACCCTTCATCCAGATCAGGTGACCCTCATCGGAATACAGGAACTCCTGCCACAGGCGAGCTGCAGCCGGGTGCGGCGCATAGGCGCTGATTGCCTGCAGATAAGAACCACCCCAGGTCACCGACTTGGGATACACAATCTCAATCGGTGGGTTGCCCTTGAAGTTCTCCTTGTTCGCCAGCGCCAGGTAGTTCCACTGGAAGGTGATCGGCGTCTCGCCCTTGGCGATCGAGCCGGTGCCTGCAATGAGCGGCAGCAAGTTGCCGCGGGCGTTCAGCTCTTTGAAGAAGTCCAGGCCGGGCTGGACGTTGTCCAACGAGCCGCCGTTGGCGAGCGCCGCAGCGTAGACGGTCTGCGCAGCTTGATTCGACGACCGAGGATCACCTGCGAGCGCAATCTTGCCCTTGTACTTGGGGTCGAGCAAGTCCTTCCAGTCCTGCGGGACATCCTCTGGCTTCACCACATCGAGGTTGACCTCGAACACCAAGATGCCTGTGTAGTCGGTGTAGTAGAAGCCCTCTGGATCTTTAACCCCCTCGATCGTGTCCCAGGTTTGCACTTTGTAAGGGGCAATCAGGCCTTCTTCCTTAGCGAGCGGGCCGAAGGCAACGCCGATATCAATCACGTCGGGCGCTTGAGGCCCCTTGTTTTCCTTGTTGTCCCTGATGGCTTGCAGCTCCTCGGCTGAGCTTGCTTCAGGGTTGATTGAGTTCACCTTAATGCCGTACTTCTCCGAGAAGGTGCGCATCATCTCGCCGTAGTTGCACCAGTCGTCGGGCAGCGCGATGACGTTGAGCTCGCCCTCCGCTTTGGCGGCGGCGATCAGCGCCTCCAAACCGCCCCCTTCCTCAGCAGAGCGAACCTTGCTCCAGTCCACAGCCGGCTTAGCTGGCTCGGGTTGAGCAGGTTGTGTGGGCTGGGGCGCAGGGGCGACCGGAGCGACAGCGCATGCAGAGAGAATGGCAACCGCTGTTGCCAGTGACAAAGACGCAAGGTATGCACGACTCATAACAGGACTCCTGAGCATGCGAATGCTCAAGCTGGGATACTAGTCAGGGAACTTTAAGTATTCGTTTAGACCTGCTTAACAAAGTTAACAAAGAAGGGCATTCTGCTGGCGAAAGCAAATCTGTTACTGTAGGGCAAGTCTCACACGCTCGCCCGCGTGCGCTCGGCGAGGCGGCGCAGCGCGCGCGCGTGCGTCTCGCGCGTGATCGGGAAGCGCGCCACCAGCGCCATCCCCGCGATCAGCACGAGCGCAGCGACCGGCCCCATCATCAATCGGATCGCCAGCAGCGCACTTGCAGGCTGCTCAATTGGCTCGGCAGCACCAGGCGGCGGGGTGACGTAGCCCGTCAGCTCCAGCACTTGTCCGACGATGAACAACCCTAGCGCCAATCCTAGCTTTTGCAGCAGCACAAACAACCCGTAGAACGTCCCCTCGCGGCGCACTCCAGTCTCCAACTCGTCCAGCTCGATCACGTCGGGCAGCATCGCCCAAGGGATCAAGTACGCCACAGAAACCCCCACGCCCGCCAGCGCAGCCAGTGCGATCACAACTTCAATCAGCCAAGTTGGCTGCACTGCAAACAGCACCAGCGACACAGCAACCCATGCCGTCATGCCGAGGAGGTAAACGCCTTTCTTGCCCGCTCGCCCGCGGCTGATCGCGCCCCAAATGAACAGCCACACCAGCGCGCTGCCCTGCACGCCCAGCAACACCGACGGCACAGCGTCTGGGCGGCGCAGCCAATACGTCAGGTAATACACAATCAGCGTGCTCAGCGTCTGCACCACCAGCCAGGAGAGCAAGTAAATTGCCGTGACGTAGCGAAAGGCGCGATTGGCAAAAGCGTAGCGCAGCCCCTCGAGCAGAGGCAGCGCGCGCTCTTCCTCGGGCGAATGGCGCTCGTAGGTGCCGGCAAAGGCAAAGAAGAACGGCACAGTGCAGACCACTGCCCAAACAAGCGCCGAGACGGCGTACCCCGTCTGCACGTCGGACGAAGCCGCGACCGTATCCACAATGATCGGATGGGCAACCGCTGCAATCAGCGCGCCTGCGATGCTGAAAGCAAAGCGATACGAGTTCAAGCTGGTGCGCTCGTCGTAGTCGCGCGATAGCTCCGGCGTCAGCGCTGTGTAGGGCACGTTGACCACCGTGAACATCGTGTCCAGCAGCAGCGCGACAACGAGGTAATACGCCACCTTGCCTGTCTCGTCAAACGGCGGCACTTGGAACAGCAGAAAGAAGCTCAGCCCAAACGGGACAGCGCCAAACAAGAACCACGGTCGCCGCCGCCCCCAACGGGTGTGAAGGCGGTCGCTGAGAAAGCCGATGATGGGGTCGTTGACTGCATCCCAAATCTTGGTGACCAGCAAGATCGTCCCAGCTGCACCAGGACTGATTCGGGCGACGTCGGTGAAGAAGTAAAGCAGGAAGAAGCTCATCACGGCAGTGGCGACCGCTGGGCCGACGTCGCCACTGCCGAAGGCGAGCTTGGTCAGAAGAGGGACGCGCTCAGCCCTCACGCTGCTAGCCCCACCCCCGGTCGTCGGCTTGCTGCGTCCAGTCGAGCAACTCGTCAATCGAGCTGAGGGTATGACGGCGCATGAGCCAGGCGCGCGCGATGTTCAGTGCAATCCGTTCGGCAGCCGCGCGCGTCTTCTCGTCGGGGATGCGGTCAATGTCTGCGACGCGGGCAAGCCCAACCGCGCGACGCATGATCTCAGCGGCGCCGAAGCCAGCCGTGTCCTGCAAGAGCTTCTCCATGTAGCGCGCCTTGAAGCGCTGCGAGGGCCACTCGTCGTGCAGTCCCTTCTCTTCCCACAACGCCAGCCATTCCTGCTCGAACGTTTGCCAAGCCTCGCGCATGGACGCCAGCAGCCAGGCGCGATACGCCTTGCGCTCTGCTTCGGTTGGCGACCAGTGCTCTTGCCCGGCGTAGTTCAGCGCCAGGTTCGCCAGATACGAGCCAAGGTCATGCCCGATCGGGCCGAAGAAGGCAAACTCAGGGTCTATCGTCTTTGTCTCAGTCTCGTTGACCATGATCGAGCCTGTGTGCAGGTCGTTGTGGATCAGCGCCTGAGCGTGGGTCATGTAGCGCTCTTTGAGAAAGAACATCTCGCTGCGAAATTCGTCGTCTGCATACATCGCCTGCACGACTGGGGCGTTCTCGGGCGTCCAGCGATTGTTCGGGTGCGGGATGTAGGGCTGAGTGAACACCAAGTCCTCCTGCACCTTGCGCATTACGGCGTTGGTAAAGCGCTCCGCCATTGCCTTCTTCTCGCCCGAGGGCAGGTACAAGTCTGAGGTGTGGAAGAGCGTGTGCGCAGCGAAGAAGCCGATGTGCCGTGAGGCATGGGGATAGCGGTTGCGCGCGATTAGCCCTTGGCGCATCACTACATGCTGGTTCAAGTCCTCGATGACGTGGATCGCGCGCGCTTCGTCGTAGTAATACACTCGCACGACGTAGTCAGGTGCGTAACGCGCCTCGAGGGTGAGCAGCTCATATTCAATGCGCGCGCGGTCGAGCGGCACCTTGAAATCAGGGTAGCGCCAGGCATACGGGAGCGCTTGTTTGACCAGCACTGAGCGCGCGCCATTTGAGACGCGGAAGAGCAGGTTGACGTTGCCTTCCAAGATCGCCTTCGCTGTGAGCGGCGCATCGCTGTCGCCAAGCACAGCCATCGCTGCTGGCGTGCTGCGCACGTAGTCAATCACCGTTTGTTCGTTGAGGGGGATGACTTCTTGGCTAGCCATAGGTCTTCACGTACTCTTTGGTTTGAGATAGAAGCTCAGCCCGAGCGACGCCATCAGCACAGCGCCCTTCACTACGTCCTGCAGATACCAAGGCATGTTCATCATCGTCAGCCCGTTCAGCATGACGCCGACGAAGATTGCGCCGAGCACAGTGCCGAAGACATTCGCTTTGCGCGCGCCAAGCACCGCAAAGCCGAAGTAGGTGGCGGCAACTGCGTCCAGCAAGTAAGGGTCGCCAGCGCGAATGCCGCCCGTGCCGATCCGCGCAGCCAACACCAGCCCGCCCAATGTTGCTAAGAGTGCGCTGATTAGGTAGGCTGTCAGGCGATACGCATCCACGTTGACCCCGGCTAGGCGCGTCGCCTCAGGGTTGCCGCCGACTGCATATAACAGCCGCCCGTGGCGGGTGTGACCCAGAAAGAGGTAAAACCCAACTGCGACGATGAGCATCAGCACAACAGGCACGGGAATGCCTCTGAAGTCGCCAGTGCCGAACAGCATCCCCTGCCCAAGCCAGAGGAACTCAGGCTGAATTTCACCTGTGGTCAGTGCCCGTTCGGGGCTATACGGATTCGTCATGCCGCGATAGACAGCATCGCCGCGCGTGATGGTGAGCTGCACTCCAGACACCACATATAGCGTGCTTAGCGTCGCGAGCAAGTCAGGGATGCGCAGCCGGATCACCAGAAAAGCGTTGATCAAGCCGACGACTGCACCAGCGGCAAACGAGATGAGGATCGCCAGCCACCATTGCGCCCGCCAGATCACCATCAGCGCTGTCGCCAGCATTACAGCTAGACCCGTCGTCGCACCAACTGAGGCGTCAATCCCGCCGACGACAACGGTGACCGTCAGCCCAATTGCGACGATGGCTAGGATCGAGACCGCTCGCAGCACGTCGAGCATGTTCCCAAGCGTCATGAAGTTGCGGTTGACCGCAGAGAAGAACACGAGCAGGGCGACGATCGCCAGGATCATCCCGTAACGCAACAGGAAGTCCGCGAAGGCGCGCCGCAGCTCGCGTCCTGGTCGCGGCGAGGGCACAGCCCTTTGAAGTGTGTCAGCGCTCATTCTGAACTCAAGAGGAAATTTGTGGGTTCACGCAATTGAATCCTTCACGCCAGTCGCAAGCGCCAGCACAGCCTCGCGCGAGACCTGGCGCGGATTGACCTCGGCGACAACGCGCCCATCGCGCATCACCAGCACGCGGTCAGCAAGCGCCATCACCTCGTCAATATCCGACGAGGCGTAGATCACCGCCGCGCGCTGACTCCACTGGTGCACCAGGTCAAACACATCGCGCTTGGCGCGCACATCAATGCCCTGCGTTGCCTCGTCGAAAAGCACCGCTTTGGGTTCGCCGTCAAACCAGCGCCCGATCACCACCTTTTGCTGATTCCCACCGCTGAGGTTCTTGACAGGCAGCTCAGGCAGCGGAGGGGTCAACCCCACGAGGCGAGTCAGGCGCTCCGCGGATTGCAGCTCGCTGCGCCGCGAGAGCCACCCCCAGCGGGTGTGCTTGTCCAGGAAGGGCAGGGTCGTGTTCTCGCGGACAGTGCTCTCGATAAGCAACCCGTGGCGCCGCCGCTCCTCTGGCACGAGGTAAATACCTGCCTTCACGGCATCGCTGGGCTGACGCAGGCGCAGCAGCCTTCCGTTCAGGTAGAGTGCACCCCCATCGAGGGGATCAGCGCCGAACAGCAGGCGCAGCAGTTCTGTCTTGCCCGCGCCGACCAGTCCAGTGATGCCCAGAATCTCGCCGCGGCGAGCGATGAAGCTCACGTCTTCCACGCTGCCCTGTCGCCTCAGCCCACGCGCTTCGAGCACGACTTCGCCTGGCCCACGGGTCGGACGCTCAGGGTAGAGATCGCTTGTTGCTGTGCCGAGCATCGCTTCGATGATTTGCTCAGTGGGGGCATCTGCCTGGAAACGCCCCGCAACCCGCCCCGCGCGCAATACAGTCACGACGTCGGCAAGCTCGCGCACCTCGCCTAGGCGGTGTGAGATGTACACAATGCCCACGCCGGCACGAGCCAAGTCGCGCAGCAACTCGAAGAGCAGTTGTGCCTCACGCAGGCTCAGCGACGCCGTCGGCTCGTCCAAGATCAAGAAGCGCGCCTTGCGGCGCACTGCGCGCGCGATCAGCAGCAATTGCTTTTCGTGCAGGCTGAGCGTTTCGACCGCGCGTGCCGGGTTGACTTCCAAGCCAACGCGCCGCATTGCGCGCGAGGACTCTCGGCGCAGGTGTTGCCAATCTATCCACAAGCCGCTGGCGCGCTCGGCTAGGTGTTCAATTAACACGTTCTCAGCGACGCTCAAGGTCGGCACGAGCGCTGTGTCTACCTCCTGGTGCACAACCTCAATGCCAGCGCGGATCGCATCTGATGGTCGGTGCAGCGACACAGGCTTGCCGTCTAGCTCAACGTGCCCGCCGTAGCTGTCGTAGTAGCCGCTGAGCACCTTGATCAGGGTGCTCTTGCCCGCGCCGTTTGCGCCGACGAGCGCATGAATTTGCCCCGCATGCACCTCGAAGCTCACACCATCGAGGGCGACCACACCATCGAAGCGCTTGCTGACATCAACTGCGCGAAGCACACTCGAAGCCGTCATTCCAGCATCTGTTTAAGCCCGCCCCATCCCTCCCTGCTGTGAGGGAGGGATGGGATAGTGTCTGAACTCAGGGATGGGATGCACAGCGTGGTAGCTTGCTCGCACTCCCTGCGCCTTATCCCAGAGGAAGAGGGAGCAAGGGCGAGGGCAGAGCAACACGCTTCGCCATGGGCTTGTGTGCGGGATGGAGCGAGAAGACTCGATCTATCGGTTCTCTGCTGCCAGCTTACGCATCCAGTCAAACTGAACCAGTGGGCTTTCGCCAAGGGCGGGCATGGCTTTGATCAGCGAGTCCATGTCCTGCACGTTGTTCGCCCGCAGAAACTCCTGCGTGATCACCACCGGCTGCACCAGCAGGTAGCGCTCCACCTTCTCCCCTGCTATCAGCGCCGCCGCCGCACGCACCGACAGCCGACCTACCGCATACGAGTC
>JANWZM010000013.1 GCA_025054635.1 Thermoflexales bacterium
TCGCTATAGAATGACTTCCTAAGCATCGCCCAAGTTCTGCCCGACGTGGTCGTCCTGGGCGTTTTGCCGGGCCAACCTTGTGGCTGCCCGTTGGAAAGTCCTTAGCGACCATCACCACGATCTCCGCCTCGACACCCGTGATCTCGTGGGGCATGACAAGGTAGTTGATCGCGTCGCTGCCTGGTCTGCGCCAGTGGATGTTGAACAGGTTGATGGGGTGCAGCGGGTCTTCAGTCCGAGCGCGTTCTGCTTCGGCGCGGATGTGTGCGTCCACCCGTTGCGGATGAAGCATTTCGTCAAACGTCGGAAGGCGCGGCATGTCGTTCTCCTGATTTACTCGCCGATGATCTTAACAAGCACGCGCTTCGGGCGCATGCCGTCGAACTCGCCGTAGAAGATCTGCTCCCAAGGCCCAAAGTCCAGCGCGCCGTTGGTGATCGCCACCACGACCTCGCGCCCCATGATCTGCCGTTTGAGGTGGGCGTCGGCGTTGTCCTCGCCAGTCAGGTTGTGGCGATAGCGGCTCGGTCCAGGCACTTCGGGCGCCAACGCCTCGAGCCAGCGCTCGAAGTCCTCGTGCAAGCCGCGCTCGTCGTCGTTGATGAACACCGAGGCGGTGATGTGCATGCTGTTGACCAGGCATAGCCCCTCGCTCACGCCGCTCTCGCGCACGGCTTGCTCAACCTGCGGGGGTGATGTTGACAAACGCGCGCCGCTTGGGCACGTTCATCCACAGCTCTTTGCGATACGACTTCATCGCTCGTCTCCCTTGCTAGGAGTTATTTTGTGCCTGGTGGCTGCTGGCTGCTCAAGCGCAGTGCGGGTTGGCGCGCGCTCAGCCGAGAGTTGCTTCGCCCTGCCAAGGGCTACGCCAGTCTCGAGGGAGTGCGTGTCTGCGGGCAAACAGCGTGGATGCGGAGAAGAGCTTTGCGGAAACACGCCTCGATTGTAGTTTCTTGAAGCTCGCGTCGCTAGATGTCTGTGCGAGGTCAGAGATCGGCGCGGTAGCTGCCGACTTCCCAGCTATCCTGCGTGAGATAACGCGCTCCACTGGCGCCGAACGCTTGTGGAACGCGAGGCTACTTCAGATCAGCTCGCGGTTGCGATGAATGCGCACCAGCTCGTCGTAGATGCCAAGCCCCTCGACAAGTTCGCGTCGGCGGCGGGCAGCTTCCTCAGCTTGCTTGGCAGCCGCAAAGTCTGCCATGCGCTTGTAGATGTCGCGCTGCACCTGGCGCGGATTCCACACCCGCGCAAACAGCAGCTCGTTCTCGACTCCGCCGGTGCGGATTGAGACATCGCCCATGTTGAACAGCGTGTCAATTAGCCCTCTTGTCGTCGCTGTCACGTTCTGGATGCTCTCCAGGGATGCTGTCCGCTGGGTCATCCCTCTAACGCCGAATGGGCTGCGCTTGGAGTCAATCACCCGGTCTCTGGTGATCACGTAAATGTCGTTGCGCCAGTCTTCGTATTGCCAGATGAACCACAGCGCAAACGCCAACAGCAATACGGCAGGCACTAGGACGAAGGGCATTTGGAACAGAAAGCTGGTGAGGCTGGGCAAGAGGATCGGGGCGGCGATGAGCGCGCCCAAAGTCAGGAGAATCAGCCCAAGCGGTCGAGCAACGTTGAACAACAAGTAAAGCCAATGGCGACGATACACGATCTCCGCGCCGCGTTCGACGCGCACGTAGGGCAGCAGCTCCGCGCGCGCTTGAGCCGTGACTTGCTGAATCCGCTGACGCAGCAGCGGTGGCTTCGGCGCGTCTGCACCGCTAGATTGCGGCTCGGGCGGTTTGGTGATGCCAAGCGCAACACGCAGCTCAGCGCGCACCTGCGACCGTTGCTGGGCGTGGCTTTCGCGACTCACCCGCGCTGCCTCATCCGTGATCAGCTTCGAGACGTAGTCGGGCTGGCTGACATAGTCCATCTCAATATTCGCCAACGCGCCCTGCGTCTCGATGAACACCGTGCCGATGTCGAGCAGCGAGTCAACTAGTCCCGTTCGGATAACCTCGACGCGCTGCACGCGGTTGAGCGGCACTTCATCCTGCTGGTCGTAAAGCAACACAACCCGCTCACGGTGGATCACGCGCTGGTCGGTGACTGCGTAGTAGTCGTTGAGATAGTCAATCAGCTCCCAGACCAGAACTAGCAGGGCGATGCCGAACAAGACAACGGTCAACGCAAGCAGCACACCTTGCGGGAGAACAATCTGCTGGGTCAGCGCTAGAGCGAGCAGCACACCAGCGAGCAAGACGAGCAGTGGCACGGAGGCGATTCGACCTAGCAGGTAACTCCAATGGCGACGCCCAAACCATAGCACGCGCTCGTTTGCCTCAGGCTTCATGCGGCGACGGCGCGCGCCATACTCAGCTGCCTCAGATGGGTACGCAATCCGCTGTGCCAATGCAGGCGCTCGGCGGAGCAGCGTCTGGAACTCTGCTCTCGGGATGTACCAAAGCCGAGCCTCTGTCGCTGCCTCAACAGTGATTTCATCCGCGCGACCGGTGACAAAGGCGAGTTCGTTGAGCACGTCGCCGGGCAGAGCCTTGCCGATGACTGGATCCTGCCCCTGATACTCTGGCACGCGGATGAGCAATTTGCCTTGCCGAACAACATATAGGTTTGTGTCGTGGTCTCCAACTGAAAACAAAATCTCCCCCTCTTTGAGCGTGCGCACGCGCAGTAGGGCAGTGACCTGGCGAAACTCTTCGTCGCTGAGCTGGGCAAACAAGCGATGGGTGCGCAGCTTGCGGAGCACCTCCTCAGGCAAGGGCGCACGGGTGCTTGGCACAGGGGGAAACACCACCATCGCTCTAGGGCTTCCGAGCGGATTCTAGCAGCACAGCAAAGACGAATCGGATGAGGGCGAGCTGGCGGCGCCAGCGCCAGGGCTGGCGCACCAGCCGATGCAGCCATTCCAACCCAGCGCGCTGCATCCACAAGGGCGCGCGCTGCTGCACACCAGCGATGAAGTCAAACGCACCTCCAACCCCAACGCCAACAAGCCCTTGCTCACCGACGAGCACTTCCCTGAGATGACGAGCAAGCCACTTGTCCTGCGCTGGCGCGCCGTAGGCAACGAACAGCAACTGGGGCTTACAGTTGGCAATGCGCTTGACAATCGCCGGCGCGTCCTCCTCGCGCGGCGTGCCTGCAAACGTGCCGCAGATCATTAAGCCGGGGAAGCGCTCCGCCATGCGCGCAGCAGCGCGCTCGGCGACGCCAGGCTGGGCGCCGAGAAAGAAGGTGCGCCAGCGGTGCGCGGAAGCCATGCCGCATAGCGCCTGCACCAAGTCCACACCGGCAACGCGCTCCCGCAAAGGCTGTCCGAGCCTTCGCGCTGCCCACAGCACCCCTACCCCATCTGGCACGTTCAACGCTGTCTGTTGGAGCAGCGCCATGAACTCGGGGTCGCGCTGCGCAGCCATGATGAACTCGGGGTTGACTGTGGCGAACTGGTATGCCCCCCCGCGCTGGATCAACGCTTCTGCGATGTCGCACGCTTGGCACAAGGTGACGTCGTGCACGGGCACACCAAGCACCCGCACGCACCTAGGAGGAGAAAGCGCGTCTCTCACCGTTCTTTGACCTTGCAGTTCTACAATGCCCCTGCAGTTTATGGATCGCGCAAGAGTGTATCTGGATCACGCAGCGACGACGCCGCTAGCGGCTGAGGCACTGGGCGCAATGCAGCGTTGCTTGAGCGATTGCTTCGGCAATGCTTCGTCCTTGCACACCTTCGGGCGGCAAGCTGTCGCTGCGCTGGATGAGGCGCGAATGACGGTGGCGTGCGCGATCGGGGCGCGCAGCGCAGAGCTGGTCTTCACTGCCAGTGGCACAGAGTCGAACAACCTTGCTTTGCGCGGCGTTGCGTTCGCTGCACGCAAACGTGGCAGAGGCAATCATCTGGTCACGACCGCTGTGGAGCACCAGGCGGTCGAGGCGACTGCGCGCCAGTTGCGCGACCTGTTCGATTTTGAGGTCACTTTCCTGCCCGTGGACAGCACAGGGCAGGTTGATCCTGACGACGTGCGCCGGGCGATCCGCCGAGACACGGTGCTGGTCAGCGTGATGCTCGCCAACAACGAGGTGGGCACGCTGCAGCCCGTGCGCGAGATCGGCGCGATCTGCCGCGAGCGCGGCGTGCTCTTCCACACCGACGCTGTGCAAGCGCCAGCCTACCTGGAGCTTGACGTGAAAGCCCTCAACGTTGACCTGCTGTCGGCTGCAGCGCACAAGTTCTACGGACCCAAAGGCGTTGGCTTGCTTTACATCCGCGAGAACACGCCTTACGTGCCGCCGATCACTGGCGGGGGACACGAGCGCGGCAAGCGCCCTGGCACAGTCAACGTGCCTGGCGCAGTCGGCGCAGCCGCAGCGATGCGTTTCGTCGCTCGCCAGCGCGACGAGCAAGCTGCGCGGCTCGCTCGGCTGCGCGATCGCTTGATCGAAGGGGTTCTGGCAAACGTGCCAGACGCACAGCTCACAGGTCATCCACAACAACGGCTGCCTAACCATGCGAGCTTTGTCTTTAAGAACGTGGACGGCGAGTCGCTGCTGATGGCGCTCGATGTCGAGGGCTTTGCTGTGGGGACAGGTAGCGCATGCTCGACTGGGAATCCCGAGCCGTCGCCAGTGCTGCTGGCGATGGGGATCGCGCCAGAGTGGGCGCTGGGCAGCTTGCGCATCACGCTGGGATACCGCACCACTGACGCGGAGGTTGACGCCTTCCTTGAAGTTCTGCCGCGCTGCGTCGCCCAGGTGCGCGCTGCGCTGGCAGAGGTTTATTGATCTGCCAACGCGCTGAGCAGCAGCCGCAGTGCCTCGTCAGCAGTGCGCTGCTTGTTGCCCAATCGGTCTGCCTCCCAAACGTTCCGCGCAACGGCGGCGTGCTCTGGGGTGACGACAGCGACAAACGTCAGACCAACGGGCTTCTCGGCACTGCCGCCGCTCGGTCCAGCGATTCCGGTTGCGCTGACCCCGACCTCGGCGCCGAGCAAGCAGCGCACCCCCTCTGCCATCTCCAATGCGCATGCCTCGCTCACTGCGCCAAATTGCAACAGCGTGTCCGTGGACACCCCAAGCGCAGCTTGCTTGACCGCGTTGCTGTAGGCGATGACGCCGCCGATGAAGTAGGCAGAGCTGCCTGAACGGTGGGTGATGAGGTCGCCAATTTGTCCGCCTGTGCAGGACTCTGCGGTGGCGAGCTTCCATCGGCGGCGAGTGAGCTTCTCGGCGACTTGGTCGTTCGCATGAGCGATCCAGCGCGCGCGCAGGTCAGCCAGCATTGGTTCGACAGCAGCGCGAGCGGCTGCGGCGAGGTCAGTCGGTAGCGTGCCCTGTGCGGCTGCGAACTCGTCGCCGTCGAGCATTGCTAGGCGCCCCTCGGCGCTCATCCAGGCATCTAGCGCCAAGTCGAGCCACTCAACTTCGTCCTTGGTCATGCGCGCGGGGTAGGTCAAGTTGGCATACCAACCCTTGAGCGCGCCGTCTGCAGCACGAACCTCGAAGATGTTGTGCCAATGATCGCGGTAAAACGTCTCGATGAAGACATCGCCTGGCTGCAGGACGACGTAGGGGAGTCGGTGCTCACCGAGCGTCCAGGGCGCGCGGACGACAAGACGCGTCTCGTCGCGCTCCAAGACCTCGCCCTCGTAGCTCAGCACACGCTCGCCGCGCGCCGTGCACTTGTGGATGCGCATTGCTCGTTAGCCCTGGGCTGCCTTGCGCACTGCCTTCGCCCAGGCTTGGCGATAAGTGTTCTGCATGAGCACAGCGTCTTCTTCCAAGTTAGGCGTTTCGCACAGCACGCGCCCGACAACACCCATATCTGCCAACGCCCTGAAGAACGCCTTGTAGTCAATGTCTGCCTCGGCTAGGTTCAAGTGGTGCTTTTCGCCCTTCGCGGTGTAAGCGATCCCGCTGAAATGAATGTGCATCTGCTTCAAGCCACGTTCGCCCAGTCCCTCAGCGATTTGGCGCAGCGCTGCGGTGAACTCCTCATAGGTGTTGAACGAGCCGTCACCCGCGCGCGCGTGCAGGTGAGCGAAGTCAACGCACGGCAACACGTTCTCGACCTCCTGGCTCCAAGCAATGACCTCCTCCAAGGTGCCCAGCATGGCGCTTTTGCCCATGGTCTCTGGGCGCAAGATGACATTGATCCCTTCGGCTCTCAAGGTGTCTGTGACTTCCGCGAGCCGATCTCGGCTGACGCGATAGGCGTCCGCGGGCGTCGCCTTCATGTAAGAGCCAGGGTGAAACACAATGTCGGTTGCGCCGGCTTTATAGCCCGCGCGCGCAGCTGCCAGCAACCGCTCTCGCCCTGTTGCCCAAGACTCGGCATCGGCGTTCAGGTTGATGTAGTAGGGCGCGTGCACGCTGATGGCTACGTCGTGCTCCTCGGCTGCAGCGCGGATCTTGGCGCAGGCTTCGTCGCTGATGCGGACGCTCTGCACCCAGGCAAGCTCCAGCGCGGACAGGCTCAGCTCGCGGATGCGCTGCACGCCCCCGGCGCTGCCGCCGCTCTTCGGTGTGCTCAGCGGCGTGCCGACCGTGCCGAAGCGAATGGGGAGGTCGAGGTGGGCTGTCTTGCTCATCGAGGCGATTGTAGTGCAGCGCAGGCTGCACGGGCGCGCGCGGCGCGCCCCTACAAACATGGTCGCTGGACAGGTCGGCTGCACTTCTGTGCAACGTTGTGGGTAATGGACGGCTCTCGGGGAGAGGTGAGCAGGGGTGAGGGGGTGATCAAGCCACTAGACACTCCCTGGTTGTAACCCTGCCCTGCTCGGTGCGACAATTCGCAGTTGCACAACGGCGATGAGAACGCTCAACTTGCTTCCTCCCGTCGAAGCGATGGCTCGGTTAAGCGCTGCGCTCGCGGAGGCAGCGCGCGCGCTCGGCACTGAGATTGTCCCTACCCTCCAAGCCCACAACCGCGTGCTGGCTATGGATGTGCGCACGCCGACAGACATGCCCGAGTTCCGCCGCAGCGCTGTGGACGGCTTCGCCGTGAAAGCTGATTCCACCCCCGGCGTACTGCGCGTGATCGGCGAGGTGCGCATGGGTGAGCTTTGCCTGCTCGCTGTGCGGACGGGTGAGGCAGTTCGTGTGCCCACCGGCGGGCATGTCCCCGAGGGCGCAGATGCGGTTCTCGCGCAGGAGCAAGCGCGCAGCCTATCACCTGATGTGCCCAGCGAGCACACGCCGTGGAAGATCCAGACCAGCGCTCGGCTCACGCCAGGCGAAAACGTGATCAACCAAGGCGAAGACCTGCGAGCCGGGGATGTCGCCATTCCAGCCGGCAGACGGCTGCGCGAGCAGGAGATCGCTGGGTTGCTGGCGTTGGGTGTAACGCAGGTCGAGGTGCGACGCAAGCCGCGGGTGGCGATCATCGCCAGCGGCGATGAACTCGTGCCTGCGGAAGCGCCCGTGCGCCCCGGTCAAGTGCGCAACATCAATGCGCCGATGCTCAGCGCGTTGGTTGTACGCAATGGAGGCGAGCCGCTGAACTACGGTATTCTGCCTGACACGCGCGACGCCTTCGAGCAAGCAGCGCGCCGCGCAATGCACGAGGCGGACGTGATCGTCTTCACAGCAGGCAGCAGCGTTGGGGAGCGCGACTTCGTGCCTGAGGTTGTGGCGCATTTGGGCAAACCCGGTGTGCTGGCTCACGGGATTTACTTTCGCCCAGGCAAGCCGACATTGTTCGCGGTGTGCGACGGCAAGCCCCTCCTCGGCCTGCCCGGCAACCCCATCAGCACGTTAGTGACTGGGCTGATGTTTCTGGCGCCGACGCTGTGGCGCGTGCAAGGTGCGGATAATCCACCGCAGCCCAATCGCGTGAAGGTCATCCTGACGCGCGCGATTAAATCGCCGCGCGACCTGGAGCACTGGATCCCTGTTGTGCTTAATCGCGAGCACCTCGAGCACGGTACGCAGCCTGTTGAGGCGACGCCGACGCCGATCAAGTCAAACTTGATCTTCGGGCTTGTCCGCGCAACTGGGCTGATCTGTGCGCCGATTGGGGTCGAGATGTTGGAGGCAGGCAGCGTCGTCGAGGCGCGCTTGTTGGAGTGAAGCGCCCGTTGCGGCTTACTTTCGCAACACGATGATCATCCGCTCGCTGCTCGGGCCGCAGTCCAGTGGTGGCGGCGGGATGACCATGTTGCCGAACCAGTGCGTTTGCGAGAATGCGCCGCTCAAGTCAATCAGCGCGCGCAGTTCCTGCGCCTGATACCAGCGATGGGCTGTGCTGTGTTCGATCACGCGCTCTGGCTTGCCTGCTTCTCGCACGACTAGGCGCGTGGTCACAAGCCATTGTTGGGTGATCCAGTCATACGGATCGTCAGCAGCGCCAAACAACACCTCGACCTCAGTGTAGGGCACGCCGGAAAGCGCTGGGCTATCGGTCGAACGCGCAACCCAGGTGTTGGGCAGACTATCGCGCCAGATCGTGGACGGATGCGCCATCTCGATGACGTAAATACCACCTGGTAGCAACGCCCGCCCGACAGCGCACAGATGAGCAACGACCTGCTCGTTGGTCAGCAAATGCGAGAAGCTCTCCATCAGGTTCGCTGCAAGGGCGACTGGCTGGCTCAGCGCAAAGTCGCCCATGTCAGCCTGAACCAGCTCAAGCCGGACGCCCTCTGCAGCAGCGCCTTGTTGGGCGTACGCCAACATCTCCGCCGAGAGGTCGAGGGCAACCGCGCGCCAGCCCCATCGCGCAAATGCGCGCGCATGCCGCGCCGGCCCAGCAGCCAGCTCGAGGAAGGAGCGGTCATCTCGAGCAGGCGCAGCCCCGAACGTCGCCAAGCACCATTTGAGAAAGCGGCACTCGTCCTCGAAGTCGCGATCGCCAAAGGCGATGTCGTAGATCAGCGGGTCGGCGTAGAGCTTCGACATAGAAGAGGGCGAAGCAAAGCTGTTTAGGGCTGGCGCTTCGGTCGCCCGAGCGGAAGCGTAGCGATGTGAGCGTACCCAGGCCACCAACTGCGGTCGCGCGGGTCCATGAACATCGCGGTATCGCGCAGAGCGACAGTAACGTAGTTCCTATTGGCGATGCCAATACGTTGACCATTGCGGATCGCGGGAAGCTGACCTGTTGCGCGCCTGCCGTTTGAAAGCTGGGCGCGGTAGAGCGCAACGAGGTTGGGATCGACGCAGAAATTGAGCAAGTAAACCACGTAGCCGCTGTCAACGCGATCTTGGTCGCCGTAGTGGACGGCAATTTCGTCCTCATCAACGTAAAGCACCATCGCCACTGTGCCCGAGGGATTGTTCGGAGCGTTGCGCTTTGGGATATGGATGAACTCACCCGGCACTGTGGCAAGGTCAAGCACTGAGACGGGCCAGTCGTTGTTTGCGCCACCTGGCGTGCCGTAGGGCGGCGGACCGCTTTCGTTCCAGTTCCAGTCACGACGCTTGTAGGCAGCGACGAAAGCAGGCAAACGCTCTGGTGCGAAGATGCCTGGGAAGCGCGGCGGGTCAGGGTCGGGGATGCCACTGCCATACGAGACAAGCTGCAGCGGCTCATTGACTGGCACATATCCGAGGATGGACAGCCGAAAGTCAGGGTTCTCGTCCGTCAGCGCGTTGTTTTTGTAGTACGGCCCGTTGACCCCGATAAGCGTGTAGGTCTCGCCCGTCGCAGGGCAAAGGGGGTTGCTATGGACAATCGGTAGAAAGGCGCGTGGCGTGAGGTTTGTGCTCAGCGCAGGCGCGAAGGAGGGCGTCGGCTGAAGCGAAGCAGTGAGCGGTAGCCCAACGAAGGCTGCAAACGCTGGCAACTGCTGAATCGAGAGCACGACGAGCGCAAGATAAACCACAACGAGAGACAGTCGCATGGCGAAGGTTAGCCCTGAGCTGCACTTAAAGGTGCGCTGACGAGTTGCCTGAAGCGGTGATATACCCCCTCCCACACCTCACTTGCACGCGGGAGGTATGTTGTGAGCTGGAATGAACGACGCACAAGCTCGCGCGCCTCTTCAGCGCTGCTGAGGTGTCCGAGCGCTATGAGCTGGACGAGCGCATTGCCGACCGCGGTTGCCTCAACTGGACCGGCAACTACAGGCACTTGGCAGGCATCTGCCGTGAATTGGCACAACAAGGCGTTCTGTGCGCCCCCGCCGACGACGTGAATGACCTCTACGGGATAGCCGAGCAGATATTGAAGCTGCTCAAGCGTCAAGCGGTACTTGAGCGCCAAGCTCTCCAGGATGCAGCGCACCATAGTGCCTCGGTCGGCAGGCGGTGTCTGCCCGCTGCGGCGGCAATGCTCAGCAATGGCGCTCGGCATGTCTTCTGGGTGAAGAAACTCAGGCGCGTCTGGGTCAATCAAGGCAACAAACGCAGGCGCAGCCTCTGCCATAGCGAATAGCTCGGCGTACGGGATAAGTGTCCCATCGGGCGCAGCCCAGCGCCGACGGCACTCTTGCACCAACCACATTCCCATGATGTTCTTGAGCAGACGGAACGTGCCGTTGACGCCGCCTTCGTTGGTGAAATTGAACGCCAACGCTTGAGGCGTGATCACAGCCTCGGTCACAACGGCGCCAAGCAGGGACCAAGTGCCTGAGCTGATGTAGGCGTAGCGCGCGCTCCGTGCAGGCACGCCAAACACAGCAGAGGCTGTGTCGTGCGAGGCTGGTGCGATCACCCGAACGCCTGCTAGGCGAGCGTCGGTCGCGCGCACCACGGGCTCAGCCAGCTCCCCAAAGTCTGTGCCGGGCGGGACGATTCGGACGAGGAAGTGGTCTGGAATTCCTAACGCCCGAAGCACATCGCGCGCCCAATCTTGTGTGCGCGGGTTGTAAAACTGCGTCGTGGTTGCCTCTGTGAACTCGCAGGCGATCTCGCCGCTGAGCCAGTAGTGGAACAGGTCGGGCATCATGACGAGCGCGCGAGCGTGCTCCAGTGCAGGCGCGCGCGCTTCCGCCATTGCCAGCAGTTGGTACAGTGTATTGAGCTGCATGAACTGAAGCCCTGTCCGCTCGAAGATGCGCTCGCGCGGTAGGCGGCTAAACGCCAACGCCATCATGCCATCCGTGCGCGCATCGCGGTAGTGGTAGGGGTTGCCGATCAGCTCGCCGGCTGCATCTAGGAGCGCAAAATCAACCCCCCACGTGTCCACACCAACGCTGGCGATAGGCTCAAGCTGACTTGCTGCTTTGCGCAAGCCGGACTGCACTTCATCCCACAAGCTGAGCACGTTCCAGTGCAAGTGTCCACGCACGCGAACAGGGCGATTTGGGAAGCGGTGGATCTCAGAGAGAATGAGCTTGTTGCCGTCGAAGGCTGCGCTGATGACGCGACCGCTCTCTGCACCCAAGTCAACTGCCAGCGAGTGGATGGACTTCATGCGATTAACCTCGTGCGATGGGCTACGTTGTTTGCTGTGCGACAGTGCGCTGCCGCGCGCGGTGCTACTCTTCTAGCTTAAGCATTGCCATGAACGCCTCTTGGGGAATTTCGACAGAGCCGACCATCTTCATCCGCTTCTTGCCCTCTTTCTGCTTCTCGAGCAGCTTGCGCTTGCGGGTGATGTCACCGCCGTAGCACTTGGCGAGCACGTCTTTGCGCAGTGCAGGCTTGGTCTCGCGGGCGATGATTTTGCCGCCGATTGCCGCTTGAATCGGCACTTCGAAGAGCTGGCGCGGGATAGCGTCCTTCATCTTTTTGCACAGGGCAGCGCCTCGGCGGTGTGCATCCTCGCGGTGGGTGATCATGGACATACTGTCAATGGGCTCGCCGTTGACCAAGATGTCCACCTTGACCAGGTTGCCTGGGCGGTAACTGTCGAAGTGGTAGTCGAGCGAGGCGTAGCCTTTCGTCACACTCTTAAGTCGGTCGTAGAAGTCAACGATCATCTCCGCCAACGGCATGGAGTACTTAAGCAGCACGCGATTGGCGTCCAAGTACTCCATCGTCTCGCTCACCCCGCGCCGCTTGGTGACCAAGTCCATGATTGGACCGATATATTCCTTCGGCGTGTAGATCTCGATCTTCATCCATGGCTCGCGCATCTCTGCGACGCGGCTAGGGTCGGGCATGTCCGCAGGTCGAGCGACGCGCACGACGCTGCCATTGGTGAGCACCGCTTCGTATTCGACGCTGGGCGCGGTGACCACCACGTCGAGGTTGTATTCGCGCTCAAGGCGTTCCTGGACGATCTCCATGTGGAACAGCCCTAGGAAGCCAACGCGGAAGCCGAAGCCGAGCGCCGTGCTCGTCTCTGGCTCGAACACGAGCGCAGCGTCGTTGAGCTGGAGCTTCTCCAAGGCGTCACGCAGCAGCGGATAGTCCTCAGTGTCCGTGGGGAAAATGCTGGCGAACACCATGGGCTTGGCGGGCTTGTAGCCTTGCAGCGGCTCAGTTGGGCGCGCGGCGTCGAGCATGGTGTCGCCGACGCGGCACTCGCGGACGCTTTTCAGCCCAGTCGCGACATAGCCGACTTCGCCAGCGCTGAGTTCGCCCGTTGGCGTCATGCGCGGCGAGAAGATGCCAATTTCGATCGGCTCGGCGGAAGCGCCTGTCGCAGCCATGCGCAGCTTCGTCTTCGGGGTCAGCCGACCATTGACCACGCGCACGTAGGCGATCACGCCCTTGTAGGCGTCGTAGTGCGAGTCGAAGATCAATGCCTGCAGCGGTGCCTCTGGGTCACCTTTCGGCGGCGGAACTTCACGGACGACGCGCTCGAGCACTTCCTTGATGCCAATCCCCTCCTTGGCGGAGATGCGCAAGATGCTTGCCGGGTCGTCGCCGAGCAGGTTGCCGACATCGCGGGCAACCTCGTCGGGTCGCGCGTGCGGAAGGTCGATCTTGTTCAGCACAGGGATGATGTGCAGATTTGCCTCAAGCGCCAGATACAGATTCGCCAGCGTCTGCGCCTCGATGCCCTGTGAGGCGTCAACAACCAGGATTGCACCTTCACAGGCGTTGAGCGCGCGGCTGACCTCGTAGGTAAAGTCCACATGCCCTGGGGTGTCAATCAGGTTGATCTCGTAGGTGTGCCCGTCGTCCGCCGTGTAATACATGCGCACTGCGCTGGCTTTGATTGTCACGCCCTTCTCACGCTCGATGTCCATCGAATCGAGCAATTGCTCTTGCATCTCGCGCTTGCTCACTGTGCCGGTGAACTCGAGCAAGCGATCGGCAAGCGTGCTTTTGCCATGGTCCACGTGAGCGATGATGCAGAAGTTGCGTATGCGCGCCAGAGACTGGGGCGCAGGGGAAACTGCTTCTTGCGCGAAAAGCTGTGTCATCGCCGACCCGTAGCAGGATTATATGTGCCAGCAGGTCTGTCTGTGCATACGGGGAGTGCCTGGGCTTGGATGGTTTGCGCGCAGCGGATTGCGCTACCTTCAGCCGCGCCTGGTGCTCAGCCCCAGCGGCAAGACACAAGGTTGTTCCGCGCTACGAGCGCCAATCCAGCCGCTCCTAAGCCCTGCGTGATATTCTTGTGCTGCATGAGCACCTTTCGTTTCGCAGCAAAAGTCGAAGACGTGAAGGAGGGCGAGATCCTAGCATTGATCATCAACGAGACGCCCGTGGCGCTCACTCGGCTGAACGGCGAGATCCGCGCTTTTGGCGACATTTGCACTCACGACGACGGCCCGCTGGCTGAAGGGCACATCGAGGATCGGTGTGTGGTCTGCCCTCGTCACGGCGCAAAGTTCGACCTGTTCACTGGCAAGCCGACCTTTCCTGCCGTCGCCCCAATCCCGATTTACAAGGTGGAAGTCCAGGGCGACGAGGTGTGGGTCTCGCTTGGCGATTGAGCTGCACCCAGCGGCAGCACGGGGCAAATTGCAGAGCCTGACCCCGTGATTCTGCCCAGTGTGCGCCGCGCTTAGCCGCCGCGCGCGCGCAACGCTGCCTCAACCGCGACAGCAATGATCGGCACGATGACTGCGCTTGCGACCAGTTCAATCCCAGCCTGCGGCAGGATCGCTGGCACCACTTCAACTGGAACTTGACCGAGCAGAATGGCGATCCCAACAGTGACCACGGTGTTCGTCAGCGTGCCGATCCCGCCGGCTGCAGCTCCTGCCAGCGCTGTATTCGACCGAAGCGCGCGGAAGACGAGCCATGCCACGAGCGCGAAGATGGGGCGCGGGACAATCAGCGTGATCGGGCCGAACGCAGCCGTTGCAGGCAGGAGCAGGTAGTTCACACCCATCACCACCCCAGCGAAGATGCCTACAATCGGGCCGCCGATAATCGCGCCGAGGATGACCGGGATGTGCAGCGTGGTCATCGAACCGCTGATGTTCGGCACAGGGATCGAGCCCAGTCCAGTAAGCTGAAGCGCGATAACCATAGCGCCAAAAATTGCGGAGAGGACAATCGTGCGTGTGTCCAACTGCCACGGGTTCCTTGTCAAGGTCAGCATCACTTGCCTCCAGTCGCTCAGAAGTGGCGTGTTGCCTCTGCAGTGAAGCCACAGATTACGTCAAGGGCGCTGTATCGTCAAGTGATTCGATGCACGTATGTGAAGCCTAAGAGCATGTCTTACAATTGAACACTTGTTCCAGTCTTAAGCCCCTCCAGCCGCCGCACGACAATGTGCACCATCGCCAAGTAAATCCAGCTCACACTGCTCTCTAACACGAACTCATAGTCCTTGCTCAACCGCCG
>JANWZM010000076.1 GCA_025054635.1 Thermoflexales bacterium
GGTCGCACGCTCGCCAAAGTTAAAATGATGAAGAACTGTGCTGCTGCGCGCGTTGTTCAACCCACTGCACTGGCTGGCTGCGATCGCGCTTGTCGGTGTGTCAAGCGTGGTCGGCAGTGCAGCGTATCATCATCTCACCTACCAAGACCGCGTGTTTCCAGGCGTGCGCTTGCACGGCACGGACCTGGGCGGGATGAGCGCCGAGGAGGTCTTCGTCGTCGCTCAGGCTCTAGGCAACTACTACCGCTCGCCGTCCATACGTCTGAGCCTGGGCGGTCAGACGTTCACCTATCGCCCAGCCGACTTCGGCGTGACGCTCGACCCTGCTGAGACCGCACGTCATGCCCTCGAGATTGGACGGACGGGCGACCTTTTCACGCAACTTCAGCAGCGGCTGATTGCTTGGTGGCAGGGAGTTGAAGCCCCGCTCGTTGTCCGCATGGACGAGGCAGAGGGGCGGCACACCCTACAGCAACTAGCGCGACAGCTCGAGCGCGACCCGAGGGATGCTCAAATCGTCATCGAGGGCAGTTCAGCGCGTGAGGTGCCTGCCCAGGCTGGGCTTGACCTCGACGAGACGTTGACGCTGCAAGCTGTGCTCGCTGCGGCACGTCGCGCCCAACCCATCACGCTGAACGTGCCCCATCGCGCGCTCTCGCCGCGAGTCGTCAGCGCGTCCGAGGCTGCTCAGGCGCTCTCGACCATGCTCAGCGGCGACCTCGTCCTGTTGTCGCCCCGCTGGGATGAGCAAGATCGTCCCCTGCCTCCGATGGAAGCCTTCCGCGTTCGAGCTGGAGATTTGCGACAGTTTGTGCTGATTGAAGATGAAACTCAGGGTGGTCAAGCTCGTCTGCGCTCGCGCTTGAACCGTGAGCGGCTGCGCGGATTGCTCGCGCCGCTGGGTAAGTCGATTGCGCGCGCGCCAGAGAACGCCCGCTTCAGCTTTGACCCCAAGACTCAAACTCTAACCCCGATCTTTCCTGGGCGCGAAGGGCGCACGCTGGACATCGAGGCGACTCTCGACGCAATCGAACGCGCGGTGCAAACGCCAGGTCTGCATCAAGTGACGCTGGTCGTCCGCACGACACCACCATCCGTCCCAGCAACAGCAACGGCTCGGGAGCTGGGCATTACCGCACTGATCACCCAGGCGACGACCTTCTTCAAGGGGTCAAGCGCAGCACGACTGGCGAACGTCCGCTTAGCGGCGTCACGCTTCCATGGGGTTGTTGTGCCTCCAGGCGCAGTCTTCTCTTTCAATGCAATCGTCGGCGAGATCTCCAAGGAAGAGGGTTTTGAGGAGGGGTTAATCATCTTGGGCGACCGCACCGTAAAGGGCGTGGGCGGCGGCGTGTGCCAGGTGTCAACAACCGCTTATCAAGCTGCGTTGAGAGCAGGCTTCCCAGTGCTTGAGCGCTACCCGCATGGCTACCGCGTGAGTTACTACGAGCGCGGTATGGGGCCTGGCTTTGATGCCTCCGTCTTCTCCCCCTGGGCAGACCTCAAGTTCCGCAACGACCTTAGCTCGCATCTGTTGATTGAGACCGAATACGACCCCGTGCGGGTAACGCTGACCTTTCGCTTTTACGGCACGCCCGACGGAAGGCAAGTGTTGATCAGTCCAGCGACGATCACCGACATTGTGCCGCACGGCCCAGACATATACGAACCTGACCCGACGAACGAAGTGCCGCCAGGCAAGATCAAGCAGGTCGAATTCGCAGCGAACGGCGCAACGGTGTCGTTTACCCGCCAAGTGCTCCGGGACGGTCAACTCGTGCTCAACGAGCAGGTCGTCAGCCGCTACGTGCCGTGGCAGAACGTCTTCCGCTTCGGGGCGGGGTTCGTTCCCCCTCAAGGAGCCATCGTCAGAGCTAGCCCGACGCCACCGCAGCCTTAGCGGATGCAGTCTTTGCCCAACAAGTTTGCCAGATCACGGCGCAACTCTGGGCAATCGCGCACACAGTCATTTGGAAACTCAATCATGATGGGCGGTTCACCATCGCTGTGCAGCTCAATCACGAAAGGCTGCCCGCCAGGGTAGCGGCGCAGCGCTTGGATCACCGCCTCCACGCGCTCAATGTCGTGTTGGATGTTGCCGTTTCGCCACACCACGACCGTGAGCGGGGATTGCAGCGCCAAGATGGGCAGGTCTTGGGCGCGTGGATGAGGGTTAATCTCAGGCTCTTGACAGACTTCTTCCCTGGTAGCTACCTCGACCATCGTCGTTGAAGTGGGTGCGCTGTCTGTCTGAGGCACGAGCGAGGTTTGCCCAGGCCGGCTGTGCTCGAGATACGTTGCGCTTCCTGCGGGTTGTGTCAGGGTGCTCATTGCGAGCACGTCTGGGTTGCTCGCTGACGGCTCAAGCGCGGAAGCAGTCGGTAGCTCGTCATCTGACGGCGGTAACATCTCGCCGAACGCATTCGAGTCGTAAAGCTCACTTATGTCTTCAGGTGCGTGCGCACTGTAATAGGCAGACGTGTCCTCGTCGGCGCTCCGCGCGATGTCGAGCGAGGTCGTCACCTGCTCGACGATGAGTTTTGGCGTCTTGCCCTCGACGACCTCAGCTTTGCCTGTAATCAGCAC
>JANWZM010000088.1 GCA_025054635.1 Thermoflexales bacterium
ACCCCCGCTCTCTTCCCATCTGGAGTGAGCAAACGCCTCAAAAACTGCACAGCGCGCTCACTGCGAAGCACGCTTCGATGCGGGGGTGCCGCGACAAAAACAGAGTCCGTGCTTTTTTGCACGGACTCCACATCAGCGCGCTGGCATACCTGCCAGTGCCACTTGCTTCCCACAAGGGGAGGTCTGCTCGCACCAGTCCAGCGTGACGATCAAGTCGCCGATCACCTGAGCGTTTGCCATGCGAGCGAGGTTGTAGAGCGTTGGCTTCATGTTCTTCACTTCGTGCATTGCGCCCTTGTCAGCAAGCCAGGTGAACGGCCAAATTGCAGGTAGCGCGTATAGGGGCACGCGCATTAGGTGCGAGACAAGGGTTGAGCGCTCGTCAATCGGCGTTAGCTCGAATCCCCAGAGTTGACCAAAGGGTGGCTTCTTGAAGCCTGGCCCGCTTAGCCATATGAAGCGGTAAGGCGGTTCGTAAACCTGAATGTATGAGCGCGTCGGGTAGGCATACCAGCCGAAGCATTGCTTCGACTGGAAGCATGAACCCACTCCAACGGGCGGCGGCGTCACCCACCGCGTTTCCATCACTTCACCACTACCTGCCAGCTCAGGGTGACGCAGTGGATCGCTCACAATCTCGAAAAGTGTCTCACACGGCGCTGTGATGAGTGCCGTGACCGTTGCACTTGGATACTTAACCAACTTTACCCATCCCTCTTTTACTCAGCCCACTGCTGAGTAGCTTTTGACAACCCGTGCCCGAATGCCCTGCGAATTGTGCACATGTTACTGAGAGCAACCTGAAATACAGGGCGCTCTCATTTACGCACTCAGCGCAGCGCGAACGCGGGTTGGTGTGATGGGAAGTTGGCGCACACGCCGACCCGTCAGCGCGAAGAGGGCATTTGCAATTGCGGCTGCTGTCGGCCCCATCGGCGGCTCGCCGACACCGCGCGGCTGCCCATCCCTTAGGGTATCCAGCAGGATCACCTCGACGTCGGGCGCGCGGTCAATCGAGAGCAGCGGATAGCGGTCGAAGTTTGTGGCGACGAGTTGGCCATTGCGGACGCTTGCCTCCTCAAGCAACGCCGAGCCGCCCCCCCACATCACCCCGCCCTCCGCCTGGGTGCGCACCCCGTCAGGGTTGACCACCAACCCGCAGTCCATAGCGAGCGTGATGCGGTGCACCCGCAGAGAATCACCTTCGAGTGAGACCTCGGCGACCTGAGCGACGACGGTGTCCACGTCAGTGCTACAGGCGATGCCGCGCGCGCGCCCTTGAGGCGCTGGCTTGCCCCATCCAGCTCGCTCCGCGGCTGCGCGCAGCACCGCTGCCATGCGACGCCCCCAAGCGTCGTTCGGCAGATGCGCCAAGCGGAACGCCAACGGGTCTGCGCCCGCAAGGTGCGCCAGCTCGTCCATGAACGACTCAACCGCGAAGGTGTTTGCGACCAGTCCTAGCCCACGCCATGGGCCGGTGCGAACGGGCAGGTCTTTGCGCCAAGCGATTGTCCTGCGATGGGGAATGGCATAGCGGATGGTTGCGCCGCGCGTCGCGCCGAAGTCCGCGCCAACTACACCGCGGGCGATCCCAGGCACGAATGAAAGCAGCACGTTGCCGCTGGCTTGCTCGTGCTGAATGGCGACTACCCGCCCATCCTGAAGGCGCGCGCTCAGCCGATGATGCGTGGGCGGGCGGATGAAGCCGTGCTGTAGCTCCTCTGCCCGAGACCAGCCGACGTGCACAGGCGCGCCGACTGCCTTGCTCAAGCGCGCTGCCTCGACAGCGACCTCACTCCAGCCGCTTTTGCGCCCGAACCCGCCGCCCAGGAAGGTGGGGAAAACTTCAACCTGGTCCTCGCGCAACCCGACCGCCCGAGCTACCTGCTGTTGAACTAGCGCGGCTGACTGCGTGCTCACCCAAACGGTGGCGCGGTCTGGACGAACGTCAGCCGCAGCGGCTTGTGCCTCTAGTGGCGTCTGGATGGCGAACGGCGTGCGATATTCCGCCTGCAGGCTCACGCCGCGCTGGAGCTCACTCAGTGCGTCTCCCACGCGCTGGATGACGACGCCGCCCTCATCACCAACGGTCACGATGCGGTCAATGTCCTCCTGCTCCCAGCGCCGTCCCTCGTCCCACTCCGCGCGGATGGCGGCGATGGCTTGCTGCGCGGCTGCGCGCGAGGTAGCGACCACGCCGACGAAACCTGCGCCGAGATCAACGACAACCTTGCGCACGTTTGGCAGCCGCTCAGCTGCCGAGGTATCCACGCGGCGCAAGCGCGCTTCCAAGGTAGGCGGGCGCAACACAGCACCGTAGAGCATCCCCGGCAAGCGCACGTCATAGCCATATACCGCCGCGCCTGTGACCTTGTCGCGCAGGTCGAGCCGAGGCACGGACGCTCCGATGAACCGCCACTGCTCAGGAGACTTAAGGGGGACGCGCTCGGGCACCTCCCACTTGGAGGTCTGCGCCAACAAGTCGCTGAAAGCAATGCGACGGGCAGGGTGCTTTTGGACGAAGACGCCCTCGGCAGATAAAGCCAGCGCCGCCGGTTCGACCTTGAGCTGGGCTGAGGCGGCTGCTAGCAGCATCTCGCGCATGGCTGCGGCTGCTTCGCGCAGAGGCTTGAAGAGCGAAACAACCGTTGTGCTCCCAGCGGTGCCAAACAAATCGCGTATGCCTTGTGCGGTGCTGGCTTGCACTACCTCGATCTGTGCTGGCGCGATCCCTAGCTCTTCCGCGGCAAGCTGGGTCAAAGCAGTCATCACGCCTTGCCCCATCTCAACCTTGGGCAGATATAGCCGTAGGCGGCCCTGCGGGGTCAGCTCGAACCAAGCGGTCGGGTTTGCACTTGCGCCGCCGAAACTCGTTGGGCTGGCTGCCTCAGCGAACTCGGCAATCTTGAGTTGCACTTCAGGCCAGCCCAGCCGCACCCCTAGCGCCAAGCCACCGCCGAGCAACCCCGCACTAATGAGGAAGCCGCGCCGCGTCAAGCGCCATTGCCGCTGGCTCATGCGTTCCCCTCCTTGCGTGCCAAGATTTTCCTCTGCGCGTCCAGCACCGCAGCCCGGATGCGGACGTAGCAGCCGCAGCGGCACAGGTTGCGGCTCATCGCAGCGAGCACCTCCCGCTCAGAAGCCCTCGGGTTCTGCTCGAGCAGGGCGACCGCGCTCATGATCTGACCGCTCATGCACCAACCACACTGCGGCACTTGGTAATCGATGAACGCTTGCTGCACGGGATGCAGCGTGCCGCCTTTAGCTAGACCTTCTATCGTGAGGATGGATTTGCCGCTGACTGCGCGTACGGGGGTGATGCAAGATCGAACGGCCTGCCCATCCACGATCACAGTGCACGCGCCACACAGCCCAATGCCGCAGCCGATCTTCGTGCCTGTTAGCCCTAGCTCGTCGCGCAGTGCCCAGACGAGCACACTTTCGTCGGAGACCTGCCGCCGCTGACCATTCACAAGTAGCTCCATGTCTTGCTCCTTGCCACCAATACGGTGATTAGAGCGAGCGGAGCTAAGCGCAGGGTGAGGCGCGGATGAGCCTCAGCCAGAAATCACATCAGCTCGAGCGCAACCTGGGCTGCGCCAAATAAGCCTGCCCTTGTGTTGAGGATCACCCGGACTGGGATTTGCATCATCAGGGCAGAGAGGCGCCCCTTGTAGCGAAAGGTGTTCATGAAGGATTCGCGCTGGAGCAAAGGCAAGATGCGCGGCGGAATCCCGCCGCCGAGGTAGATCCCGCCCGTCGCAATGATCGTGAGCGCCAAGTTGCCCGCCTTCGCTGCCAGCACAGAGGCGAAGATCTCCATCACCTTCGCGCACAGCGGATCGGGCGAATCAGCCATCGCGTTAGCGATGATGACCGGGGTCGGGTCGCTCGCCGACTGGAGTTGCTCAGCGACGTAGGGCGACTCCTGGTAGTAAGCCCCGTCGCGGAGGAAGGCATACACGTTTGGGATGCCGATGCCAGAGCACACCCGCTCGTAGCTGGCGCGCCCGAACTTGCGCTGTAGGTAGCGCAGCAAATCGCTCTCCAGCTCGTTCCCAGGCGCAAAATCAGCATGACCGCCCTCTGAAGGGAAAGGACGGTATCGCCCCTCAACCCACAAGACAAATGCCTCACCCAACCCTGTGCCCGGCGCAACC
Source organism: Thermoflexales bacterium (assembly GCA_025054635.1). Classification (GTDB taxonomy): domain Bacteria; phylum Chloroflexota; class Anaerolineae; order J036; family Brachytrichaceae; genus DRWP01. The sequence continues at coordinate 4,161 of JANWZM010000088.1, forward strand.
ACACCAATTGGACCGTGAGGGTTAGGAGGAACATCGTTGAGCAGCACTAGGTCTTCTGGTCGCAAGAAAGGCACGGCTGCGGCGATCGCCTGCAAGTCGTTGATCAGCCGAAGGCGCGGCAGACCAAGCCTGTCGCGCAGCGTCTGCTCGTCTAAGCTCCAGGGCAGATTTGTGATGCGCGCCTTGCCGCTCATCACTGGTCCTGCAACGCCAAATGCAGCCGAGTGGATCGGCAACGCCGCGTCGGCGAGAAAAGCTCGAACGATGCTCTCTAGGTCAGGGTAGTTTGCGCTTGGATAGGTCGCTTCACGCACCGGTCGGTGCAACCCATCCTCAGGTGAGTAAACCGCCAAAAGGGTCTTTGTTCCGCCGATGTCGCCAGCCAAGATGTAGGTCATGTTGCCGCTCTACTCTGCGCTGCGATTGTTGCTTGGGGTGTGTTCGCTGTCAAGTGAACTCGAGTAGGGCTTGGGCGATCCGCTCAGCCGCGCGCCCATCGCCGTAGGGGTTTACAGCCTGCGCCATGCGCGCATACGCCGCAGGGTCGCTGAGCAGTTGCGCGGCTGCCTCGACGATGCGCTCGCGGTCTGCCCCGACGAGTTTGACCACACCTGCCTCGACTCCTTCTGGACGCTCTGTTCGCTCGCGCAAGACAAGCACGGGCTTGCCCAGCCCTGGGGCTTCTTCCTGAATGCCGCCGCTGTCGGTCAGCACCAGCGTCGCTCGCTTGAGCAAGTGCACCATCGGCAGATAGTCAAGCGGCGGAGTCAGGGTGATGCCGGGAACGCCTGACAGCAGGCGGTGCGCGACCGATTGGACGTTGGGGTTGAGGTGGACAGGGTAAACGATGTGAATGTCCGGGAAGCGCTCGACCAGGTCGCGCAAGGCAAGGCAGATCTGCTCCAGCCCGCGCCCGAAGTTCTCGCGGCGGTGCGCGGTGACCACAACTAAGCGGCGGTCAGGCGGCAGTGCACTCAGCACGCTCGCCTCCAAATCACAAGGCTGGCGTAAAGCCAAATGCAGCGCGTCAACGATGGTGTTGCCCGTGACGCGAATCGCGTGCTCGCTGACCCCTTCGTTGAGCAGATTTTGCCGCGCTTGCGCGGTCGGCGCAAAATGCAGGTCGGCAATCACCGAAGCGATGCGCCGATTGACCTCCTCGGGGAAAGGCTGGCGCTTGTCGAACGTGCGCAAGCCCGCTTCGACATGCCCAACGCGGACGCCGTGATAAAACGCAGCCAGCGCAGCCGCCATCACCGTCGTGGTGTCGCCCTGTACTAACACCCAATCTGGACGCACTTTCGCCAGCACGGGCTCGAGGCGCTGCAAGATAGCCGCTGTCGTGCTGCACAGGGTTTGGTCAGGCTGCATGACCTCTAGGTCGAAGTGGCGAGGGACGCTGAACAGCGTCAAGGCTGAGTCGAGCATATCGCGGTGCTGCCCTGTCGTGCACACGAGCGAGCGAAAGTGCTCTGGGCGGCGCATCAGCGCCAGGACAACGGGCGCAAGTTTGATTGCCTCTGGGCGTGTGCCGATGACGGTCAAGACGGTGAGCACGCTGCCGAGGATTGTAGTCAGCCTACTACGCTGCGTCTTCCCCTGAACGATTCACCTCGACGCACTTACTACAATCCCGCGCATGGCGATCAACGGCTACATTGACCTGCGCTCGGACACCTTTACTCTCCCCACACCAGCGATGCGAGAGGCAATGGCGACTGCCGAAGTCGGCGACGATGTCTTCGGCGAAGACCCGACTGTCAACCGCTTGCAACAGATGGCGGCAGAGCGCTTGGGGTTTGAAGATGCCTTGCTGGTGTGCAGCGGCACGATGGGGAACCTAGTGGCACTGCTCACCCACTGCGGTCGTGGCGATGAGATCATCGTTGGCGACCAGGCGCATATCCACATTTACGAGGGCGGCAACAGCGCAGTGATCGGTGCAATACACTCGCGCGTGCTCCCCAACCAGCCCGACGGCACGTTGAGCCTTGACGACATTCGCCAAGCAATTCGACCGAGGGACGTCCACTTTCCTGAGACGCGCGTGGTTTGCCTGGAAAACACGCACAACCGCATGGGGGGAACGGCGCTGACGCCAGAATACACCCGTCAGGTCGTCGCGCTTGCGCAAGAGCACGGCTTGCGCGTGCACATAGACGGCGCGCGCATCTTCAACGCAGCAGTCGCACTCGGAGTGGATGTCAAAGCGCTTGTCGCCGGCGCAGATAGCGTAACCTTTTGCCTGAGCAAGGGGTTGAGCGCACCTGTCGGCAGCGTGCTGTGCGGCTCGCGCGCGTTCATCCAGCTTGCTCGCCGACGGCGCAAAGTCCTGGGCGGCGGTCTGCGCCAAGCCGGGGTGATCGCCGCTGCAGGCATTGTCGCCCTGGAACAGATGGTTGACCGCTTATGCGAGGATCACGCCAACGCGCGCCTTCTCGCTGAGCACCTCACTGGCGTGCCGGGGATTTGCGTGGAGCAGCCACCGCTGCCGACGAACATGGTTTACTTCAGGCTCATGCCTGAGCTGCCGTTTGACGCGCCCGAGTTCTGTCGGCGCGCAGAGGCAGAGCGCGTGCGGATGTTGCCTGAGGGATCGCGGCGAATTCGTGCTGTGACGCACTGCTGGGTGACGCGCGACGAGGTGATCACTGCGGCACAGGTCATCGCGCACGTCGTGCACGCCGCGTGAGACGATCACGGATCGGAAGTGAATGAGTGAACACAGCAAGGCGTGTCACTCCGCCCTCACTTCTCTCGCTGCTCCCTTGAGATGCCTTTCGCTGCCCACACCTCTGCTCCGCAAGCACTGGACTGGCCGTCATGTTGAGCCGGAAAGAGGACAAGTGTCAGGGCAAATCGACGTGCTTCGCTGTGTATTCATGTCGCCATCCCCAGTTGCACACAGCAACGTGCCACGGTGACTACAATCTCGTATGCAGTGTCCCCCCGCGCTCGGCTGATTGTCGGCATGAGTGGCGCTAGTGGCGCGATCCTCGGGATTCGCCTGCTGCAGGTGCTGCGCGACATGTCCATCGAAACACACTTGGTGCTCTCCGCAGCCGCCAAGCGCACGATTGCTGAGGAAACCGAGTGGCGCGTTGCTGATGTCGAGGCGCTGGCAAGCGTGGTGCACTCGAACAAAGACCCCAGTGCTGCGATTGCCAGCGGGTCGTTCAGGACGATGGGTATGGCGATCATCCCCTGTTCGGTGCGCGCGATCTCAGCCATCGCCTACGGCATCACAGATGACTTGATCTCGCGCGCTGCTGACGTGTGTTTGAAAGAGGGTCGTCCAGTCGTCGCCGTTGTCCGTGAGGCGCCACTGCACGTCGGGCACTTGCGCGCGCTTACTCAATTCGCGGAGATGGGCGGGGTGGTGTTCCCGCCTGTGCCAGCGTTTTACGCGCGGTTGACCAGCCTAGATGACTTCGTTAACCAAACAGTCGGTCGTGTGCTCGACCGGCTCGGGATTGAGAACACCTTGGTGCGCCGCTGGGGAGAAAGCCAGCATGGTGAACACAGTTGACGGAGTGCGCAGCGCCCTGCTTGACTTGATCCGCCAGCACCGCGCGCTTACGTTGGCTTACGTCAAGGGCTTGGCGGACACTGTGCTCCTGTTGAGGCAGATAAGCGCGCGTTAGCTTGGCACACGTATTTGTCTCGATTCCCAGCAATTCC
>JANWZM010000144.1 GCA_025054635.1 Thermoflexales bacterium
GATCACAAGTTCTTCGAGACGCACCCCATCGTCAATCAACTCATTCTTTACTACGTGGGTCAAGGGGACATCAAGCCAAAGCCCGACGTTCAGGAGTTGCGGGGCAGCCGCGTGCTGTTCAAGGACGGCAGTGAGGAGGAGATTGATGTCATCATCTGCGCGACAGGGTTTAACATCACCTTCCCGTTCATCGAGAAGCGCTACCTGAATTGGAAGGACGGGAAGCCGCACTTGTACTGGCACATCTTCCATCCACACTACGACAACTTGTTTGTCATTGGGCTGATCCAGCCTGACAGTGGTCAGTGGGGGTTAGTGGACTACCAGTCGCAGGCAGTGGTGCGTTTCATCTGCGCACAGCAAAACAAGCCTGCCCGTGCTGAGTGGATGCGTCGGCTTAAGGCGACTGCAGAGCAGCCCAAGAACCGTGGCATTCGCTACAAGGAGTCCACCCGACACCTAGTCGAAGTCGAGCACTTCAGTTACCGCGAGCACCTCAAGAAGCTAATTCGCCAGCTTGCTTGAGTTGACAAACCCCGCTCGCTTGCAGACAATCCGAGCAAATCCTGCGCTGAGGTCACGCAATGAGCACAACCCAAGACGCGATTCTGGCAGGGCGCACCGCGCTAGGCATTGAATTAGGCTCGACGCGGATCAAAGCGGTGCTGATCGGCTCGGATTTTGCGCCGCTCGCCTCCGGGGCGCACGAGTGGGAGAACCGCTACGAGAACGGGATTTGGACTTACCATCTCGACGACGTGTGGTCTGGGCTGCAGTCATGCTACGCGGCTCTGAAGGCAGATGTGCAGGCGCGCTACGGCGTTCCGCTGCGAACGGTCGGGGCGCTCGGTATCAGCGCAATGATGCACGGCTATCTGCCTTTCGACCGCGAGGGGAATTTGCTTGCGCCGTTCCGCACCTGGCGCAACACGATCACAGCTCAAGCTGCTGAGCGCCTCACCGAGCGCTTCCAGTTCAACATCCCGCAACGCTGGAGCGTGGCGCATCTCTACCAAGCCATGCTCAACGGCGAATCGCACGTCAGGGACATCGCCTTCCTCACCACGTTGGCAGGCTACGTCCATTGGAAGTTAACAGACCAGAAAGTGCTCGGAATCGGTGACGCTTCTGGGATGTTCCCGGTGGACAGCACGACGAATGACCATCACGCTCACCGACTTGCCCTCTTCGATGCGATTGCAGCAGAGATGGGGATGCCGTGGACGCTGAGGGAAATCCTCCCTGCGGTGCGGCTGGCAGGTCAACCTGCTGGCAGGCTCACCGAACAAGGCGCGCGTTTGCTCGACCCCAGCGGCGAGCTTCAGCCGGGTATTCCGCTGTGCCCGCCAGAGGGAGACGCTGGAACGGGCATGGTGGCGACAAACAGCGTTGCCCCGCGCACCGGCAACATCTCTGCTGGCACCTCGGTCTTCGCCATGATCGTGCTGGAGCATGACCTGTCGCGCGTCTATCCAGAGGTGGATCTGGTCACGACGCCTGCTGGGCGACCTGTGGCGATGGTGCACAGCAACAACTGCACCTCCGACTTGAACGCTTGGGTCGCGCTGTTCCGCGAGGCAATTCAAGTGGTGGGCTGCTCTGTCAGCGACAACATATTGTTCGAGCGACTATACCGCGCAGCGCTGGAGGGCGATCCTGACGCTGGGGGGTTGCTGGCATACAACTATGTCTCGGGCGAGCACATCACGCACTTTGAGGAGGGCAGACCGTTGTTTGTGCGCACTCCAACCAGCCGTTTCACCCTGGCGAACTTTATGCGCGCCCACCTGTTTGCTGCGCTTGGCGCGCTGAAGATCGGGATGGACTTGCTGTTCAACAACGAGCGCCTTGCATTGGATCGGCTCACAGGTCATGGTGGGTTCTTCAAGACGCCCGAGGTCGGGCAACGCCTCATGGCTGCGGCGCTCAACGCACCTGTCGCCGTCATGGAGACCGCCGGCGAGGGAGGCGCCTGGGGCATTGCGTTGTTGGCTGCCTATCTCCAAGCGGCGCACGCCCTGTCGCTGGAGGACTTCCTTGCCCAGCGCGTCTTTGCCAATGCGGCTGTCTCGGTTGCTGAGCCGCGCGCAGAGGATGTGCAGGGGTTTGCGGCATTCATGGCGCGCTACCAGCGCGGCTTAAGCGTTGAGCGCGCCGCAGTCGAGGCATTCTCCTAGGGCACGTGATGCTGCTCAGCACCTTGCGCGAGCTGCTGGTCGAGCTTCACCAGGAACTGCGCCGCAACAACCTTGTGTCGTGGACAAGCGGTAACATCAGCGCGCGCGACCCGGAGACAGGGCTGGTCGCCATCAAAGCCAGCGGCATCCGCTATGAGGCAATGACCGCCGAGCACATGGTTGTGGTGGATATGGACGGACGGTTAGTCGAGGGGAACTATAAGCCCTCATCGGATGTGTATAGCCATCTCTACATCTACCGCCACCGTCCAGACGTGGGGGGGATTGTGCACACGCACTCGCGCTACGCCACCGCGTTTGCTGCGCTCGGGCGACCAATTCCATGTGTGCTCACCGCAATCGCCGATGAGTTCGGCGGCGCAATCCCCTGCGCCGGATTCGCCTTGATCGGTGATGAAGCCATCGGCAAAGCTGTTGTCGAGAGCATCGGGAACTCGCCTGCGGTGCTCCTCAAGCAGCATGGCGTGTTTGCAATCGGTAAGGACGCAACGGCTGCTGTGAAAGCAGCCGTGATGACGGAGGACGTTGCAGCCACAGTCTGGCTGGCGCTACAGATTGGTCAACCCGAAGAAATCCCAGAGGAATATGTGCGCAAGCTGCACCAGCGTTACACCACTGTTTATGGGCAGTAATGTGCATGCTAAGAGGACTGTAATGGGCGCGTGCGCACAAGCCTCTAGGTAGCGTCCTGTTGAGTCGCTCGCGCAGATAGAATCGCTGCGATGCAACCGACGCGGCTGACGCGCGCGCAGGTAGGCATCGTGCTCGCCCATTTGGCGTTGGCGTTGCTATACGGCGCGATGACCCCGCCCTGGGAAGCGCACGACGAAACAGGGCACTTTGCTTACGTCAACCACTTAGTGGCAACCGCGTCGCTCCCAGACGTGCGCGCGGAACGGCAGGTGCTCTTCGACCAAATGCACCAGCCGCCGCTGTACTACGTGCTGACGGCTGCGCTGACCTTTTGGGTTGATCGCAGCGACAACATCCAACCCATCCCGAACCCGTTTGCGTTCGACGGCACTAACCGACGGGGGGTGCGCCTGATGCTGCGCCAAGCAAACGAGGACTTCCCCTGGCGCGGGACTGTGCTTGCGCTCCATGCTGCGCGCGTTGTCTCGGCGCTGCT
>JANWZM010000085.1 GCA_025054635.1 Thermoflexales bacterium
GCGAATTGTCTGTTGACGATGAGATAGCGAGCTATCGTGCTGCAGGCGTGCTTCCCACACAGGGCGCGCCGCGCGCGCCCCTAAGACGCGCCTGTTGACGATGGGATAGCACGTTGTCGTGCTGCAAGTGTGCTTCTCACAAATGGCGCGTGCAGCGCGCCCCTACGAATCGGCTGTTGTCAGTGGGCAGCAGGCAAGCAAGTGCGGGCGTGCATTCTGCGAGGGCACGCGCGGTGCGCCCCTACGACGCGTCCGTTGACGATGGGATGGCAAGCCACGGCTGGCAGAAAGAATTTGCCCTCATCCCCTGTCGGAGCAGGGGATGAGGGCATCGGTGCGGCAAACACAAGTGAGCGCAGGTCGCTAGTTCATCGCTGCGATCTGCTGCTTGATCGGCTCTGCCTCGCGCTCGAGCGTCGCCTTGACCTCGCCGAAGACCTTCTCCACGTCTTCGTTGTTGATCAGGATGCGCTCCAAGCCCTTGCCGATGATCTGGTCGCCGCCGCGGATGAACACGCGCGCAGCATCTTGCGCCTCGGTGAGCGGGAGCTGGTCCACTGCGGTGCGCGCTTGTGGGCGCTGCTCAAAGAACTTCTGGTAGCTCTCGCTCTGAGCCGTGCTCTTGCGGACAGGCACGTAGCCTGTGTTCTGCGACCAGAACGCGCCGCCCTCGTTGCCAGTGGCGTAGTCAATGTACTTGATGGCTGCGCGCGCCTTCTCGGGCGAGGTCAGCGTCGGGATCGCCAAGCCAGCGCCGCCCGTGCAGCAGTTGAAGAAGCGCTCCTTGGGCAGGAACGCTGTGCCCACCTTGAACTGCGCGTCGCGCAGCACGCCGCCGAGGACTGCCGTGGACATCATTGCCAGCGCGGTCTGCCCGGTGACGAAGTCCTTGGTGATGTCCTGCGAGTTGATCGCCCAACCCTCTTGCACCGTGGACTGGTAGAACTTGCCTGCGCGGATGCTATCTGGCTCGGTGAGCTTGATGTTGAAGTCCTGGTCGCTGTAGCGCCCGCCGAACTGGCGAATGACGCACTGGAACAGCCATGCCACGTACGAAGCAGCGCTGGGGTGGGCGAACGCTGCGACTTTGACGGTGTCGCCCTCCTTCTTAACCAGCTTCGGCGCCCACTCGCGCATCTCGTCCCAGGTCTCCGGGCCGCGGATCGGCAAGCCCGCCGCCTCGAGCATGTCAGCGTTGTAATACATGATTGGGGTGCTGCGTGCGAACGGGATCCAGTACTGCACCCCCTTGCGCACACCCTCGTTCCACAGCGAGTCCACAAAGTCTGCACCGTTGATGCCCTGCTCCTGGATCAGCTCGTTCAGCGGGCGGATTGCCTTCGACAGGTAGAAACCAAACCACCACACATCCGACAGCAGCACGAAGTCCGGTGCTTGACCTGCAGCCAACGAGGCGGTGAGCTTCTGTGCGGTCTCCTCGTAGGTGCCTTGTGGCTGAGCGATCACCTTGACTTCGTTCTGGCTCCCGTTCCACTTGTTGATGAGCTCCTCTTCAACCTTGCCCAGGCGACCCGTGAAGCCCCAATAGGTCAATTCAACGGGAGCTGCAGCAGCCGGCGCAGTTGTCGGCGTTGGCTCCGGCTGAGGCGGCTGTGTAGGCTGCGGCTGTGCAGGCTGCGGCTGCGCAGGCTGTTGTGGCTGCGGAGTTGGCGGCGCTGCGACAGGTGCAGCGCAAGCCGCGAGTGCCGTGGCGCCGAGACCAGCGCCAATGCCCTTGAGCAAAGTGCGTCGTGAGATTTTGTTCGTCTGAGCCATTTCGTTCTTCTCCTTACAGGACTGAATTAATCAGTGTTTCCTATCCCTTCACCGCGCCGGAGGCGATCCCCGCGACCAGGAAGCGCTGGGTGTACAGGAAGACCGCCACAACAGGCACGATGACGAATAGCGTTCCAGCCATCACCACACCCCATTCTGTGTTGCCCTCGATGTCCACCAGCCGCGCAATGCCCACGGGCAGGGTGCGCATGTGCTCATCTGTGGTGACAAGCAGCGGCCAGAGGTACTCGTTCCACTTGGCGGTGATGGAAAGCAATGCGATCGTCGCGATCGCCGGCGAAGCAATTGGCGCAACGACAAGCAGTAGCGTTCGCAAGTGCCCTGCGCCATCCACACGCGCCGCGTCAATCAGGTCCTGCGGGATCGTGCGGAAGTACTGGCGGAACATGAACGTGGCAAACGCCGTGGCTGCACCAGGCAGGATGATGCCAGGATAGGTGTTGATCATCCGCCAGCTTGCGATCGTCAGGTAGTTCGGCACGATCACGACCTCTTCCGGCACCATCAGTGCGATCAGCAGCATGAAGAAGATCACGTCTCGCCCGGGGAAGCGCACAAAAACCAGCGCGTAAGCTGACAGCGCGCCGAGCACAATCTTTGAGCCTGCTCCGAAGAACGTCGTGATGATGCTGTTGAGGTAGAAGCGGTCAAATGGCGCGCCATTCCAGGCTTTGACAAAGTTGTCTAACGTTGGATTGACTGGCAAGAGCTGTGGCGTGGTGCTAAAAATCTCCCGGTTTGTCTTCAGCGCTCCTGAGAGCAGCCAGAACACAGGCAAGCCGATGAAGAAGAGCACGAACA
>JANWZM010000255.1 GCA_025054635.1 Thermoflexales bacterium
GCTCTTCCCAAGCTCGCCGCCGATCTTCCCGATCCGCCCGACACCGAACAGCAGGATGACGACGACGAGGATCAAAATCACCTCGAGCGGTCCAAGTGGCATGTTTCTTCTTGCCTCCTTCAGGATTGCAGGGCACGCCCAAGCGCTGTGGCGCATCGTGAGCAACGTGATACGCCCATAACCAACAGCGGCAAGCGTGCGTTGCCTGCTCTGGCGCGATTATAAGCGTTAGCCCACCCAAGCGCATCCTAGGGTGTCCAGGCTCAGATTACGTGGCGCGAGGGGCACTGCCCTACCATGTGCTCAAGTCTGGGCATCCCTGCGCGCAGAGGCGTGACTGCATGAATACACAAGGGAGGTCACCCTGCTCTCAGCCTCGTTCCCTCTACCCTAGGGCTTTATCTCAGGCAGCCCTCTGGCAGAGGAGTGAGCATTGGGCGTGCGCGGCGCGCCCCTACCCTGTTGCTTCCCTATGCTTCGCGGGCTGCCTGCCGCTCGTGCCTCAAACATGCGCGCCGAACAGGTTGAATGCGCTTCTTTGCAACGTTGTGGGTAACGGATAGCCCCTAGTGGGGAGAAGGGTGTAGGGGTGATGGCAAGGCACTGCGCTGTGCGCTATCCTACACAAGTCTAGACACTCCCGCGCACAGCAAACTGTTGCGAGATCCGCTATGCTTGCGGCTCTACTAAGGATCGCAGCATGAGCTTATCGCTTCGTCCCGAGCAAGCTGAGATCGCTCGCTATCGCGGGGGGCTGCTTGCTGTGAGCGCTGTGCCCGGCAGCGGCAAAACGCACACCCTGGCGGCACTTGCGGTGAACTTGATCGCAGAGGCGCTGCCGCCTGAAAGCGAAGTGTTGGTCGTCACCTTCACTAACAGTGCAGTGGACAACATCCGAGCGCGCATCCGTCGCTTTCTCAAGGCGCGCAACTTGCCTGACGGTGGCTATCGCGTGTTCACCTTGCACAGCCTGGCGAACGCTATCCTGCGCGAGCGCCCTGACCTAGCTGGCTTGACTGACGATTACCGCGTGGACGACGAGATCAGCGGTCGCCAAGCCATGCCCGACGCTGCCAAAGGCTACATCGTTGAAAACCATGCTTATTGGCAGAGCTTTCTGCCCACAAATCTCGACGACCGCCAACGCCAGAAGGCACTTGAAGGGTGGCAGGAGACCACCGAGCGGCTTGGCTACGAGATCACGCGCTTGGCGAAGAACCTCAAGCTCACCCCAGCCGACCTCAAGGCGCTGATGGCAAAGCAGCCTGTCTCGGATTTCCTGCGGATCGGCGCGGCGATTTACGAGCGCTACGACCGCATCCTGAACGCCGGCGGGCGGCTGGACTTCGACGACTTAATCTGGGGCGCGATCCGCGCTTTGTGCAACGATGACGCCTTCCGCCGCCGTCTGGGCGAGCGCTGGTCTTTCATCCTCGAGGACGAAGCGCAGGACAGCACGCCGCTCCAGGAGGAAATCTTGGCGCTGCTCTCGCGCGACCACGGCAACTGGGTGCGCGTCGGCGACCCCAACCAGGCGATCATGACCACGTTTACTGCCTCAGACGTGCGTCTGTTTCGCACCTTCCGTCGTCGCCCAGATGTGCACAGCCTGAGTTTGACCGTTAGCGGGCGCAGCGCGCTGCCGATCATCCAACTGGCGAACGCGCTGGTGCTGTGGGCAGTGCATGAGCACCCTGAGCCGCGCGTGCGCGAGGAGGCGCTGTCCGCCGAAGCCCTGATCCGCCCTACAGCGCCTGATGACCCGCAGCAAAACCCGCCGACCAGTCAAGCCAAGATCTGGGTGCACGGGTTCAGAGATGTCGAGGA
>JANWZM010000080.1 GCA_025054635.1 Thermoflexales bacterium
CCGCGCTGGGCGTCGTTCTTTCGCCAGTTGCGCTATGTCGTGGTTGACGAGCTGCACAGCTATCGCGGGTTGTTCGGCGGGCACGCAGCAAACGTGTTGCGCCGGCTCAAACGCTTGTGCAGCTTTTACTGCGCAGCGCCGACATTTGTGCTCGCCTCAGCGACGATCGCCAACGCGCGCGAGCATGCTGAGCGTCTGATCGAGCGTCCTGTCCACCTCGTTGACGAGGACGGCAGCCCAAGTGGCGAGCGCCACGTCCTGGTCGTTAATCCGCCACTGGTGGATGAGTCGCTTGGGTTGCGCCGCAGCGCCGAGGCTGTCGCCTGCGACATCGCTGCCCAGCTCATCCAAAATGGGTTGCAAACCCTCTGTTTTGCTCGCTCACGGCTGAGCGCAGAAACCCTGCTCAGCAGGCTGCGCGAACGATTGCCTGAGCACACGGTGATGGGCTACAGGGGCGGCTATTTGCCTGAAGAACGGCGTCAGGTTGAGCAGGGGCTGCGTCAAGGCAGCATACGCGGGGTCGTCGCCACAAACGCGCTCGAACTCGGGATTGACATCGGCGGCTTAGACGCATGCGTGATGCTGGGTTACCCCGGTAGCATCGCGAGCTTCTGGCAGCAGGCTGGGCGCGCTGGGCGACGTCAGTCCGCTGCGCTCGCCATCATGGTCGCTACAGCAGACCCGCTTGACCAGTTCCTGGCAGCCCATCCTGATTTTCTGTTCGGGCAGTCGCCAGAGCGCGCGCAGCTTGCGCCGAACGCGCTCGGGCTGCTTGCCGCCCACGTGCCTTGCGCTGCGTATGAGTTGCCTTTCCTGCGCGGCGAGCGGCTGGGCAGCGCGGAGGTCACTGAGCTGCTCGACGCGCTTGCGGAGATGGGCTTGCTGCACGCCAGTGGTCTCGCTCATTTGCCGCTGTTGCGCAACCAGCCCGTCCAGCCAACGACGCGGTACGTTTGGGTCGGCAGCGGTTACCCCGCTGAGAGTGTAAATCTGCGCGGCGTCGGCGCACAAGTTGAGATCGTGGACGAGTCTGGCGAGCGGATTGGTCAGACGGAGCGCCACACCGCGCCCGCTCGCGTCCATCCTGGCGCGGTTTACCTGCACCAGGGGCAAACCTACCTGGTCACGGCGCTCGATCTGGAGGCAGGGCGCGCAACCGTGCGCTCGGCGCGTTGCGATTACTTCACTCAAGCCTCGACGATTGCGGAAGTGTGCGTCGGCAAGCTTCTCGCCGGGGCAGTGCCTCTCGGTCCAGCTCTGAGCGAGATTGTTGTCACAACTCGCGTGCCGCGCTATCGCAAGGTGCACTTCAGCACCCGCCGCACGCTGGGCTGGGAGAAGCTTGACCTGCCTGAACAGTCCATGGACACAGTGGGTTACTGGTTTGCGATCGCGGCTGACCAGGCTGAGCGGCTCGACCGAGAGGGCGTGATTGGGCTGCCCAACCGCTACGGCCCGAACTGGCAAAAGCAGCGCGACGCCGCTCGGGCGCGCGACGGGTATCGCTGCGTGATTTGTGGCGCGCCGGAGCCGCTCGGGCGGCAACACCACGTTCACCATCGCATCCCTTTCCGCAAGTTTGGCTACCGCCCAGGCGAGAACGACGCTTACCTGCAAGCCAACGCTTTGGATAATCTCATGACAGTCTGCCCAACCTGCCACGCGCAGATCGAGACAGCCGAGCCAGTCAACCGCGCGCTGGGCGGCTTGTGCTACGCACTGGCAAACCTCGCCCCGCTGTGGGTGATGTGTGATCCATCTGACCTTGCGGCGACATACGACATCGCCGCCCCGCACACAAGCTTGCCGACAATCACGCTGTATGAGCAGACACCTGGTGGCGCAGGGTTAGCGGACGAGCTTGTGGCGCATCACTGGGAGATCCTCGCTGCAGCAGCGGCACACATCCGCGACTGCCCGTGCACGCGTGGCTGTCCGTCTTGTGTCGGACCTGTGCTTGACGAGGACGATCGCAACCTTAAGCAGGATGTGCTGCGCCTGCTGGCAGCCCTGCAAGAACCGCGCTAGTCGCGTCAAGATCAACGCTTGGTCAGCCATCTCCTCTGAAGACGCGCCCAGAGGCGCGCGGCGTACAATCTCGCCCCGGAGCTTTCGCAATGAGGCTGCACGAGTATCAGTCGAAACAACTCTTCGCCCGCCATGGTATTCCTGTCCCTCAGGGCATCGTTGTTGAGAACGCCACAGCAGCGCGGAACGCTGCGCGCGAGATTGGGTTGCCCGTCGTCGTCAAGGCACAAGTACTGGTCGGTGGGCGCGGCAAGGCAGGGGGCGTCAAACTCGCCCGCACGCTCGACGAAGTCGAGGCGGTCGCTGACCAGATTCTGAGCTTGACGATCAAAGGGCTGCCCGTGCGCCGAGTGTTAATTGATCCGGCAGCCGACATCCGCAGCGAGATCTACCTTGGCGCTGTGGTTGACCGCACGCTGCGCCGCGTGGTGCTGATGGCGAGCAGCGCCGGCGGTGTGGACATCGAGGAAGTCGCCGCCCAGACCCCTTGGAAGATCATCCGCACCCCAGTTGACCCGTTCATCGGGCTGCCCGATTACCTAGCGCGCGACATCGCCGTCGCCATCGGTCTGCCGCGCGAGCACTGGCCTGAGTTCGTCCGCATCGCCCGAGGGCTGGTCGAGGCGTTTCACGCTAACGACGCCTCGCTGGCGGAGATCAATCCGCTGGCAATCGTCGCCAGCGACGGAAGCACGCGGCTGATGGCGCTGGACGGCAAGATGGTAATTGACGACAACGCGCTCTTTCGCCACCCTGACTTGGCTGCGCTGCGCGATCCAGATGAAGAGAGCGAGGCTGAGCGCAAAGCGCGCAGCGCCGATATCAGCTTCGTCTCGCTCGATGGCGACATCGGTTGCCTGGTCAACGGCGCTGGGCTGGCGATGGCGACGCTGGACATCATTCAGCACTTCGGCGGCAAGCCAGCGAACTTCCTGGATGTCGCGGGTGGGGCGCGCGCTGACAAGGTCGCGGCTGCGCTGCGCATCATTCTGGCTGACCCAAAGGTCAAAGTGGTGATGTTCAACATCTTCGGCGGCATCACCCGCTGTGATGAAGTCGCCCGAGGCATCGTGCAAGCAATGGAAGAAGTCAAGCCAACAGTGCCGATGGTCGCCCGCATTACGGGCACGAACAAGGAAGAGGGCGACCGCATCCTCGCCAGTGCCAACTTGATCACTGCTGATAGCGCGGCAGAGGCGGCTCAGAAAGCCGTTGCCCTCGCCCGTGCTGCAGCTACCCCGCATGCGCTCTGACGTTCGCCTGGCGCTCCCCTCGAAAGGGCGCCTGCAACAGCCGACGCTCGACTTCCTTGCTCGCTGCGGATTTGAGGTCAAGCCCTCGGCTACGCGCAGCTACATCGGCAGCATCCCAGCTTTGCCTGAGGTGACCGTGCTGTTTCAGCGCCCGCGCGACATCATCGTCAGCGTCGCTGGTGGCGGCGTGGACTTGGGGATCACGGGATACGATGTGATTGCCGAGGCGGCTGCCGAGCAGGTTCACGTCGTCCACGATGCGCTCGGCTTCGGCAAGTGCCGCCTTGTGCTGGCGATCCCCGAGCACTGGCAGGCGCAGACGATGGGCGAGCTTGCCGCAGCCGCGCGCGCGCTGCCGCACCCGCTGCGCGTGGTGACGAAGTATCCCAACTTGACGCGCGCCTTCCTGCACGAGCACAGGGTTGAGCCGTTTGTGCTGGTTGACGCCGAGGGGTCACTGGAGGTCGTTCCCGAGATCGGCTACGCCGACGTGATCGTTGACATCGCTGAAACAGGGGCGACCCTGCAGCAAAACCGCCTGCGCGTTCCCGAAGGCGGGGTGATCTTGCACACCCAAGCCAGCCTGGTCGCAAACTGCCAGTCGCTGCGCCGTCCCGAGGTGGTGAAAGTCGCCATCGAGCTGCTGGAGTACATCGAGGCGCATCAGCGCGCCGACGGCTACTTCATGATCTGGGCGAACATGCGCGGCGAGTCGCTGGAAGCCGTCGGGCGGACGATCACCGAGCGCACGACGCTAGGCGGCTTGCAGGGTCCAACCATCGCGCCAATCTACCCCAACCCGCAGAGCGCGGCGGCAAATCCAGGCGCGCAGTGGTTTGCGGTCAACATCGTCGTCGGGCGGCACGCCTTGACCGAGGCAATCGAGCAACTGCGCGCCATTGGCGGCAGTGGCGTCGTGGTCACGCCGACCACCTACATCTTCGAGGAGCAACCGAGCCGCGTTGCTGCGCTGCGCACGTTCTGCCAGTCGCTAGGATGAGCACAATTGCATTGGTCGGGCTGCTGTTCGCAGCCATGCTGCATGCATACTGGAACTTCCTGCTCAAGCGCAGCCAAAACCGCGTCGCTCACCCTGCGTTGGCAATGCTGATCGCCAGCATCGTGCTCGTCGTTCCTGCGCTGAGCGCACTGCAGTCAATCCCTCTTGAAGGCTGGGGCTTGATCGCCATTTCGGCGGTCTTTCAGGCGACCTACATGTTGGCGCTGGGCGCAGCGTATCAGGGCGGACAGCTATCCGTGTCATACCCGATCTCGCGCGGCTCGACGCCGCTGTTCACTGTGCTGGGCGCAGTGCTGTTCGTCAGCGAGCGCATCTCCCTGCTCGGTGGGATTGGGATTGCGTTGACAGTGCTTGGCATCTACGTCTTGCACCTGCCTGCGCTGAACCAAGGGTGGCTGACGCCGATCAACGCGCTCGCCAACCGCCCTGCGCAGGCTGCGCTGCTCAGCGGCGCGCTCGCGGCTGGATATTCCAACGTGGACAAGCTTGGCGTTGCCCAGGTCTCGCCGCCGCTTTACATGTGCCTGGCCTTTGGGCTTGCCGCCGCCTTGCTGCTGCCCTACCTGCTTGTCAATCAGCGCGCAGCGGTGCTCGCCGAGTGGCGCGAGAACTGGCGCGGCGTGCTGCTCACTGGGCTGCTGCTTGTCATTGGTTACCAAATCATCTTGTTCGCGCTGACTGTGACCAAGGTGAGCTACGCTACAGCCGTGCGCGGGGCGTCGGTCGTGTTCGGCGCGCTGCTCGGCATGGTCGCGCTGAAAGAGGGTCTATCTCCAACCAGGGTGCTGGGCGCGCTGGTGATCTTCATCGGCATCGCTTGTATTGGGCTGGCGGAGTAGCCCTGCGTCTCTTTAACCGACCAGGATGAGCACTGTCCGCTTCGACCATGGCGGTCCGCAAGGGCCGGACGACACCCTGCTGGACTTCAGCGTGAACACTAACCCGCTCGGCCCTAACCCCGAGCTGGTGCGCGCCTGGCAAAGCGCGGAGCTTTCCCGCTACCCCGACCCGCACTACACCCGCGCTCGGCAAGCGCTGGCGGACGGGCACGGCTGGGACGCCGAGGGCATTGTGCTCGGCGTTGGGGCGAGCGAGCTGCTGCATCGCCTGGCGCGCGCGTTGATTCGTCCTGGCGACATTGTGCTCTCGCTAGGCGCGCCGTTCGGCGAGTTTGCTCGCGGCGTCGTCGCGCAGGGCGGCTTGCTGCGCGTCCTGCCGCGCGACGCGCAGGGCATCCAGCAGGCGCTTGAGCAAACCGAGTCGCGGCTGCTTTATCTATCCAACCCGCACAACCCAACTGGCGATTACCTCGACTTGAACACCCTTTGCAGCTTCGACGGGATCGTGATCGCCGATGAGGCGTATCTGCCCTTCGTCGAGCGCCCGATTGACGTGCGTCCGTGGCGCGGCTTGGTGCGCGTGCACTCGCCTGGCAAGGCGCATGGGGTGCTCGGGATGCGCTTAGCATATGCATTGGCTGCGCCAGCGCTTGCGCAGCGGCTGGTTGACCTGCAACCCGCCTGGGCATTGCCCTCAGCACTATCCGCAGCGTTGGAGGCGCTGCCCCACCAGACGGCGTTTCTTGACCGCACCTTGCCCACTGTGCGCGTATGGGCGAGGCAGTTAGCAGATCACCTCGGCGGCGAGGCATGCGGGCTGCACTTCTTCACGGTTCGAGTGGGCAACGCGGCTGAGGTCGCCTGCGCCTTGCGCGCACAAGGCATCCGCGTGCGCGACTGCACCTCGTTTGGTCTGCCTGACCGCGTGCGCATCGCCACGCGCACACCAGAGGACAATCAACGCCTCGTTCAGGCATGGCAAACGATCAGGGCTCTCGCCGATATAAGCCGATCATGATCATGGGCTGCACCAGCGGGGCAGGCAAGTCGCTGCTGGCGACAGCGCTGTGTCGGCATTTCAGCAACCTTGGCATACGCGTCGCCCCGTTCAAGGCGCAGAACATGAGCAACAACGCTGCCGTCACCCCCGACGGCGGCGAGATCGGGCGGGCGCAGTACTTGCAAGCCCTCGCCGCGCGCGTCACACCTGAGGTGCGCATGCAGCCGGTGCTGCTCAAACCACAAGCCGACACGCTATCCCAAGTGATCGTGCTCGGGCGTCATGCCCCCGAGCTGACGCAGACGCCCTGGCTAGCGCGCAAATCGCGCCTGTGGAGCGTGGTGCGCGACAGCTTGCATAGCCTGCTGCGCGACTTTGAGCTGGTGGTGATCGAGGGCGCTGGCAGCCCCGCTGAGGTCAACCTGCGCCCGAGCGACATCGTGAACATGCGCGTCGCGCTCGAGGCAGACGCTGAGGTGTACCTCGTCGCCGACATTGACCGCGGCGGCGCCTTCGCGCACCTGCTCGGCACGTTCCTCTGCCTCGACCCAGAGGAGCGCGCGCGAATCAAGGGCTTCGTGCTCAACAAGTTTCGCGGCGACCCCACTCTGCTTGGCGATGGGATGGACTGGCTGCGCGCGCACACGGGCGTGCCGACCGTCGCCATCGTGCCGATGATCCAACACTGCTTGCCGGAAGAGGACGACATTCGCGCGTTAGCGGCGCGCGCTCAAGCGAGCGAAGCCGAGGTGCGCGTCGCGCTGATCGCCTACCCTTACGCCAGCAACTTCGACGAGTTCGACCCGCTGCTGAGCGAGCCAGGCGTGTCGGTCTCGGTTGTGCGCGAGCGCCAAGCGCTGGACGGCTTCGATGCGGTGATCCTGCCGGGCAGCAAGCACACCGCGGAGAGCCTGCGCTACTTGCGGCGCACGGGGCTGGCGCTCGAAGTCGTCCGCGCAGCCCAGCGCGGCGTGCTCATCCACGGCGTGTGCGGAGGGATGCAGATGCTCGGTCAGCACGTGCGCGACCCCCACGTCGTCGAGAGCGGGGACATCGTCGGGCTTGGATTGCTCGACGTAGTGACCGAGATGAAGCCGAACAAGACCACGGCGCAGCGCTGCGCGCACTGCGTCGAGGTCGGCGCGGTGTGCGGCTACGAAATCCATCACGGCGTCACCACCTCGGGCGCGCGCGCAAGCGTGCACATCGAGGACGGGTTAGGATGGCGGCAGGACAACGTGATTGGGGTTTACCTACACGACCTGTTCAAACACACCGCATACCGGCGCTGGTGGCTCGGGCTGCTCGGCTGGCGCAGCCAAACCGACGACTGGGACCAACGGCTAGACGCTGAGCTTGACCGCGTCGCGCGCATCGTCATGGCGCACTGGCAGGCGGCGGAAGGGTTGCTCAAGCCTTGGGCACGACACTGAAGCGACTCTCAACAGCTCCGCGCGCCATAATGTGTGCCATAGTGGAGGCGTCACGTCTGTGCGATACAGCTCGCCCGCGCAGGGAGCACAGCCGCAACGATGATAGAGCACCTGACCTATCAGCAACTTGTGTCAGCGCTTCGGAGCATCCCAGAATCGTCACTTGATTTCATCCTGCTCGCAGCAGGAAGAGACAAGCCAGAGGTGTGGAAAGCTCACATCGAGGGCGCAGCCAGAGCGCTGCGCCCCGGGGGGATGCTCTTCGTTCAAGGCACGCCAGAGAATCTGCCTGAGATTGGCGTGCATGCTGAGCGACACCTGCGCTTCAAGTATTGGATCGCCGTCGAGTCCATCCTGCAGCGGACTCGTCTGTTGCCCTCGTCCCATGCAGGTGTGCTGATGTTTGTCAAGGGCGATGCTTTCCGAGTCTCCAAAGTGCGCGTGCCGCATCAGGCTTGCCGCGCTTGCTGCAAGAACCTAAAGGACTGGGGTGGCAAAAGCCATCTCATGCACCCTGAGGGGACAGCGATCTCCGATGTCTGGCGCGACCTGCCACCGATGGACAACTACAGCGGGCTATCGCGCCCAGCTCTCGAACGGCTGCTGGCGATGGTTTCGCCGACTGGACAACCAGCCGATGCTGCTCGTCTGGATGGATGGATCAGTCCCATCGAGAGGATCGGGCAGACTGACATGCCGTGCTGCGCTGAGAGTCAGCAGCCCTACCTTCCGCTCGTTTTGCAAGCTGAGACTACCCCGCAAGTGCACGCGTGCAGCGACGTGCCACAGAGCTGCGTCATCCAGGGTGATGCCGCTCATGTGCTGGCGAAGCTTCCAGACGAGTCGGTTGACTTGGTCTTCGCTGACCCGCCCTACAACCTGGACAAGGCTTACGCCACATACGACGACGAGTTAGAGCAGCAGGCATACCTGCAGTGGTGCGAGTCTTGGCTGGCGGAGTACGTCCGTGTGCTCAAGCCGAGCGGCTCGCTCTTCCTGCTCAACTTGCCGCGCTGGGCAATGCACCATGCGGCTTTTCTGAATCGCCACCTGTATTTCCAGAACTGGATCGTTTGGGACGCCATGTCTGAGCCGCGCGGCAAAATCATGCCCGCACACTATGCGCTGCTGTTCTACACCAAACGCCCGATCGGGTTCACGTTCAACTACGACGCGGTTAGCCCAATCGATGCACGAGGCTACTGCCTGCGCGCAAGCTGCATCCGGCAGCGCAAGGCGCACGGTGACGACGACAAAGAACCGCTGACCGACATCTGGTGGGACATCCACCGGATCAAGCACCGCCGCGACAGAGACCATCACCCCTGTCAATTGCCTGACGCACTCATGGAGCGCATCATCCGCCTGAGCACGAACCCAGGTGACCTTGTCCTGGATGCACTGGCAGGCACAGGCACGACCGCGCTTGCTGCTGCGCGGCTGGGGCGGCGCTACATCGCAATTGACCTTGACCCAAACTACGTCGCGCTGATGCGAGAGAAACTGAAGCAGGTTGAGGTGTGGGGCGAAGTGCCTCGCGCGCCGACGCGCCGCCTGCCCAAACCCTACAGCAAGCGCGCACTTCAACTAGAGCTGCGCCAGATCGCAGAGCAACTCGGTCGGCTGCCGACGCCAGAGGACGTTCGCCGCCTCAGCCGATTCGACCTCGAGCTATTCCAGCGCGCGTTCCCCACTTGGGGAAAGGCGTTAAAAGCAGCGAAGCTCGTCGCGAACGTTTCTTCCACTCATGCAAGCCAGAAAGCTCACCTTCGATGAAGCTTGGAGCTCGATCACTATCTTCTTCGTGGACAACAACCTCGAAGATGAGATCGACCGCGAGGTGAACGCCTTGCTCCAGCAGATTGGACAAGTCGGACTTGCAGATGGACAAACCTTGTCTCGAGACCAGCTTGCCGAGCTTTTGCGCACTCAGCAAGGCAGCCTGCAACTTATCTTGAAGGAAATAGGGCTCTCCGAGGAGAAGTTCATGCGCATCAT
Organism: Thermoflexales bacterium; assembly: GCA_025054635.1. Taxonomy (GTDB): domain Bacteria; phylum Chloroflexota; class Anaerolineae; order J036; family Brachytrichaceae; genus DRWP01. Next base: position 9,576 of record JANWZM010000080.1, read on the forward strand.
TTCCGTCCTGCGGCAGATAGGTCGCATCAATGCGCCGCTGGATCGCGAGTGGAACATTGATCAAATCACTCAGAGGGTAGCAGCAGATCCCTCTCTCGCTGACCAGGTAGCTGGACTACTTCTTAACGGCGCGCGCGACCCTGTCTTACAAACGCTCGTCCCGCGCTACTACCTTGAAACGCTGAACCTGAATGCCTTCCTCTCTGCACCTTTGACTGCTCGGAGAGTACGCTACAAGCAGTCCCTCGCAGGCACTTACAGCGGGCGAAAGGGCTACCGCGTCGAAGCGCTCGTGCGCGAACAGCTTGAAGGCATTCAGAGGAAGCACGGGGTAAGCTTCGAGCGAGGTACGACCCGCTTAGTAAACGTCAACGCTGATTTCGCCATACCCACCCTCGAAGATCCATGGGTGATTGTGATGTGTTCCTTCCAGGAGACTACCAGCAGTGGGCAAAGCACAAAAGCGCGCGACATGGAGGCAGCCTACAGGGATGTCTGCACTTCGAACAGCAGACACAAGGAAAACCGAGCGTTTGTTAACTTCGCCGACGGTGGAGGGTGGCTAGCGCGCAAACGGGATTTCGAGAGGTTGGTTAGGGAGTGCCACTACTTCATTAACCTGAAGCACCTGGTAATGCTGGAGAGCATCGTGCTAGATCATGTGCCGCGCAAATACTTCAGGCCGTGAATAGCTACATCCTCTAGAGAGCCTAGAAGTTTTAGGCATGCCTTACCGCCTGCTCTACTCGATTCAAGTTGACCTGTGCAGCTCCCGCAGCCGCTGCATTTGCGCCTCGTCGTTTACCTGCATTAGCTCCTCCATCAGCAGCCCCTCAGGGACAGCGCCCTCGATGTGGATTACCTCATTGATCACCGTGCGCGGCACGCCGTGCACTTGGTAACGGCTGGACAGGTGCGGGAACTCAATCGCCTCGACCATGTCGGCGCGCACTAATGGGCTGGCAACCGCCAAGCGGAACGCCAATAGCACCGCGCGCGGACAGTACGGACATGTCGGCGTGACGAAGACCTGAATGTGCACTGGCTGCTTGAGTTGCGCTAACTGCTCCAATGTGTGCGGGCTGAGATCATGCTTTGCGTGGCTGACTAGCAGGATGGACTGGACAAACGTGCCAAACTCGTAGCCCGACGGAATGCCGAACAAGCGCACGCCGAAGTCGTGCGGCGCCTTGCCGTCGCGTAGCACGGCGATAGCGGGAATCTTATCCACACCCAGCGCTTGCGCAGCCTCAATGTCTTTGGAGAAGTAGCGCACCTCCAGCGTGAGCTTGTCGGACAGAGCCGCGACTTCCTCAGCAAGCTGGCGCGTCTCGCGACAATATTCGCACTCCAACGAACCAAACTCGCCTTGCGTGAACAGCACAAGCTTGACCGGCTCGGTCATAGCCGTCAGCGCCTTTTGCACCTCCTGGCGGGTGCGGTCATCAAGCAAACTCATGGTCTAACTCCCGTCAGCGCCTCGCGAAACGCTCTGAGCGCATCCACGCCTCCTTGGCAATACGCCGTCCAGCTTAGCGCGGAGCGCCCTTGATGGTGCTGCAGCGCTGCTTGCCAGCGCGCCTCTTCCTGGTTGAGCGCCTCCTGAGCACATGTCAAGTCGGGCGCCGGGGAGAGCGCGTTGAGTCGGCAGCGCAAGTCGCAGAGGGCAACGAACTGCCCCTCAGCGTATTTCATGCTACCGCTCACGCGCCCGTCTTTGTGGAGTTGGCAGGCGGTCGCACCCCCCATCTGCTCAACGAACGCGCGCTCGGCTTCGGCGATGCGCGCTTGGAGCAGTGCTGTCAGCGAAGGGGCGGCAGGTGTATTTGTCACTTCGACCAGTCCACCGCGATTTGCTTCCGCCTGCGCAGCACTTTCTCGATGGACATGGCGGCGCTTGCGCCCTCAGCCGCAGCGACAACTGCCTGCTTGATGTGGTTGCACAGCACGTCGCCAACGGCATACACGCCCGGCAGCGCTGTGCGGAACTCCGCGTCAACCTGCAGGCAGCCAGTCTCACTCAGGGGAAGCTGCCCACCGAGGAAGTCAGTGATCGGGCGTCCGCCCTGCAGATACACAAACACGCCGCTCACAGGCAGGACGATTTCACCCTCGCTGCGCAGGTTGACGCGCACGCCAGTGACCTGGTCTGTGCCGAGGATTTCTCTCAAAGTTGCGCCCAGGTACAACTTGACGTTGGGTTGGGCAGTTAGCTCATGCACTAGATGCTCAGGCGCCTTGAGCTGTGGCGTCGGACAAAGGAAGTGCACGCGGCTGGCGAAGCGGGTGAGGAATAAGGCTTCCTCGATCGCCTCGTCGGTGTTGCCTGCGACAGCGACCTCTTGACCGCGGAAGAACGCCCCATCGCATGTCGCGCAGTAGGACACACCACGCCCAAGCAGCTCGTCCTCGCCCTTCACGCGCTGACTGCGCCCCATTGAGCCAGTTGCGATGACCGCGACGCGCGCTGAGTAGGTGCCTGTGTTGGCGAAGACCAATTTCGGATCGGACTCCAAGTCAACCGACTGGACTTTGTCCTGCAGAAAGGTGGCACCAAAGCGTTCCGCCTGTTGGCGCATACGGTAGAGCAACTCTGCGCCGCTGATTTCTTCGGGGACGCCAGGGTAATTGGCGATACGCCCGGTCAAGCCGAGCGCGCCTGCGGTCAAGCCTCTGTCGATCACCAGCGTCTTGAGGTCGGCGCGAGCCAGGTACAGCGCTGCAGTAGCGCCGGCTGGCCCGCCGCCGACGACAATGACGTCCCAGATCTGCTCGGGCGCGGCATTGTTGAGAGCAAAGGCAAGCTCTAGGCTATCTGCCATGCCCTAGTCGCGGATGATCGCCAGCAGGTCGTTGCTGTCCATGACCAGATACTCCACGCCGTTGTGGCGAAACTCCGTGCCGCTGTACTTAGCGTAGAGCACCTTGTCGTTGACCTTGACCTTGATCTCCTCGGAGTCACCGACAGCGACAACGACACCGACCTGCGGCTTCTCCTTGGCGGTCTCAGGCAGGATGATCCCTGCTGGCGTGCGCATCTCCTGCTCGACAGGACGGATGAGCACGCGCGTACCTAAAGGCTGAATCTTGACCTCAGTGGCTGTCTGGGTTGCGTTGTTCTTCTCTTCTGCCATAGTTCCTCACTCCTCTGTGCCTCTGTCTAAGACTTGATGCCAAGCAGCGCGTTGATGCGCGCCTTGTCGAAGCCAACCACAATCTGACCGCCGATGTCAATCACTGGCACGCCCTGCTGACCAGAGCGGCGCACCATGTCGCGCGCGGCAGCCGGATCGCGGCTGACGTCAACCTCGGTGAAGCGGATGCCTTTCTGGCGGAAGTATGCCTTTGCCGCATGGCAAAACGCGCACGTCGGCGTTGTAAAGATGACGACGCGCGGTTGAGTAGGGTTGCTCATCGTCGCACTCATCTCTACCACACACTTAGATGCGCTGGCGCACGGGAGGTGACGCGCTACATCTGCTGACGCGGGACAGGTCGCGCGTGGATGCCCCTCGTGAAACAAAGAAGCCCTCCTGCGGGTCGCACGCAAGAGGGCTTAAGCGAGCTAATCAAAGCTTCAAGATTCCGCCTCGCCTTGTGCAGGAGTCTCGGCAGGTTCTTCGTCAACGATTTCAGCGATCTGGCGCTTAGCGCGGCGGCGGCGTTGCTTCTCCGCCTTGTCCACTAGATTGTCTACCTTGCGCTCCAGGCGCTTTTGGAAGCGATCCACCTGCCCTTCTGTGTCAATGATGCGCTGCTCGCCGGTGAAGAAAGGATGGTTGCCTGACCAGACGTCCAAGTGGAGCTCAGGGCGCGTGGAGCCGACTGTGCCGACGAACACGCCGCCAACGTAAATTTTTGCCTCTGGATAGTAACGTGGATGAATGTCCTTCTTCATGCAGCGACCTCCTGTGCGGGTTCAGCGAGAGCTACGGGCACAACGTTGACGCGCTTACGCCCATTTGGGAGCGAGTCGAACACAACGATCCCGTCTGCCGTTGCGAACAGGGTGTAGTCCTTTCCCACCCCGACATTTGCGCCGGGCTTGATGCGCGTGCCGCGCTGGCGCACCAGGATGTTCCCTGCCAACACGAACTGACCTCCGAAGCGCTTGACGCCTAGGCGCTTGGAGATGCTGTCTCGCCCGTTGACGGTAGAGCTACCGCCTTTCTTATGTGCCATTGCTCACCTCCGTTTGCGCGAAGCCAACGATCTTCAATCGGGTGTAAGTCTGGCGGTGACCAACTTTGCGGCGATGCCGCTTCTTCGGCAAGTACTTGAACACGATGAGCTTGTCGCCCTTCTCGTTGCCCAATACGTGCGCAGTGATCTCGCGCCCTTCGACATGAGGCTTGCCAACGGTGACGCCGCTTTCGTCAGACACCAGCAGCGTCGGCAAGCGCACCTCACTGCCTGCCTCAGCATCCAGCTTCTCAACGTAGATTTCATCACCCGGCGAGACGCGATACTGCCGCCCGCCTACTTCGACAACTGCATACATGGCTTACCTCTGCTTGGATACCCACCGGCTGACGGTGCTGAGACGCAAGCGTCCCGATGGGTGAGAGCCTCAACTTGTGTTCGCGCCTGTGTGGGGCGCAGCGAGCCTTCGATTATAAATGCGATTCGCAGGGAGAGCGGGTAGGGGGAGTGACCGTAATCCAGAGAGTTAACTATACACACTGCAACAGCCCTCATCTCACCAGATACGGCAAGAACGACGACAGTAATACGCCGCGCTACCAATGCAAGGATCGCTACCGCTTCCACACACCTAACCCAAAACCGCGCGGCTACCCCCCAGAGCTGCGCCAACAAGCCCTCGTCCTCGCCGTCAATGGACACAGCAAGCGCAGCATCGCGCAGACACTCAACATCAACCATCAGACCGCAGCGAATTGGGTCAAGGAGGGGGAACAACGCTGAGCTGAGGCACTCCTTGAAGCGACTGGGTCGGCAGCCGCGGTGTTTCACGCGGAGGGCGGAGCTTTAAGGCGTGGAAAATGTTTGCGCGTTGCTGGAATCAGGCCGACTCGTGGCGCAAGCATCCGAGGTATCGCCTCTATCCTCGAGACTTCGTATCAACTTTTGTTTAGCCGCTCCCTGACCTAGCCGCGCAGCTTTCGAACGACCTTTAAGCGGGCTGCAAGGTGCGCACCACGCCTTACTGCTATCAGCGAATATGATACGAGTGATAAGGAGGTTGCAACCATGAGATACCTAAAGATAACTGCTACCCTCGCCCTGATAGGGGCACTTCTGTTTTCATCGCATGCGGTTGCACAGCGCGGCGATTGGGAGATTGTGCCGAGCGTGCTGCTTCCCTTCGATGGACGCCAATGGCAAATTGACTCTGCATACAACCAGCTCGTGAGCAAGTCCTTCCCAGGCTGTGCGCTGGCGCAAAATGTTGGGCGCGGCATCCCAGTGGATTGGACTAAGCGTGAGGAGCGCCTCACGCGCAGCACACGCCAGATGGTTCGCACTACTTACCGCGATGCTCAAAGCCGCGTTCAGTTCGCTGTATATCGTTACATTCGCCCGACCAACCTGGGCTACTTGAATGGCGAGGGCGTGTTGCTCCTGCCGCCGACAAACCCAAGCCAGTGGAATGCCTGCCGCAACGCGGCTGAGCAGGTTCTCGCCGGTGCGCGGCGGGTGGGCGGATGAGCACTGCTTGTCCTCCTAAGTGCAGCTATCGAGAGTCTTGTGATCGGCTATGAACCGTCCAGTGTTGACTTTCCTGCTCTGTGCCGTCTCTCTAGTAGCAGCTTGCACCGTGCCGACAGGCATCCCATCCACTAGGTTGAGCTTCCATCAGCAGGCAGATGAAGCGGCAGCCAGAGCGCTCGTGGAGCAGTTTGGGCAGCGGCTTCAAGATGTCTGGCTCACGTCACCAGAGGCAGCGCAGCAAGTCAGGCAAAAGCTGGGAGACCTCGTCGCCCCAGACCTCATTGAGCAGTGGACAAGCGACACATCGAAGGCACCAGGGAGGCTCGTTTCCAGCCCGTGGCCGGCTCGAATCGAGATTACCTCGTTGAGAAGAGAATCGCCTGACAGCTTCGTTGTCGAGGGCTTCAAGGTAGAAGTCACCAGTGTCGAGGCAAGCCGCGGAGAGGGCGGCATCAAGACACCTGTTCGGATTGTTGTGCAGAGGCAGCAAGGGCGTTGGCTCATCACTGAGTACGCTGAGAGGGGACTTTGAGGGCTGCTCTGCTCGACGCAGCAGGTGCAAGCCTTGTGATGAGACACGCGACGTGCCCTCCGTAGGGCACTTCGTGCGCCTTGCTGTGTGCAGGCGTGCATTCTCATGAGCAGTGGGAAAGGTGTGGCTAGACCTAAACACGTGGTAAAGGCGCTTGCTCTGCCCTTTCCTTCCATCCCCTTTCCGAAGCCGAAGAAGAAAGGAGTCACGGGAGCGAGGGCAGGGCAACACATCCCGCGTAGATTTCACTCAGCAAGAGTAGCGAACTTGGCTTCGGTGGGTGAAGTCGCTGCTTCCCCTGTGACCGCAGAGCTGTCCCTTGACGGTGTGCCTTGCGATAGCCAGCTCTGCTCCCCAGCAGTGAATCGGCGGATCTGTGTGCTATCCTTCGCAGCCAGGCATGGGACTGTCCGCTGGGATTGTCGGCTTGCCGAACGTCGGCAAGTCAACGATCTTCAATGCACTTACCTCCGCAAACGCATTGGCTGCGAACTACCCGTTTGCAACGATTGAGCCAAACACAGGCATCGTCCCCGTCCCCGACCCGCGTCTAGAAGAGATCGCGCGCTACGTCAAGACTGAGCGCATCGTTCCTGCCACGATTGAAGTTGTTGACATCGCTGGGCTGGTCAAAGGGGCTTCGCAAGGACAGGGATTAGGCAATCAGTTCCTAGGGCATATCCGCACCGTTGATGCCATCCTGCACATCGTGCGCTGCTTCGATAACCCTGACGTCGTACATGTGGATGGCTCGGTTGACCCTGTGCGCGATGTGGAGGTCATCGAGCTCGAACTAGTGCTGGCAGACCTCGAGAGCGCCGAGCGGCAGTTGGAGAAGAACAAGCGCGCAGCCACGCAGCGCGACCCTGAGGCGATCCAGCGCGTCGCTGTTCTCGAGCCGATGGTTGCTTTGCTGCGCGAGGGCAAGCCCTCGCGCAAGGCGCTGGAGGGCATGGACGCGGCAGCACAGAAGCTGGCGCGCTCGCTCGGCTTTATTACTGCCAAGCCGATGCTCTACGTCGCCAACGTGGACGAGGCTGATCCGCTCGGCGAGCACAACCCACACGTCGCGCGCCTGCGCGAGTGGGTGGCAGCACACGGCGGCGAAATGGTGGTGATCTCTGGTGCAATCGAGGCAGACATTGCCGCGTTAGAAGACGAGGCGGAGCGCCGCGAGTTCCTCGCCAGCCTTGGGCTGCAAGAGTCAGGCTTAGCTCGGCTTTCCCGAGCGACGTATCGCCTACTCGGCTTGCATTCGTTTTTCACTGCTGGACCGAAAGAGGTGCGCGCCTGGACAATTCCGATTGGCGCGCGCGCGCCACAGGCGGCTGGCGTGATCCATTCCGACTTCGAGCGCGGTTTCATCCGCGCCGAGGTCTATACCCTTGACGACTTACGCACCTACAAGACAGAAAGCGCGATTCGCGCTGCAGGCAGGTTGCGCGTTGAAGGCAAGGAATACATCGTGCAGGACGGCGACATCATGCATTTCTTGTTCAGCGTGTGACCTGCAGGGCGCGTCCTGCGTGCCGCCTGCGCGCACAACCCACCCCAGACGGCATCTGCAACAGTGGTTGGCTTGCGCCAGCCTCAAAACACGCGCACAACCGTCCCCTCCTCGCGCCGCGCAGCTCTTGTCCAGCGCTGCTCGTAGGGCGTCGCAGGCAGTGTCCAACGGTAGATCCACTGCGCGTCCTCAGGCAACAGGTTGACGCAGCCATGGCTGCGCGGCTTGCCGTAGTCGTTGTGCCAGTATGTGCCGTGAAACGAGATGCCACTTGCTGTGAAGTAGGAGACCCAGGCGATTCCTGGTAGGTCGTAAGTGCGCGGCTGACCTTCGCCAACGCCATCGAACATGCGCTGTGAAGGGGTCTTGGCGAAGATACGGTGCGTCCCCGGCGTTGTCCTGAAGCTTTTGATCGTGCCGTCAGGCTGGCGGAAGCTTGCGCCTGTGGCGCAGCGCGCCTCGAACACAAGCCTGTCGTCCTCATAGGCATACACCCGCTGTGCCCTCAGATCCACTTCCACTCGCTTCAACTCTGCTGGCACGTGAGGGGATAGCGGCGCGAATTCCTCAGGCGGAATAATCCGGATGTGCCTTGCCAGCACCCACAGGTTGCGCTGGATGCCGTCGCTGACACGGTACCACAACTCTTTGTCAGCTCCCTCGGCGACCTCAAGGATCTGGTGCGTCGTGCCAAAGTAGTGCGTCCAAGGCGCGCGTGCTTTTGGGTCAGGACGGACGCGCGCGGCGCTGAGGGGCACGGTAAGTTCGCCCCAGATAACAGCGTCTTTGTCAATCTGGGTGAGCGGTGCATTCTCGGCGTTGTTGTCGCAGGGTTGCACTTGCGCCGAGTGCGTCCAGCCACCAACCGTGCGATACCAGATTTTGTTGTAGGGCGCTGGGCTTTCGTCGCTCTCGATCTGACCCAAGATCGGGATCACCTCATTGCGCGCCATTTGGCGAACTACGGGCGCCTTGATCGAGGGTAGCTCGCGCACCTGCCAACGGGGCACGATCACGCGCCCGAAGGCTCGACGCGCTGGCTGCGGCACAGGCTCAGTCTGAGCCAGCGATGGATGCCTGCGGCTGAACCAAGCTAGAGGCGCGCCGACCGCTATGGCTGCGCCAAGCTTCAGGATAGAGCGTCGGGAGAGGGACTGTGCTTCTTGCTTGTGAGCGTCCATGGGTCTGTAGAGACTGCTTGACGGCGTAGTTTACAGTGCTACCCCAGGCAATTTCAGTTAAGCTGCGAGCAAGGCGACAAGGCTTCGCTGGAGTCGGTCATCCTCCTGAGGCGGTGACAGCTTCATAGGCATCTATAATCTGGGCTCGCTACGCGGCACTCTAATTCCGCAACTCCAGAGAGACCCATGAAAGTATCCTGCTTGCAGGAGAACCTTGCTCGTGCGCTCAACGTCGTCGGTCGTGCCGTTGCCTCGCGATCAACGACTTACCCGATCCTAACGCATGTGCTGCTCGCGACAGATAACGGTCGGTTGAAAGTCGCAGCGACAAACCTGGAGACAGGGATCACTTGCTGGATCGGCGCGAAGGTCGAAGGCGAGGGCGCGATCACCGTTCCTGCGCGCACGTTCACGGACTTGATTGCCCTGCTGCCGCCAGACAAAATTGACCTGGAGGTCAACGTGCGCACACAGTCGTTGCACATCCGCAGCGGGCGCACTGACGCCAACCTCAAAGGCGTTGACGCGCAGGAGTTCCCCATCATCCCTTCCTTTGCTCCCGACGCGGCTATGGCGTTCATCGAGGCAGGGGCGCTCAAAAAGCTGGTCAGCCAAGTCAGCTTTGCCGCCTCAACCGATGAGAATCGTCCTAGCCTGACAGGGGTGCTGACCAAGATTGAAGACAGCCGTGTCACCATGGTCGCAACCGACGGCTTTCGTCTGAGTTTGCGCAGCAGCACGTTGAAAGACCAAGCGACGCTGCCGGAGAACGCGCCGCCACTGCTCATTCCAGCGCGCGCCGTCACGGAGGTTGCGCGTGTGCTTGGCGACCAGGAGAAGCCTGTCGCAGTCAGCTTCACGCCGTCGCACAACCAAGTGATCTTTCACGGTGAGAACATTGATGTCGTCGCTCAACTAATTGAGCACAAGTTCCCGCAGTATGAATCTATCATCCCGCGCAAGTACGACACGCGCACTGTGGTCAACACTGCAGAGTTCCTGAAAGCCTGCCGCCAGGCAAGCATCTTCGCCCGCGAATCTGCAGATGCTGTCCGATTGACGATCAAGCCTGGCGAGGATCCCCTGCCTGGTCAACTCCTCGTCGCTGCGCGCGCCGACCAGACTGGCGAAAACTTGATTCAGCTTGAAGCGCTGATCAGTGGAAACGCCCTGGAGATTGGCTTTAACGTGCGCTACCTGATCGAGGTGCTCAGCGTGATTGACGCGCCGCAAGTTGCCTTGGAGACCACGGGCGCAACAAGCCCCGCTGTCATCCGCGCTGTAGGTGATGACCAGTTTCTGCACCTGATCATGCCGATGAATCTGGCGAAGACACAGCCCGCTTGAGGGGATGCCAGTTCACCGTTTGAGCGCGGATCAAGCTCGGCGACGCTGCAACGCTGATTCCCTAGCGTTTGAGACGACAGCTGACCTTCCGCTCAGCGACGACATCTTCGGTCAACCGCGCGGTGTTGAGGCTATCGCGTTTGGCATCGGGATTGCTGCGCCAGGATACAACCTATTTGTCGCTGGGCCAATTGGCAGCGGGCGCGCCACGGCAATCGAACGTCATCTCCAACGAATTACCCAGGGCAACACAGCACCAGCCGATTGGGTTTATGTGAGCAACTTCGCCGATCCCCTGCGCCCGATGCCCTTGCGCCTCCGACAGGGACAGGCACGTCGCCTCGCAGCGCTTGTAGACGCGCTGATTGAACAGGTGCTGATGCGCCTGCAGCGTGCCTTCGAGGCGCCTGCTTATCAGCAGGCAGCCGGGGAAATCGCCGCGCGTGTGCAGCAAGCCCAAGAGGCACTCCTTACGCGCCTTCAAGCGCAAGCGCGCACTCTCGGCTTTGAACTTGCTGCTGCACCCAGTGGCTTGCAAATCGTGCCGCAGACAGCACAGCTTCCTCAGCCCAGCAGGGAGACGCAAATTGAAAGCGCGCTTCAGCTCGCCGCGCGCGAGATGCGCCAGGTCGAGCAGCAAGCGAGACAAGCCTTAGAGCAACTCGACGAGCAACTTGCCCGCGCCGTCTTAACGGACCTGTTTCAAGAGGTTCTCAACCAAGTCGAGGCATTGGCTGAGCCAGAGGACCAACCTGCATTGCGCGCCTACCTTCAAGCAGCGCTCGACGACTTGATCGCCCATCTTCGCTGGCTGAAGCCAGGCAACGACGAAGCGCTTACGGCTCAGCGCCAAGCCCTCTTCAATCGCTACCGCGTCAATGTCTTCGTTGACAACAGCGCACTTGACCGCCCGCCAGTCCTTGTCGAAGACGACCCAACGCCCGCTTCCCTGACTGGGCGAATTGAGCCAAGCCTCCCGCCCACCGCGGAGGGTATGCCAGCCTTGTGGAGCGCGCACTTGTCGCTACGTCCAGGTGCTCTGCACCGCGCCAACGGCGGCTACCTCATCTTGCGCGCGCGGCACTTGCTGGACGCACCTGAGTCTTGGCAAGCGCTCAAGCGCAGCTTGCTGCGACGTACTGTCGTCATCCGCGACACAGGCGCGCCCTTCCTGGCGCAGGCTGGAGTTGTCCTACCTGAGCCGCAACCGATTCCGCTCAACGTCAAAGTGATCCTGATTGGGCGGCTTGGGGAATATTGGACGATGCGCTACGACGAGGACTTCTGTGACTTGTTCAAGGCTTACGCTGAGTTCAGCGACACCATGCCGCGCACACCAGAGAACGAACATGCCTACGCGCTCTTTTTGCGGCGTCGGCATGAAGACGAAGGCATCCTGCCGTTCGACCGCAGTGGCGTCGCTGCCATCATCGAGCACGGCTCACGTCTTGCAGAAGACCAGCAAAAGCTCTCCACGCGATTTGCTGAAGTCGCTGATCTGGCCCGCGAGGCGAGCTTTTTCGCTGTTCGGAACGGACGCAAACTTGTGACGGCAGCGGACGTCAAAACAGCCTTGACTCAACGCCATCAGCGCTTCAGCCACTACGAGGAGTCAACGCGCGAACAGGTGCTGCGCGGACGGCATTTCATCGCAACCAGCGGCAGCGCCTGTGGTCAGGTGAACGGGCTTTCGGTATACGACCTTGAGGAGTATGCCTTCGGCATGCCTGTGCGGATCACTGCGCGCAGTTACCTCACCCGCGAGGGCATCACGGACATTGACCGCGAGATTGGGCTGACCGACAAGACCCACGATAAGGGGCTGGCGATCATCAAGAGTTATCTGAGTGGCTTGTACTCTGTCGAGCAGTCGCTCGTGCTGTCAGCAAACATCGTCTTCGAGCAAAGCTATGCAAGCCATGAGGGTGACAGCGCATCGTGCGCGATGATCATCGCCTTGCTCTCTGTCGTGACAGGGCTGCCTGTGCCTCAGTCGCTTGCAATCACAGGCACGCTTGACCAGCTCGGCAACGTGCGCCGCGTTGGCTCAGTCAACACGAAGATTGAAGGCTTCTTCGACATCTGCAAGGCACGCGGTTTGACGAGAGACCAAGGTGTGGTCATCCCCACTGCCAACGTCGAGGACTTGATGCTCCGCGAGGATGTCGTTCAGGCAGTGGCAGAGGGCAGATTCCACTTGTTCGCAGTCGACCACATCAACGACCTGATCGAGCTGATGTTCAAGATGCCAGCCGGCGAGCGTGGGGCAGATGGGCGATTCCCAGAGGGCAGCCTACACGCGCGCGTAGAAGCTATCCTACGCGAGGTCAACGAGCGGCTGGACGGTCAGCGCAAGCAACAAGGCGAGGAGAGCAAGCCCAGGCAAAAGAGACGCTTGTCTAGTTTGTTGGGCTGGCTGCGGCGGCGCGGGCAGCCGTCGGCCGGCATTTAGCGCAGGCGTCACTCATACCCGAACCGCCAAGGCTGATTGTCCATCGGCAGCGCGTCCAGAGTGAGCCGACGCAGCGCGTGGAATCGCGGCAGCATCTCCTCAAGCGAATCACCGCCGAGCTTCTCGATTAGGGCGTCAGCCAAGACAAAGCACACCATCGCTTCGATAATTGGCACAGCGCGCGGCACTTGGCAGAAGTCGCTGCGCTCGTACTTTGTCTTCACGGCTTGCCCTGTGGCGAGATCAACGGAGTCCAGCGGATTCAGGGTCGTGGCGATTGGCTTGAGCGCAGCGCGGATCACCAGCGGTGCGCCATTCGTGATGCCACCTTCCAATCCACCAGCGTGGTTCGACCGATGGCGGATGACGCCGTCCTCGACATACAGGGGGTCTTGTGCCTGTGTGCCGACACGGGCTGCCTCAGCAAAGCCATCGCCGATCTCCACGCCTTTGACCGCGTGCACGCTCATCACGGCGGCTGCCAGCCGTGCGCTCAATCGCCGATCCCAGTGCACATGACTGCCCAAGCCCGGCGGCAGTTCAAGCGCGACAACCTCGATCACGCCGCCAAGGGTGTCGCGCGCATCCATGATGGCGCGGATGCAACTGCGCATCTGTTCAGCCGTCGGCGGGTGATAACAACGCACTTCGTCAGCCTCTGCCTGTGCGAACCGCGCGCGGTAGATTGCCGCGTCCACTTCGTTGGTGTGATTAGGCACGCATACCTCACCGATGCTCAGCACGTAGCCGCCGACCTCGATGCCAAATTGGCGCAGGAAGGCACGACAGATCGCGCCGACAGCAACGCGCATCGTCGTTTCGCGGGCAGAGGCGCGCTCCAGCGCCAAGCGTAGCTCGCGGTAGCCGTATTTCACCGCACCAGTTAAGTCGGCGTGTCCAGGGCGCGGGATGGTCATCGGCTCAATGTCGCGGTCGCGCCACTTAGCGTAGTCCAAATTCTCGACGACAAGGGCAATCGGTGCACCCGTCGTCTTGCCGTTCATTACGCCGCTGGTAATGCGAGCATGGTCACGCTCGATTTTCATGCGCCCGCCGCTGCCATAGCCACGCTGGCGACGCGCGAGGTCTCGGTCAATGTCAGCAGAGGAGAGTGGCAGACCCGCAGGCATGCCTTCCAGGATGGCAGTGAGTGAAGGGCCGTGCGACTCGCCGGCAGTGAGAAACCTTAGCATCGTGTTGAATCAT
>JANWZM010000124.1 GCA_025054635.1 Thermoflexales bacterium
GCCGCGTTTAGCCGCTCCCATGTGCCATCTCTGCGCCAGCGACGAAAGTAGTGATACACCGTCTTCCACGCGGGGAAGTCGTGCGGCAGCATACGCCATGAACAGCCTGTGCGCAGCACGTAGAGGATGGCGTTGAGGATCTGGCGGGGCGAGTGGATGCGCTTGCGACCGCGTGGAGAGGCGCGCCTAGGGAGATGTGGCTCGATGAATGCCCACTGCGTGTCAGTGAGGTCGGTTGGGTAACGCTTGCGCTCCGACATGGCTCTGTTCTCCTTTACACCGAATTGTAAGACATCCTCTCAGCGCGCAACATTACTAGGTCCTCGAAGAAGTGGGGGTAGGTCTTCGCCACGCATTCTGCGCCGAGAAGGGTGGTCTGGCGGTCGGCAACGAGTGCAGCGACTGCTAGCGACATCGCCACGCGGTGATCGTTCAGCCCATCTACGGTTGCACCGTGCAGCGGCGTTGGGCCTTCCACGACGAAACCGTCTGCGGTCGGCTCAGCGCGCGCGCCAAGTTTGCGCAGCTCGGCGAGAAAGCCCTCCAAGCGGTTGCTCTCCTTGACGCGCAGCTCCTCTGCGTTGCGGACGACCGTGACGCCGTGCGCCTGGGTCGCAGCCACGGCGAGGATCGGCAGCTCGTCAATCGCGCGCGGGATCAATGCGCCACCGACCTCAACGCCGCGCAGCTCGCTCGCGCGCACCTCAACTGTGCCGATGGGTTCGCCGCACGCTTCGCCAATTGCTTCGACCGTGAACTGCGCGCCCATCGCCTTGAGAATGTCCAGCAACCCTGTGCGGGTTGGGTTCAGCCCGACTTCGGTTAAGCGTACGGCGCTGCCGGGCGTCAACGCAGCCGCGACGATGAAGAAGGCTGCAGATGAGAAGTCGGCTGGCACCGTCAACTCGAACGCAGGCAGCGGTCGTTCAGGAGGCGTCAGCATGATCCGCATGCCTTCGCCCTGCGGTTGGGTGGTTACCTCCACACCAAGCCCGCGCAGCAGCCGCTCGGTGTGGTCGCGTGTCGGGGCGGGCTCACGGACAACGACAGGCGAATCGGCATACAACCCAGCCAGCAGCAGCGCGCTTTTGACCTGGGCGCTAGCGATCGGCAAGGTGTAGTCAATCCCGCTCAGCGGGGCTTGGGCTGCGCGCACATGCAGCGGCGCACATCCATTCGTGTCTTCGACCCGCGCGCCCATCTGCTGCAGCGGCTCAGTCACCCGCCGCATTGGGCGGCGGCGCAACTGCTCGTTGCCGTCCAAGGTGGTGTCGAAGCGTTGCCCTGCCATTAACCCTGCCATCAAACGGATCGTTGTGCCCGAGGCATTGCAGAACAACGGCTGAGCTGGCGCATTCAGGCCGTGTAAGCCGCGACCCTGGATACACAACCCGCTGTCATGTTCAGCTATCGGCACGCCGAGGCGTGCCAGGCAGCTCAGCGCAGCTTCGGTGTCATCGCTGTGCAAAGGCGCGCGGATAGCGCTCTTGCCGTGTGCGATGCTTGCCAACAAGGCTGCACGAATGGTGATGCTGCGGTCACTCGGCGGTCGCAGGCTGCCGCGCAAAGCGCGCGCGGGGAGGATTGAGCGGCTCATGTGAAGTGTGCTCTGCGCGCGCTTGCTGCAGCAGCGAGAAAGGCGCGCAAGCCCTCCTCGTCGCGGCGCTCCAGCAGCGCAGTGAACTGATCCAAGGCAAACTGAAAGTCGCGCACAGCACCAAGCACAGCATTAGCGTTGGTGAGCAGGATGTCCAACCACATGCTCACGTCGCTAGCAGCGACCCGAGAAGTATCGCGAAAGCCGCCTGCGGTCACTCCCCACACCTCAGGTTGGCTCAGGCTGAATTGATCCATCGCAGTGACAAGCCCGACAGCCACAGCGTAGGGCAGATGGCTGGCGAAGGCAAGCAACGCATCATGGCGTGCTGCGTCCAGCTCGTGCGGGACTGCGCCGACGCGGTGCGCTAGCTCGCGCACAGTTGCCAGCGCCTCGTCATCCGTGCGCGTTGTGCGCGTGATCAGCCAAGGCGCGCCAACATACAAGTCTGGCTCTGCTGCCGACAAGCCGGAAAGCTCCTTTCCGCACATCGGATGAGAGCCGACCGCGCGCAGCCGTGCTGGCAGTGCATTCATCGCGCCGACGATTGCCGCTTTGGTGCTGCCCATGTCGGTGATTACAGCGCCATCCTTGCAAATGGCAGCGAGCTGCTCGAGTTGGGCAATCACCGTTCGCACGGGGGTGCACAGCACGACGAGCTCTGCTTCAGCGCACAGCTTGAGGTCGTGTCCTGCAGCGTCAACCAAGCCGCGTGCCTGCGCCTGGTGCAGCGTCTCTGCACTGCGCGAGACGCCCAGGATTGTTCCCGTGTAGCCGCGCGCGCGCAGCGCCAGCGCCAGCGAGCCGCCCATCAAGCCGAGACCGACAATGCACAAGCTGCGATCCATCGGGCGGCGCTTCAAACCGTTCGGTCAACTGCAGCAGCGACGCGCCGAACTTGCTCAAACAGCAAGCGGTAGTTCTCCGGAGTGAGCGTCTGCGCCCCGTCGCTCACTGCTTTGGTGGGGTCAGGGTGCACTTCGACGATTAGTCCGTCGGCGCCAGCAGCGACTGCAGCGCGTGCGATTGGCGTG
>JANWZM010000125.1 GCA_025054635.1 Thermoflexales bacterium
CGTCAGGCGGCGTGATCGGATAATCCACACGGATCGCGCGCGGAGCAAAGGTCGGCTCCGGCGTCGGCACAGGCGCAAGAGGAGTGCATGCCGCGAGGAATAGTGTCGTCGCCAATAGCGCGCACGGTAGAACGGTCTTCATAGCCCTCAATGTCACCAGATTTTGCTGAACGTATGTTGAAAGTTGAAATCGGCGACGGCGCGGGGCAAAGAGGCGATGGAGCGGATACCGATCTTCCACGGCCGGAGATCGCGCAGAGGGCAATGCAGGAGCCTGTAATGTCCTTTGTCCAAACCATCTCTCTGGTGTGGCGCTTAAGCTTGATGTGGATGAAGCGCAAGCAAAAGACGGAGATATGGTATATTTCGCGTCGCTCAATTTGAGCCTGGAGGCGTGGTGTAGAGGCCTAACACGCTGCCCTGTCAAGGCAGAGACCGCGGGTTCGAATCCCGTCGCTTCCGAAATTAGCGAATACCGCTCGGAACAACGAGCGGTATTCTTCTTTCGGCACAAAGCCGACCACTTGCCGCCGATCAAGGTCAACCTCTACGCGCTCAAGCAGCGCGCGCACAATCTCGGCTTGCTCACCTCTGGACGCGCGTTGCCACAATTGCGCCATGTCGCTCAGCATCTCAGCCGCTGCCCGAAGATCAAACGGCTGCACCTGCACTTCCGTAGCCGCTAGCTCAGCTTTGATCCGCGCTGCCTCGCGGTCGAAGTAGTCGTCGTCAACCGTGCCCGCCTGATACATCCGATTGAGCCGCCTTAGCTCGCCCTCCAGCCGCTCACGCTTGCGGCTGGTCTCCGCTGCAGGGTCGCTCGCCTCCAGTATCCGCAGAACCTCCGCTTTGACCCCCTCGGGAAGCTGAAGCTGCGCCATGATCGCGCTGAGGTCAGGCAGTAGCGCACTTTGGGAGATGTGAGTCCGCTGGGCTGAGCAGGTGAGCCCGCGCTCGCGTGTGGTGCAGCGATAGCCCTCCTCTCGCCCAACCCGAGTTGCCCGCAGCAATCCGCCACAGTGCGCGCACTGCGCCAAGCGCGATAGCAGATACACCCGATCTCCCGCTGCAGGGCGTCCAGCCGCACGCCGGCGAAGCCCGCGAATCGCTTGACAACGCTCATACAGCTCGCGGGAGATGATCGGCTCGTGTTGCCCTGGGATAAGCTTGACTGCGCGCTTGCTCTGCCGCATCCGCTCGCGCCGTGCGTTCTCGCGGTCGCTCAGCCCGCGATACACCACCCAGCCCGCGTAGAACGGGTTGAGCAGCATTGCACGCACGGTGTCACGCGAGAAGGGGCGCTTGCCCCAAACGCCGTTGGTGGTCTTGCCCAGACCGTTTAGCCACTCGGCAATCTGCAGGTCGGTGAATAAGCCGGTGGAATAGCGCTCGAACATCTCGCGCACAACTGGCGCGTCCTCGCTGGGCACAGGTTGCCCGCTCTCGTCCCGCTTGTAGCCAAACGGCAATACGCTGGCGTTGGTCATGCCCTTGCGCGCGCGCCCCTGCTTGCCCTTAGTGGTCTCGGCGATCAGGTTGCGCCGATACCAGCGGGCGAACGCCAGCAGCAGCGTCAGCACCATCTCACCCACGGGCGTGGTGAAGTCGAACTCCTCGCTGGCGCTGGTGAAGGCGACGCCATACTGGGTGAGGTCTTTGAGTACGGTCAGCCCGTCGACCACATCGCGGCTGAAGCGGTCAAGTTTGTGGCAGACAATGACGCGGAAGCGTCCAGCGCGGGCATCGGCGATCATGCGCTGGAACTGGGGGCGGTCTGCGATGTTCTTGGCGGACTCGACCTCGACGTATTCAGCGACGATGTGGTAGCCGCGGCGTTGGCAGAACTCGCGGCAGCGCAGTTGCTGCTCGTCAAGGGAGTGTCCGTCGGTCTGCTCCTCGCTGGAGACACGAACGTAGATTGCGGCTGGAGTTTGGATTTGGTTCATGGCTCACCACCTGAAAGTTGAGCTAGATTCATGTTCAGACTGCACACCGTGTGTTGTCAGCTTGAAATTTTGCGCGCACATGCGTGGCGGCACCCGCGCGCGGTCTTGCGGCAATCGCTAGAAGTTTTCGTCTCCTACCTCCTTGTTCAGCTGGCGACTGCGAGTGCGCCACCCATCTCTCCTATTCAGTTTAAGTTTTGGCGCTCGCGCGCCGATGCCCACCTTGCCATTGGTAACGGGCGCGGATACAACGCAATCAGGCTGCTCACCCAGTCTTCGGGGGCGTCTTTCTGAACGACCTAGGCGATCTCATTCGCCAGGGTCTTGCACAGGACAAGCCCGTAGCCCTTGTCTGTGCGCTGCACGCCGCGCAGAGGGTGGGCTTGAGGCCGGGATAGTCCAGCGGCTCGAAGCGCAGCACCCACACTTGTTCTTCGACGCCTGGGCACGGATGCGCTATCTCCCGCTCAAACGCAATCACACGCGCCAGCAACGGCTTTGACAAGTTTTGCCCGCGCAGGTAGCGGTTGGGGAGGAGGTTGGAAAGAGTGAGTTTGGTCATTCCTCGTTCACCTCCTGCTCAAACTTCTCTGTGTGCCTGGCAGTGGAGCGGCCTCGCTCTCCTCTGCACCTACTTCATTGAAGCACTTTAGCAGTTGCATTGCTCGTCCAGAGTTGCATCGTCAGCCTACGCTAGAGCGGGAAGGGCTGCGCTGGAGTAAGGGGGCTTTCGGGGCTCCTCCCACTCTTCATACGGATTTGTCCCTTCTCTTGCACACGGGAGGAGACTAGCTGAAAAGCCCCCAAGAGCCACTCCTGGTCTAGTTTCCTGTCACAAAGCACCACCTGCTCCCTCCCTTGTGTCCCCTGGGACACGAGTTCGATCCGCGCTTGCAAATCGCCGTGCCGCTTTCCTTTCCGCCTGCGTAATTCGTGGCTGAGCTGCTGGCGGATTGCCTTCTTGCACCGAGCATCTTAGCGCCCTACTTTTGCTTTTGCGCCGAACACCATCGCTACTCATGTGGCGCGAAATGGCAGCGCGTCTGCTCAGCGTTCCATGTTGGTCGTGCAGCAGAAGTGTCTGCACCCTATCGCGTGCACTTTGGGTATCGGCGGAGGGCGTGGGCAGGGATTGGTGCAGCAAACGCATCAGAACGACCGTGAGCACCTCTGCTAAACGTCGGTGTTCATATCTATTCCAAGTTGTCATCGCGCACTTCATCTATGCACTTATCTTACGGGGCGACGTTCTGTTTTAAACTTTTGTTGGCACGAGCATTGAGATTTGATTCTAATGAGAGCATGTCTTACAATTCGGTGTGAAGGAGAACAGAGCCATGTCGGAGCGCAGGCGTTACCCAACCGACCTCACCGACACGCAGTGGGCATTCATCGAGCCACACCTCCCCAAGCGCGCCTCTCCACACGGTCGCAAGCGCATCCACTCGCCGCGCTAGATCCTCAACGCCATCCTCTACGTGCTGCGCACAGGCTGTTCATGGCGTATGCTGCCGCACGACTTCCCCGCGTTGGAAGACGGTGTATCACTACTTTCGTCGCTGGCGCAGGGATGGCACATGGGAGCGCAGGGCTTACGCATCACATAAGATGATAATTAGGGCATGAGTGACGAGACCCCTCTGGCTATCAAGCTGCTCGCCGAGCAGATTCAAGCTTTCGGCGTGACCTGGGCAAGCGCGACCCGCCGGGGTATGTGATCGTCCGTGCATTGTGCGATACTAAACTGAGTATGCGCACG
>JANWZM010000151.1 GCA_025054635.1 Thermoflexales bacterium
CGATTCCCAGCCGATTTCGTCTGGGGCACGGCAACGTCTGCCTACCAAGTTGAGGGCGCAGCCCGTCAGGACGGGCGTGGGTCGTCCATCTGGGACGACTTCTGCCGCATCAAGGGCGCAGTCAGCGACGGCAGCGACGGCAGCGTAGCCTGTGACCACTACAACCGCTACCAGGAGGACGTCGCACTAATGCGCGCGCTCGGGCTGCGCGCCTATCGCTTCTCCATCGCTTGGCCTCGCGTGTTGCCCGAGGGACGCGGCGCAGTCAACCCAAAAGGGTTGGACTTTTACCAGCGCCTGGTTGACGCGCTGCTTGAGGCAGGGATCCGCCCGTTTGTCACGCTATACCACTGGGACTTGCCCAGCGCGCTCAACGCGCAGGGCGGGTGGACTGTGCGCGAAAGCGCAGGGTGGTTTGCGGATTACGCTGCGCTGATGGTGCGCGTGCTCGGCGACCGCGTGAAGGACTGGATCACGCTCAACGAGCCGTGGTGCAGCGCTTACCTCGGCTACGAGCTAGGCGTTCACGCCCCAGGCTACTGCAGCCGCACCCTGGCTGCGCGTGCGGCACATCATCTGCTGCTTGCACACGGCATGGCTGCACAAGCCATCCGCGCGGCAAGCGATGGTGAGACGCGCGTTGGCATTACGTTGAACTTCAACCCGGCGCTGCCAGCAAGCAACAGCAACGCTGACCGACATGCGGCTGAGGCAGCGCCAGACTGGATGTATGAGTTGTTCGCCGTGCCGATCCTCACCGGGGCTTACCCGCCGCGCGCGTTGGAAGTTTTATCGGGGCATGTGGAGATCCGCCCTGGTGACTTAGCGCTGATCGCAGCGCGCAACGACTTCCTCGGTGTGAACTACTACTCGGCAAGGCGCGTCAGCGCTGAGCATGGCGAAGTGGACGACGACCAGCCAGAGTACACCTTGATGGGCTGGGCAGTTCGCCCCCAAGGGCTGCATACCTTGCTGCTTAAGCTACACCGAGATACGCGCGGCAGGTTGCCTATCTATATCACGGAGAACGGCGCCTCATTCGAAGATACCGTGATTGATGGGCGCGTGCACGACGCTCGCCGCATCGCCTATCTGAGGGCGCATCTCGAGGCAGTGTATCGCGCTATCCAAGACGGCGTTGACGTGCGCGGCTACTTCGTTTGGTCGCTGCTGGACAACTTCGAGTGGTCTTTCGGCTACCGGCAGTTCTTCGGCTTGGTCCACGTCAACTACGCCACACAGCAGCGCGTGATCAAGGACAGCGGTTTCTTCTACCGTGACGTGATCGCCAACAACGGGTTGACTGAGGACTAAAGCTTGGACTGTAGCCGACAGGTCAGCCGCTGCCAGGCAGCCTGCACCTGGCGCTCGGTCTCCGTTAGGCTACCGCTGGTGTCAATCACCACGTTGGCGCGAGCAAGTTTGTCCGCTTGCGGGGTTTGGGCTGCGATGCGCTGTGCAGCCTCCTGTTCGGTCAAGCCGCGCAGTTGAGTCAAGCGCTGAAGCTGTATCTCAGGGGGGCAGTGGGTGACCCACACTTCGTCGCATAGCTTATCCAAACCGCCCTCGAACAGGCGGATGACCTCCAGCACAACGATTCCGTCCGGCGGCGCTTCTGCCATATGCTGAGCAATTGAAGCGCGCACGACGGGGTGCACAATTGCCTCGAGTTGGCGCAACTTAGCGGGGTCGCTGAAGACGAGCTGCCCGAGGGCGCGGCGGTCGAGGGCGCCGTCGGGCAGCAATACGCCTGAGCCGAACTGAGCGACGATCTGCGCCAGCGCAGGTGTGCCTGGGGCAACTGCAGCGCGGGCGAGCTGGTCAGCGTTGATGACGAAAGCCCCTCGCGCGCGCAGCAGCTCGGCAACGGTGCTCTTGCCAGTGGCGATGTTGCCCGTCAAGCCGATCACAGCGCGCGGCATGCCCACTTAGCTTGGGACTTCGATTTTCAGCGTCCAATTGAATGGGTCTGGCGCACGACCATACTGGATGTCAGTCAGCGCTTGCAGCAGGTGTTGTGCGATTGGCCCGGGGGCTTGGCGCACGAAGTAATCCTTGCCTGCGTAGCCCAAGCGGTCAACAGGGGCGATCACAGCTGCCGTGCCCATCCCGAACACCTCTGTGATCTCGCCCGAGGCAATGTCGCGCAACACGTCGTGGATGTCCAGCCGCGCTTCTTCGACCTCATAGCCGAGCGTCGGCGCGAGCTTGAGCACCGAGTCGCGCGTGATGCCCTCCAGGATGGTGCCAGTAAGCGCTGGGGTGACGATGCGCCGACCATTGTAGACAAAGGCGATATTCATCGCGCCGACCTCTTCGACGTAGCGGCGCTCAATTGCGTCTAGCCACAGCACTTGCTGGTAGCCTAGTGGTTTCACGCGCTCGCTCTCGAGCAAGCTAGCGGCGTAATTGCCGCCAGTCTTTGCTGCGCCTGTGCCCCCGCGCACAGCGCGCACGTACTCTGTGCTGACGTGCACGCTGACGGGCTTGAAGCCGTTGCCAAAGTACGGCGCAGCCGGGCTAAGGATGATGTAGTGCAGATAGGTGCGGCTTGCACTTAGCCCGAGCGAGACGTCGGCCGCGATCAGCGTGGGTCGGATATAGAGCGACTCGTTGGCGCCGCTCGGCACCCACTCATGCTCTGCGCGCACAAGGGCGATCATTGCCTCTAGGTGCGACTCCGGGTCTGGGGCGACCATTGCCATGCGCTGGGCGCTGCGCGCCATGCGATTGGTGTTCTCCCATGGGCGAAAGAGGTTAATGTGCCCATCGGGACGGCGGTATGCTTTCGTGCCCTCGAAGACTTCCTGCCCGTAGTGAAACACGAGTGTCGCGGGGTCGAGCACCAGCGGCTGGTAGGGGCTAATCCGCGCGTCGTGCCAACCGAGCTCTGGGGTGTATTTTTGCCAGAACATGCGGTTGGTGAAGACTTTGCCGAACGCTAGAGGTTCTGCCAATGGCTTACGCGCGTTCGGTCCGAGGGGCTCAATCACGATCTGCATTGTGCTGCACTCCTGAGCCCTCGATTGTAGCGATGATCAGCATGTCCAGGCTTGAGGAGGAAGCTTACCAGGGCAGCGGCTAAGCTGACAACACGCGCCCGAAGCGCCGCTCGCGTCGCTGGTAATGCTCAATTGCTTTAAGCAACTCGCGCTCGTCGAAGTCGGGCCAGAGCACGTCAGTGACGTAGTATTCAGCGTAGGCGCCTTGCCAGATCAGGAAGTTGCTGACGCGATATTCGCCGCTGGTTCGGATAATCAAGTCAGGGTCGGGCAGGTCACTTGTGTAAAGGTAACGGCTGAAGGTCGCCTCATCGAGCTCCTCTGGGCGTAGCCCTTCGGCGATGATCCGCCGTGTGGCATCAACGATCTCCGCGCGCCCGCCGTAATTCAACGCGACGTTGAGGATCAAGTGGGTGTTGTGGCGGGTGTATTCGATGGCGCGCTGGATCTTTTGCTGCAGGCTAGGCGGAATGCGGTCGAGTCGCCCAAGGTGGCGGATTTGCACGCCCTCTCGATGAAGCGCCTCCAGCTCGCGGTCAATCGAGACCTCCAGCAGCCTCATCAAGCCATTGACTTCCTCAGGGGGGCGTTGCCAATTCTCTGTCGAGAAGGCGTACAGCGTGACGATCTTGATGCCGTAGTTCTTGCATGCGCGCAGCACTCGGCGCAGGTTGCTTGTCCCCGCTTGATGTCCAGCGAGGCGGGGCAGGTTGCGCGCCTTCGCCCAGCGCCCATTCCCATCCATGATGATTGCCACATGATTGGGGACAGAAGCAAACGCCGAGGGAGCGAGCGACGCCGTCGCGTCGAGGACAGGGTTGAGTGAGGCTGTGAGGGTCATAGCGATGCTTAGGCTTACAGCTCCATGATCTCGCGCTCCTTGCGAGCGCCAAGGTCGTCCACGCGCGCGATGAAGCGGTGGACGAGGTCTTCAAGCTCTTGCTTGCCGCGTTTGTGCTCGTCCTCACTGATGAGGTCTGACGCCTCCATCTCCTTTAGCATCTCCATGCCATCGCGGCGGTGGTTGCGAATGGAGATACGCGCCTCTTCCATGCGTTTGTGGACAAGCTTGGCGATCTCGCGGCGACGATCTTCGGTCAAAGGTGGGATGTTCAAGCGAATGACCTTGCCATCGCTTGTCGGGGTCAGCTTCAAGTCTGACTCAGTGATTGCTTTTTCAATCGCGCGGATTGTGCTGGGATCGAACGGTTTGATCAGCAGCATTTGCGGCTCAGGAGCTGTGATCGTCGCCAACTGTTGGAGGGGCACTTCTGTGCCGTAGTACTCCACGGGCAGCTTCTCGACCAAACCGGGTGAGGCTCTGCCCGTGCGGATCTGTTGAAAGTCTGCCTCCATCGCCTCGATCGCTTTGTTCATTTCCTTCTCGATGTCTCGCAACAAGTGCTTCACATCATCAGCCATGTCTTTCGTTGCACCTCTTCAAGCGTAGCCTCAGCGCCCTGTAGCTCTCCACACAAGCGCTGTAACCTCCTATCATATCCCTGTTTGGCAGGCTTTGGCAGTGATATTATGGAAAGCCGCTGTCCAGCTGCCTTCCTGGGTGCAGACAGCCTGAAAGGTGAATGGGGATTGAGTCGCGCGGCGCTGCGCTCAGTCAGCGATAATGGTGCCGACGCGCTCGCCCATGACGGCGCGCTCCAAGCTGCCAGGCTGCCACAGATCGAGCACCAGAATCGGCAAGTGGTTTTCCATGCACAGCGTGATTGCTGTGCTGTCCATGACGCCAACTTTTTGGTTGAGCGCTTCCAGGTAAGTCAGTCGCTCGTAACGCTGCGCGCCTGCCTCGCGGCGCGGGTCGGCTGTGTAAACACCGTCCACCTTGGTTGCCTTGATCAGCACATCGCAATTTGTCTCGGCAGCGCGGAGCGCGCCAGCGGTGTCGGTGGTGAAATAGGGGTTGCCTGTGCCTGCGCCCATGATCACGACGCGTCCTTTCTCGAGGTGGCGCAAGGCGCGCAGGCGGATGTAAGGCTCTGCCACGGAGCGGATCTCGATTGCGGTTTGCACCCGCGCCTCGATGCCGACGTGTTCGCAAGCGTCTCGCAAGGCGAGCGCGTTCATCACGGTTGCCAGCATCCCGATGTGGTCTGCAGTGGTGCGATCCATACCGTGGGCAAGGCCGTCTTTGCCGCGCCAGAAATTGCCCGCGCCGAGCACAATCACGACCTGCACACCAAGCTCGCGCACAGCCTTGACCTTGAGGGCGACTTCTCGGGCAAGCTGGGGCACAATCCCAAACCCGCCTGGTCCAGCAAATGCCTCGCCGCCGATCTTGAGTAGAACACGCTTGTATTTGGGGGCTGCGTCCATTTCGTCAAAAAAGAAGGGCATTCTTCATGCCCTTCCTGATGGATTTGCTACTCTTCACCCAGTTGATAGCGGGCAAAGCGCCGAACCACGATGTTTTCGCCAATCCGAGCGATGGCTTCGGTAATTAAGTCCTTGACCTTCACCTTGTCGTCCTTCACGAAGGCTTGTTCCAACAAGACATGGTCTTGGAAGAACTTCTCTAGCCGTCCTGCTGCGATGCGCTCGGCGATCTCCGGCTTTTTGCCTTCGGCGATTGCTTCTGCTCTGAACTTCTCAAGTTGCTCAGAGACGACCGACTGCGGCACGTCCTCGCGGCGCACGTAAGTTGGCGCGTTTGAGGCAATGTGCAGCGCCAGGTCGTGGGCAAGCTCGCGGAATTCAGGCATGCGGGCGACAAAGTCAGTCTCGCAGTTGACCTCAACCATCACGCCGAGGCGGTTGCCGGCGTGGGAATAGACCTCGATGATGCCTTCGCGTGCCTCACGGCTGGCTTTCTTCTGAGCCGCAGCAAGCCCGCGTTCGCGCAGCCACTCAACTGCCTTGGCAAAATCACCATTGGTCTCGGAGAGCGCCTTCTTGCATTCCATGATGCCGGCGCCAGTCTGTTCGCGGAGTTGCTTCACCAAGTCTGATGCGATGGTCATAGCCTCACCCACAATTTTGCCGCAGGGGAAACGTCTCCCACTGCGGCTGGTCTCTGTCTCGACAATGCCCACTGGCTAACGCTCGTCGTCTTCGTCTGGCACGAACACGCGCAGCACCGCTTCATCAGTGAAGAGGATGTCCTCGATGTCGGGCGTTTGCACTGTCGTGGTTTCCTCGATTGCCTGCAGGGCAGCTTCATCCCCTTTGCGCATCGCCAAGCCCTCGAGCGCAGCGTTCGCCATCGCTTCGACGATCAGGCGGATTGCGCGGATGGCGTCATCGTTTGCAGGGATGACGTAATCCACACCGTCTGGGTCGCAGTTAGTGTCCACCATGGCGATCACGGGGATGTTCAGGCGATTTGCCTCTTTGACGGCATTCGCCTCCCGCCCAACGTCAACGACGAAGAGGGCATCAGGCAAACGGCGCATGTTCTTGATGCCGCCCAAGCGACGGTTCATGCGCTCGATCTGGCGGTTGATCAGCAGCGCTTCCTTTTTGGTGAAGCGCTCTAACTCGCCGCGCTCGCGCATGGCTTCCAGCTCAGCGAGCTTGTCCAGGCGGCTTTTGATGGTGCGCCAGTTTGTCAGCGTGCCGCCCATAAAGCGCTCGATGATATAAGGCTGACCGGCGCGCTGCGCTTGGCTCATGATCGGCTCTTGCGCTTGGCGCTTGGTGCCGACGAAAAGCACAGAGCCTCCACGTGCAACCACATCGCGGATCTTGGCGGCTGCCTGGTCTATCGCGACAATGGTCTGCTGTAGGTCGAGGATGTGGATGCCGTTTCGCTCTGTGAAGATGTACGGCTTCATCTTTGGGTTCCACCGCTTCGTGCGGTGACCGAAGTGCACGCCCGTCTCGAGCAGTGCCTTCATGGACACAACTGGCATCGTCTGTGCAGCTCCTTACTTCCTCTGCTTCCTTCATCTGGCGCACGGATTCGGCAGCGCCGAACAGGTCGTCCACCATCTGGAAGCATGATGTTTTTCAACTGGATTCTACCATCCTCAACCCTGAGGACAGCTTGCAGGAGGAGTGCCTGGACTTGAATCCATCGCGCGTCAGGGTTGTCCGCGCCTCATACCTCACGGCAAGCGGAATGTCCCGATGACGCACAGATCGTCGCTGTCTTGTGTGCGCCAACGCAGCATCTCGGGCAGCTCTGGGTCGTAAATGCCAACGCGGACTTCGTATTCGCCCAGCTCTAAACCTGCCAGGCTAATGCCGAACAGGCGCACGCTGCCATCGAGGTCGCCTCGCGTGAGGATTGGATCTTGTTGGCGCACGGTGCGGTCTCTGCGCCCAACAGGTCCAACATGAATGAATACCTTCTCGCTGCCGCGCAGCACCGATGCGTCTCCCGACCACTGCAGCGCAACTTCGAGCAGCGCTGCGTTGCGGTTGACGAAGACGTTGGCATTTCGCAGCGTGACCGCGTTGCTGTAGGTCACGTTGAAAGGCAGCACAGCTCGGCTGGATCACGGCGTCCCCAGACCCTCACGGTCCATTCCGCGACAGGTCGTGCTTCCAACTCAGCGAAGCGAGAGCGCAGGGCGGCTGCGGCGATCCCATCGCCATCCCAGCTTGGGGCTTTCATCTCCTGCAGAACGACACGCGCGATGCCCTCTTGAACCATCTGGTTCACCTGAGTCAACGCGCGCTGGTAGTCAAGCGCGTGAAGCGGCATGACGATGACTCGCGCTGGTCCGCGGTAGTAGTAACCCAGCGCTGGCTCGGGGAAGTTGAGCACCACAAAGAGGCGCTCTGGTGCGATGTCGCTGTGGTGTTGTTGTGCGATCTGGGCAACCGTGCGCCAGCTTGGCAAGCTGGCGTGCCAGTCGGCAAGGTAGCTCCGATTTGCCTCGTAGGTCACCCATCCCATCCCTGCACAAGCGGCGGCGCCGAGGATGCGCCAAACAGAAGTTGGCGACGCGCTGCCTGCACAGAACACCATCGCCGTGGCGCTGCCAGCAAGCAAGCTAAACGGGGCAAGCGAGACGATGAAATACCGCTCGCGGAAGATCGGGCGCGACAGCGCGGCAACAATCGCAAGGGCGATCGGCAGACTGAAGTAGAGCAGCAGAAGCGCCAGCGCACGACCTGACCGCTGGACGAGCAGCACCGCAGCCCCGAGCACCAATACGCCTGCGCTGATCCCCGCAAACGCAGCCGTCAGCGCATGCGCTCGGTCTCCCGCTGACATCGCGCTCAGCACACGAATGAGCGCAGACTGAGGGTCAAAGCGCTCCGCGGTGCCCTCGTAGTGGAGCAGCGCCTCACGAGCGACCCATGCCCACGGTGCGTAAGCCACTGCAAGCGCAGCTTGCGCCGCCAGCCACCCCAAAGACGACCGCAGCGCTGCGCGCAAACCGACCTGCCGTGCTTGGATCAGCACGTGTGCGACCCAGGCGAGGTTCAGCGCGAGCAACACTGCAGCCGCGTAATAGTGGACATGCAGCGCAGCAAAGCTGCTCAACCCATACCCCAGCAGATCACGTGTCCGCCCCGTGCGCCATGCTGCCAGCGCAAAGCACGCCGCAGCGATGGTGAGCGCCAAGACCATCGCGTACATGCGCACCTCGCGGCTGTGGTAAACGCTGAAGGGCGCAAACGCGATCACGACTGCACTCATCACGGCTGCCAGGCGGGATAGACCGGCGAACGCCCGAAGTTCGCACCCCAGGCGATAGGTCAGCGCGACAGCGATCACGCCCGACCAGACGCTGGGAAACCGAAGCGCAAACTCGCTGTCGCCGAAGAGGGGAAGCAAAGCCTTGAAGACGAAGTAGCTGCCAACAGGGTGCGGCTCGCGCGATTCAAGGGTGAGGCGCACGATGTCGGCGTAGCTGCCCGAGATGTAGCTGAAGGTGAACGCCTCGTCGCCGTTGATCTCATCCTTGTCCAGCTCCCACAGCCGCAGCGCGAGCGCGCTCGCTGTTGTCAGCAAAAGCACGACCTGGACGATCCAGCTCTGGTTTGCTGCCCACTGACGAACCAGCACGCGCATAACGCCTCTGGCGCAAGCAACTATACGCGAGCTGAAATTGGGGAGTGACTCCGTGAATGTATGGCGAGGCGTGCCGCTTCAGCCCCGCCCTGCCCGATTCCTCTCTGTGAGAGGCGCGGGGGCGTTCTCCTCACCGCCAAATCAACTGCTCGCGCTCCGGCCCGACGCTGATCAACCGAACGGGCGCGCCTGCCAACGATTCCACGCGCTCGACAAACCGCTGGGCATGAACAGGCAGGTCTTTGAAGCGCCGCACGTTGCGCACGTCCTCCGACCAGCCGGGCAGGTCTTCGTAGATCGGCGCGCACTCAGCAAGCACATCGCTGTCCTGTGGAAACCAGGTCAAGGTCTCGCCATTGTGTCGGTAAGCCGTGCACAAGCGCACTGGGTTCAAGCCGCACAGGACATCGAGCTTGGTCAGCGCTAGCTCTGTAATGCCGTTGAGCTGCACCGCATAGCGCAGCGCGACGAGGTCGAGCCAGCCGACGCGCCGCGGGCGTCCTGTGGTTGTGCCGTATTCGTCCCAGGGGTTTGCGCCAGTGCCGCGCAAGCGCAGCGCGAGTTCACCCTCCAGCTCAGTGACGAACGGCCCGCCGCCAACGCGCGTGGTGAACGCCTTGCACACGCCGATCACGCGCCGAATCGCCTGCGGAGGGACGCCTAGCCCGGTCAACACCCCTCCAACGGTTGCGTTAGACGACGTGACGAAGGGGTAGGTGCCGTGGTCAATGTCGAGCAATGTCGCTTGTGCGCCCTCTGCCAGAACGCGCAGCCCATCGCGCAGCGCGTTGTGGATGACCTGAAAGGTGTTGTCAAGGAACGGGCGCAGTTGCTCTGCTGCTTCAGCGTAGCTTTCCGCCGCCGCGTCTGCGTCCAAGGGCGGTTGGTCGAACTCAGCTTCAAGCAGGCGGTTGACGCGCACCGTGTGCTGGCGCACCGCCTCACCAAACGCGCGCGGATCAGCCATTGCCCCAGCGCGGACGCCGAGCCGAGCGACCTTGTCGCTGTAGGCAGGCCCAATGCCGCGCTTTGTCGTGCCGATGCCGCCCTGTGCCTCGCGGGCAGCGTCCAACGCTAAGTGCCCAGGCAAGATGACGTGTGCCGCTTGGCTGATGCGCAACCGACGTGGTGACACGTCAACGCCAGCAGCGCGGACTTCTGCGATCTCACGCAAGGCGTTGATCGGGTTGACTACGACGCCGTTGCCAATCACGTTCAAGCAGCCCTCTCGGAGGATGCCCGAAGGAATGAGGTGAAGCTTGACCACGCGAGCGCCAATCGTGATCGAGTGCCCTGCGTTGTCGCCGCCGTTGAACCGCGCGACCAAGTCAGCTTCCGCGGCGAGTGCGTCGGTGATGCGCCCCTTGCCCTCGTCCCCCCATTGGGCGCCCAGGAGAACCGTAATCGACATGCTGCCTCGGATGATATATCCTCGCGCTGCCTCACCTCTACGCCCCCCTCCGGCAATCCTCTAGGAGGAGCGCGAGGGTGAGCATCGGGCGTGCGCGGCGCACCCCTGCGCAGGTGCATGATGTAGGGGCGCATGGCGTGCGCCCTGCATGGCATGCGCCCTGTCGTGCCAGAACGCAGGCGCGCGTGGCGCGCCCTCATACTGCCCTCACCCCTGCGCCCCTCTCCCTGTGGGAAAGGGGATGGGCGGGGCAACCCCTACGCTTCGTGTATTTGAGCCTGGACACTCCCTGCACTTAAGCGGCGGCTAGAATTACAGCGAGACATCCTCGCGGCGTGCGCATCACCAGCTTGACCAACCCGCGCGTCAAACATGTCGTCGCGTTGCGCGACCACAAGCGCCAGCGCGACGAGGACGGCTTGATGTTGATCGAGGGATTCGACCCTCTTGACCTCGCGCTCGACTGCGGCGTCAGACCGAAGACGACATTTGTCTGCCCCGAGCTGTTCAAGCCGAGCCACTCCCCTAGCGAACACCAGCGCCTACTGGCGCGCGTTGCTGCCTGCAGCGAGGAAGTGATTGAAACCAGCCCACCTGTCTTCGAGAAGATGGCGTATCGCGACGGTCCAGACGGCTGGCTCGCTGTTGCGCCGAAGCCGAAGTTCGCGCTGGAAGACCTTGCCCTGCCCACAAACGCGCCCGCGCTTGTGCTGGTCGTTGAGTCTGTCGAGAAGCCGGGCAATCTGGGCGCGATGCTGCGCACCTGCGACGCTGCAGGTGCACATGCCTTCCTATTCTGCGACCCGAAGGCTGACCTGACCAACCCGAATGTGGTGCGCGCATCGCAAGGGACGTTGTTCAGCGTCCCAGTCGCTCAGTGCAGCAACGAAGCAGCGCTGGGCTGGCTGCGCCAGCGCGACTTGTGCATCGTCGCTACGACGCCGAACGCAGTCAACGGCAAGCCGCCGTTGACGTTTACTGAGTTCGACTACCGCGTGCCGTGCGCGATTCTGGTCGGTGAGGAGAGGTATGGGCTGTCGGCGTTTTGGTTGCGCCAAGCCGACGCCGCTGTGCGCATTCCGATGATGGGGCGCGTCAATTCGCTGAACGTGTCGGTCAGCGCTGCGTTGGTTTTGTACGAAGCTGTGCGCCAGCGACAGCGTTCGACGGCGAGCGCCCTGCCCTCCGAAGGCGCTCAGAGGTGAGCGACTCAGGTGAGGCTAAGTGCGGAGCGCTCGGCTTCCTACTTCGCGTAAGGCACGCCGAGCGCGGCTGGCGGTGTGCTGCGCCGCACCACCCCTGCCAGGGCGATAATCGTCAGCACATACGGCAGCGTTGAGATGATCTGGTAAGGCAGCGGCACGCCAAACATCTGGAATTGCCCGGCGAGCGCCTGTGGCACGGTGAACAGCAGCGCAGCCAGCATCGCCGGAAGGGGCGTCCAATTGCCGAAGATCATTGCCGCTAAGCCGATAAAGCCCTGTCCGCTGGTCATCAGCGGGGTGAAGCTGGAGACGGTGTGCAAAGTGAAGAACGCGCCGCCTAGCCCTGCCATCGCCCCACCAATGGCGAGGTTAGCATAGCGAATGGTGTTGACGGGCACGCCAGCAGTATCGGCTGCGCGCGGCAACTCGCCCACGGCTCGCGTGCGCAGCCCCCACGTCGTGCGGAACAGCACAAACGTCGCTAAACCGACCATCCCAACCATCACCCACGTGAGCATAGGCTGGTTGCCCAGCAGCGGCACGTCGCGCACCCCTGGCATGTTCATGTTGGGCAAGTAGGGAGCAGATTCCTGCGCGCCGAGCACGCGGAACAAAAAGCCGGTGATCCCCGCGGCGAAGATGTTGATCACCGTGCCGCTCACCACTTGGTTTGTCTGGTAGCGGATCGAGATCACCCCATGCAGCAGCGCGATCAGCACGGCTGCGACAACGCCCGCGAGCAGCCCGACCCACGGCGAGGCAGCCAGCACGGCGACCTTGTAGCACACGTACGCGCTGGTGAGCATCATCCCTTCCAAGCCGATGTTGATCACCCCTGAGCGCTCAGAGAAAATCCCGCCCAGTGCGGCAAACACGATGGGCGTCGCCGCGCGCAGCGATGCGCCGAGCAGGAACAAGTAGTCAATCCTGCCCAACACCTCCAGCAGCGTCTCAATCATGCTTCGCCTCCTTGCGCCGCCGGCTTGCGGCGGATTCGCCGCGCCCACCAATTCACCAGCACGTCGCGCGCGATCCCCGGCGCTGCGACGAAGACGATGATGAACGCCTGCACCACCGCGATGATGTAATTCGACACGCCCGCGCTGAATTGCATGAAGCCCGACCCATTTGCCATCGCGCCGAACAGCAGCGCAGCCAGCGCGATCCCAATTGGGTTACCCTGCCCCAGCAACGCCACTGCGATACTGTCGAAGCCATAGCCGACCGTGAATTCGGTTGGCAGATAGCGGTATAGCGCAAGCACCTCGACTGCGCCAGCCAGACCACACAGCGCACCGCTCAGCACCATTGCGATCAGATACGTGCCGTTGACGTTGATCCCCGCGTAGCGCGCTGCGTGTCTATTCTCACCAACCAGTCGGATTTGCAGCCCAAGGGCTGAACGGTTCATCAGCAGGTAATACCCAACCGCGCAGGCGATCGCCAAGATCAAGCCCCAGTGCAGCCGCTCAGGGGGCGGCAGCAGGGTAGGCAGCACCGCGCTCGGCTCGATGTCCGGCGTGCGAGGCGCCGTGCCCGTGTGGCGCAGCGGCCCGTTGACCATGTAGTTGACCACGGCGTACGCGATGTAGTTCAGCATGATCGTCGTGACGACTTCAGGCGCGTCGCGCGTCGCCTTCAACCAGCCGGCAATCCCTGCCCAAATCACCCCCGCGAGCACGCCCGCGGCGATCGCCAGCGGTAGGTGGACGAACCAAGGCAACCCTTTGACCAAGAAGCCGACCGATACGCTGGCAAGCGCGCCCATGTAAAGCTGACCTTCCGCGCCGATGTTGAACAACCCAGCAGCAAACCCAATTGAGATGCCCAGCGCCAGGATCAAGTAGGGCGTCGCCGAAACCAGCGTCTCGAAGAAAGCCGTCGGTCGCGTCGCTGTGCCGGGGCGCAAGAAGGCGCCCTGAAAGAGCGCGCCATAGGCAGCAAGCGGGTCAGAACCCGTGATCACCATCACCAGCGCAGCCAACGCCAGCGCCATCAGCACCGAGGCGACAGCCGGCCAAGCGCTGCCGAGCCAGAACCATCGGCGAATCATGTGCTCGCCTCCTCTGCTTTGCCCATCATCAGCAAGCCGATTTCAGCGCGGTCGGCGCTGCGCCCGTCGCGCTCGCCGACGATCTTGCCCTTGAACATCACCAAGATGCGGTCGCTCAGAGACATCACTTCATCCAATTCAGCCGAGACAAGCAGCACGGCTGCGCCTTGATCGCGGGCTTGAACGATGCGCTTGTGGATAAACTCAATCGAGCCGACATCGACGCCGCGCGTCGGCTGCGCCGCGACAAGTAGGCGCATCGGGCGCGAGAACTCGCGCGCGACGACTGCCTTCTGCTGGTTGCCGCCCGAGAGCGAGGCAATTCGCACTTGCTCATTTGGGGTGCGAACATCGAACTCGCGAATCAGCCGGCGGGCGTGTTCGCGCATGGTGCGCAGGCTGAGCAGACCGCGCCGCGCAAAGGGCGGTTTGTGGAAGGTCGAAAGCACCAAATTGACAAACAAAGGTTGCTGAGCGACCATGCCGTATTTGTGCCGGTCTTCTGGCACGTGCGACATCCCTGCCTCGATTGCCGCGCGCGGCAACGCATGCGGTAGCGGTCTGCCGCACAACAATACCTCACCATGCACAGGCGGGCGCAGCCCTGTGATCGCCTCCACAAGCTCCGACTGACCGTTGCCCTCGACGCCAGCGATGCCGATGATCTCGCCAGCGCGTACTTCGAACGACACGCCGTCCACTGCAACTGCGCGGCGGTCGCTCATCACCTTCAGGTTGTGCACGCTCAGCACAACCTCACCGGGTTGGGCAGGCGCCTTTTCGACTTGGAGCATCACCGGTCGCCCGACCATCATCGAGGCGAGCTTCGCCTCGTCCGCTTCCGCTGGGGTTGTCGAGCCAACTACTCGACCTTGGCGCAGCACGGTGATTCGGTCGGCGATCGCCATCACCTCTTTGAGCTTGTGCGAGATAAAGATGATGGAAACCCCGCGCTGCACCAAAGCGCGCAGCGTGGCAAAGAGCCGCTCGACCTCGAGCGGCGTCAGCACTGCAGTCGGCTCGTCCAAGATCAAGACTTGGGCGTTGCGGTAGAGCGCCTTGATGATCTCCACTCGCTGCTGCACGCCGACTGGCAAAGTCCGCACAAGCGCGTCGGGGTCAACCTCAAGCCCATACTCTTGGGCGATAGCAGCGACCCGCGCTCGCGGCGAGCGCGTGTCCAGGATGCCGAGCTGTCCTGTCTCCGCCCCCAAGATCACGTTCTCAGTCACGCTCAGCGTTGGCACAAGCGTGAAATGTTGATGCACCATCCCTATGCCGAGGGCGATGGCATCTCTTGGGCTGTGGATGGTGACGCGGCGACCGTTCAACCAGATCTCGCCCTCGTCGGGCTGGTATAGCCCGTAGAAAATGTTCATCAGGGTCGTCTTGCCAGCGCCGTTCTCCCCGAGCAGGGCGTGAATCTCGCCTTTGTTCAAGTCAAAGCAGATATGGTCGTTGGCGACCACGCCCGGGAAGCGCTTGGTGATGTTGCGCATGTGCAGCACAGGCTCGCTCATGGACACACTCCGGGTTGACACAACATGATACGGTAGAGCCCCTCAGCCGTGCGCAGGGCAATTGTGCGCTCACAAGAAAATGCCAGCCTCCCCACGCGGCGCGAGGGAGGCTGGCGTTGGGCGTTACAGGCAGCGTGCGACTACTCGCACGGGTTGGCGACGCCCTCCAAGCCTGTCTTGATGCTGCCGTCCTTCAAGCCAGCAGTGACCTCTTTGATCTTCTGGCGGACGGAATCAGGTACCTGGCTCTCCAAGTTGTGGAACGGCGCTAGTCCGATGCCGTCGTTGGTGATGTCGAAGATGCGGTTGCCACCCTGGAAGGTGCCCTCGACCACGCTCTTCACCGCCAGGTAGGTGGACTGATCCACGCGCTTCATTGCGCTGGTGAGCAGGATCTTCTGCACGTTCTCAGAGAGGGTGAAGAACTGATCCTGGTCTACCCCAATGCCGAGCACGCCTTGTGCCTTGGCGATCTCCTCCAGACCCCCGTTCCCGGTGGTGCCGCCAGCGCTGAAGATGATGTCCGCGCCCTCGTTCATCTGGTCGCGCGCGCGGGCTGCGCCCCACTGCGGGTTGTTGAACGGCGTCCCGTCGGCAGGACCTTGATACACGCCGAGGATGCGCGCGTTGGGGTTGACGAACTTCACGCCGTTCTCATACCCCTTGCGGAAGCGGCACACCGGCGGAATCGCCAGCCCATACACGCCGCCGACAACGTTGCTCTTGGTCATCAAGCCCGCAACAACGCCTGCCAAGAACCCCGACTGATCCTCGGCAAACAGCAGCCCCATCACGTTCTTGGGCGCCTTCTCGTCGAAATAGCCAACGTCAACGATGGCGAACTTCTGGTCTGGATACATCTCCGCTGCCTTGCGGGTGTCGTCGCCCATCAAGAAGCCGACGGTGATGATTAGGTCGTATCCTTCGTTGACGAAGGTCTGGATGTTCTTGATGTAGTCGGTTGGCTGCTTGGACTCGATCGCCTTTGCCTCGACGCCGAAGTCTTTCACTGCGCGCTGGACGCCCTCCCAAGCGCTAGCGTTGAAGCTGCGGTCGTCGAGCGAGCCAACGTCGGTGACCAAGCCGACCTTGATCTTCTTAGCGGGTGTAGGCTGCGCCGGCGCCTCTGGCTGTGCAGGTTGTGTCGGCGCGGGTGCAGGCGGAGCAGCACAAGCTGAAAGTGCAAACGCTGCAACAAGGAGCAAACTGAGTGGCTTGAACATCTTCATGGCTACTGATCCTCGCAGAGCAAAACGCGTGTCTGCTTTGCGCCTCGGATTATAGGCATTTGCCCGAAGTTTGCCCTGGCGAGTCCACCAGCGCAGAGTCCTGCTGGCAGGCGCTTGCTAGAGCTGCGCGTAGTGCTCGATCCGCTCGGCGATCAGCGCCAGCCCT
>JANWZM010000157.1 GCA_025054635.1 Thermoflexales bacterium
TGGCATTCGTCGAACCATGACCTCCAAAGTGCTTGCTTCTGCTCGTTATCTCAAAACGCACGAATGGGCGCGCCGCGACGGGGATGAGATTGTCTGCGGCATCAGCGACCACGCCCAAAACGCGATGAACGATTTGGTCTACGTCGAACTGCCGCGCGTGGGTCAGGCAGTCAGCGCAGGTGATGCTGTCGCTGTCGTCGAGTCGGTTAAAGCGGCTTCGGATGTGTATGCGCCGCTGAGCGGCACAGTCGTCGCCGTCAACACTGCGCTCGAGCGCGCGCCTGACACGATCAACAAAGACCCCTACGGCGCGGGATGGATGTTCCGCCTGAAGCCAGACGATCCCAGCGCGCTCGACGCGCTGATGGACGCCCAGACCTACGCGCAACTCCTGCGCGAGGAGGAAGGGCGAGAAGTCGAGATCATTGACTAAAGCTTGCTCGATTTGCGATGAATTACATTCCTCACACGGACGAGGAGCGGCGTCAGATGCTCGAACGCATCGGCGTCTCGCGCATCGAGGACTTGTTCGCCGCTATCCCAGAGAAGTTCCGCTTTCCGAAGCTCAATCTCCCTGAGCCAGTCACCGAGATGGAGGTGATGTGGGAGCTGAACGCGCTGGCTGATGCAAATGCCGATGTGCACCACCACGCCTGCTTCCTTGGCGCCGGCGCCTACAACCACTACATCCCCAGCCTGGTAGACCACATCATTCGCCGTGGCGAGTTTTTTACCGCCTATACCCCATACCAGCCCGAGGTCAGCCAAGGCACGCTCCAAGCGATCTTCGAGTTCCAAAGCATGATGAGCGCGCTGACCGGCATGGAGATCAGCACCGCGTCGCACTACGACGGCGCAACCGCGTTTGCTGAGGCGGCGTTGATGAGCATGGCGGTGACGAATCGGCGCACGGTGCTCCTCGCGCGCACGGTGCATCCTCATTACCGTCAGGTCTTGCATACCTACCTGCGCTTCAAGCCGGAGACGCGCGTTGTGGAGATCGATCTGGATGCGCCATTTGACCTGGACAACGACACCGCTTGCTTGTGCGTGCAATCGCCGAACTTCTTCGGCGAGTTGGAGTCGCTGGAGGGACTTGCCGAGCGCATCCACGCGGCTGGAGGGTTATTCGTCGTCGCCACAAACCCAATCGCCCTTGGGCTGTTCAAGCCACCCGCTAGCTATGGCGCAGACGTTGTTGTTGGCGAGGGACAACCGTTGGGCATCCCGCTCAGCTTCGGCGGTCCCTACCTAGGTTTCTTCTGCACCAAGCGCGAATACATGCGGCGCATCCCCGGGCGCATCGTTGGTGAGACGGTGGACAAGGACGGTCGGCGTGGGTTCGTGCTGACGCTGAAGACGCGCGAGCAGGACATCCGCCGCGAGAAAGCCACGAGCAACATTTGCACGAATCAAGGCTTGATGGCGCTCGCCGCCTGCGTTTACATGAGCGTGATGGGCAAACACGGCTTGCGCAAGGTCGCCGAGCTGTGCTACCACAAGGCGCACTACGCAGCTGACCGCATTGCTCAGATCAAGGGCTTCCATGTTCGGCGCGATAAGCCGTTCTTCAACGAGTTCGTCGTCAAGTGCCCAACCTCAGTGCAAGAGCTAAACGAGTATCTGCTTGACGAGTACGACATCATTGGCGGCTACGACCTGGGCAAAGACTACCCAGAGCTTGAGAATCACATGCTGTTGTGCTGCACCGAGACCAACACCCGCGAGGAAATTGACGCGCTGGTTGAGGCGCTAACGAAGATGGCGTAGGCACGATGGCGGGCGAGTCCAAATTGCGCGCAGCCGTGATCGGCGTCGGGGTAGGCTGGAACCACATCGAGGGCTACCAGACGCACCCCTGTTGCGAACTTGCTGCGATCTGCGACATAAACGAGGCGCTACTCAACGAGCGCGGCGATCGGTTCAACGTGCCCCCTGCGCGGCGCTTCACCGATTACCGTCGTGTGCTGGCGTCGCCTGAGATTGACGCGGTGAGCATCGCGCTGCCGAATTGGCTGCACGAGCCTGTAGCGGTCGAGGCTTTCCAGCACGGCAAACACGTGCTGATCGAGAAGCCGTTGGCGCTGTCGGTCGAAGCAGGTGAGCGCATCTTGGCTGCGGCAAAGTCAGCCAACCGCGTCTTGATGGTGTGCTACAACCACCGCTATCGTCCGGAGATCGTCTGGCTCAAGCAGCTTGCGCTGAAGGGCGAGTTCGGGCACATCTACGCGGCGAAGGCAGGTTGGCTGCGCGAGGGGTGGATCCCCACCCACGGCGCGTGGTTCACC
This sequence comes from Thermoflexales bacterium, assembly GCA_025054635.1. Lineage (GTDB taxonomy): Bacteria > Chloroflexota > Anaerolineae > J036 > Brachytrichaceae > DRWP01. The sequence goes on from JANWZM010000157.1 coordinate 2,289, forward strand.
CAGCGCGACCGCGC
>JANWZM010000135.1 GCA_025054635.1 Thermoflexales bacterium
CCAGGCTGAGATGACCAGACTACCGAGGCTTGGTTGATCTGATCCACGCCAGCAGGCGCGTTTGCATCAACTTGGGCAGTGTAGGTGAGCACCAGCGCGCTGCCAGGCGGCAGGCTGACCGCCGTTGCAAAGGTGATCACAAACAGCCCACCGACGCTGACGTAGCTCGTGGTGTAGCCCGTCCCTGCAACTGGCGACCCATCCAGCGTCACAGCAAGCAGGGTCACCCCTGACTGGCGCATGTTCGGCGGGATCACATCGCTGAAGACCAGCCCGTGCGCGGTCGAGACTAGCGCCCCTGTCGCGTTGGTAATGCGCACTGTGTAAGTCACAGTCTGCCCTGCCCCGATGGTGCTGCTGGTCGGCGGGTTGCTGCTCTTGACCAGCGTCAACGCAGGCTCAGTGACGGTGACCTGGGTCTGATTTGAGGGCGTCGGCCCGCCGTCCTGATGTCGCAGCACAGCGACGTTGGTGAGAATGTCTCCCGCTTGCGCGCCAAGCGGCGAGGAGACCACCGCTGTTACGGTGATCAAGCGCTGCTGCCCAGCGGGGATGCTCGCGTAGGTCACGGTTAGGGCGTTGCCCGAGGTCACGGCTGTCCCGCTGGGTGCGTTGACCGACTGGAGCTGCAAGCGCGCGTCGAGTTGATCCGTCACCGTCACGTTGTACAGCGTCGCCGAGATCGGCGCAGCCGGCACAGTGAGCACATAGGTGACGACGCTGCCCAGCGTGACCGTCGGCGGGGTGACCGACTTGAGCAGGCTGGCGTCAACCGTACGGTGCGACACACTGTCGCTGCCGTCTGTGTATTCGCGCTCGTCAGGCGTGTAAGGGCCGGGCCCGTCCCCAGGCTGCGAGTCGTAGTAGGGGATTGCTGCCGTGTTAGTCAGCGTCAGGTTTGCACCGATAGTGCTGGTGACCTGCACGACGACGGTGAGCACCGCGACGCCGGGCTGGTTGCCGTTCCAAGCCAGCCCCCACAGCTCGCTGAGACGCCAGGTCACCACCCCTGTCGCGCTGACGGGCGGCTGGGCAAGCAACGTTGCCGTCGTTGGCGCGTTGGCGCCCAGCGTCGCGGTGACCAGCGACAGCCCTGCTGGCAATACGTCGCTGATCACCACGTCGTAGGCAGGCCCATGACCGTCGTTGGTGATCGTCAGCACGTATGTGATCAGATTGCCTGCCCCGACGAAACTCCCTGGCGGCGGGACGCTGTGCTTGTCAATGGCTAGCCGAGGTTGGATGACCGTGTTTGGCGCGGTTGCGCTGATCACGCCGCCGGGGTAACCCAACTGCGCAAGGTTTGTCGGCGTGAACAGCGCGGTTTGCGTCAGCCAGACGGGCGCCAGCGTGTCAATCTGCAAGCCCACCGCCTGGGCGCGGAAGGTCAGCGTCACCACAGTCGGCGCGCCCTGCAGGCTGGTGATTGGCGCAAACGTCCAGGCTACGCGCTGCGAGCCTGCCGCCGTGCTGCTGACGCGCTGGGTGATCGTGACGTTGACCGCGGCAGGCGTGTGGGTCAGTGTCTCGCTGTCCGTGATGTACCACACCCCTGGCGGCAAGACGTCGGTCAGCACATCGCTTGGGTTAGCGCCCCAGACCATGCCCGCTGGAATGGTGAAGACCACTTGATACGTGATCAGGTCTCCGACGCGCACCACGGGCGGTTGAGACGACTTCGTCATCGTCGGCGCTGCCGTGCTCACTGTCGCTGTCGCGGTTGTGGTGTACGGGCGCACGCCGGGGATGGTGTCGGTCAGCGAGTGTGAGCGCACGCTGACAGTGTTGGTCAACAACTGACCTAGCAGCGCTTGCGAGATGCGCGCTGTGTAAGTCAACACGACGACGTTGTTCGGCGCGACGTTGCTGATCACGGTGACAAACCAAGTGATCACGCCCGGCCCAGCGATCGGCGTGCCCTGGGCACTGCCGCCGAAGAGCGCCGTCACGCTGATCCCCGCAGGCAATACGTCGGTGACGTACACCGAGTAGGCAGGGCTGTTGCCTGTGTTGGTCAGGCGCAGGGTGTAGGTCAGGTATGCCAAGCCATCCAGGTTCGTCGTCAGCCCTGTGCTGCTTTGGACAGACTTTGACACAACCACGTTTGGCTCGCCGACCGTGGTGCTGACGGCGTTGCTCTGCGTGACAGGCGCAGCGCTGTGGCTCATCCGCGCCACGTTGGTGATCACGTCGCCTGCGTTGGCGTCATTTGCTGCGTTGGGGAACTCGTGCGAGATGCGCGCCGTGATGGTGATCACCGCCTGGGTTGAGGGCGAGATCGCCCCGAAGGTCGCCGTCACTTGTTGACTGCTTACGCCCACTGCACCAGTCAAGCCGCCTGTGAGGGTGACCGCCTCGATGAACAAGCGGCTGTCCAGCACATCGGTCACAAGCACGTTGTAAAGCGCAGCCGTGACCGGCGGCGCCGGGACAAACACGGTGTAGGTGACCAGCGTGCCGAGCGTCGCCGTCGGCGGCGGGGCAAACGTTACCGCTTTGGTGATGCCGCCGTTCGCCGTCTGCACAGCAGCCGAGTGCGACCCACCGCTGTAGGCGCGCGCTACGGTCGAGATCGGCTGCGTGTTCGACAGCCAGGCGTCGTAGCGCAGAGCTGCTTGGTTGGACAACACTGTGTTCGCCGTGATCCCTGGCGAAACCTGGAGCACCACAGTCAAGGTCAGCGCCGTGTGCGACTGTGGGTTGAAGGGCACTGTCGGCGTCAACTGGTCAATCAGCCAGGTCAGCACCCCGGTCGCGCTCAGCGCAGGCGCAGCGAGGATGGCTGGCGCAGGCGTGACGTTGCTGCTCAGGCTGTAGGTGACCAAGTTCATCCCGAACGGCACCACGTCGGTGATCAGCAGGTCGTAGCCGGGCAACCGCCCTTGGTTGGACACGACCAGCGTGTAGGTCACGAGGTCGCCTGCGCCGACGAAGCAGCCCGCGCGGTTGAAGCGCGTTACCAATACGTCGTCGTAGCGGCAGGCGTTGGTGTCACAGTTGTTGGCGTACAAGCCAACAGACCCTGCAGGGCGTGGTGTGGAGTCGGTCACGTCAAAGTAGAGCTGACCGTCCACAAACGCGCGGATGCGCACACCCCCTGCAACCTCCTCGACCTGCACCTCGAGGTGATACCAGGTGCTAGTTAACGGTGTGAACGTCGCCGTGCCTAGCGTGCTGAAGGTGACACCTGTCACCTCCTGAAGCTGGAGGTTCGTGCCGCCGTCGTTTTGGCGCAAGCGCAACAGATAGTAGTTGTTCGCGGTGTGGCGGAAGGCGATGCCTCGGCTAGAGGTGCTGTCCGACGACCACACCATCGCGCTATAGCTGAACTCGCTTGCTGTGAACCCTGTGCGAACAAGAAGCGCGTTTGCCCCTGAACTGCCAGTCTGCTGAGCTACACCGTTGACGCTGTTCCACGTATTAGCAACTGCGTTCCAGCCGCTCAGTGGCGCGTTGAAGTTGTCAATCAGCAGCGTCCCGCTGCAGCCACTGGGGGTGATGTAGGTCTTGCCTAGGTGCAGCAACGGCTCGAGCACGTCCACTGGCGCTGTGGCAGTCAACGTCCCGGTTTGCCCGTCGTCAACAAACGTCAGGCGCAGCGTGTTGGTCAGCCGTGCGCCGTCAAAGGTCTGCGTAGGCACGTTCTGGATCACAGCGGTGACCACGCCGTTGATCTGCACAGCGCCAGTCAGCGTGCCCAGATTCCACACAATGTTGCCACTGGCAAGTGAAGCTGGCGCGCTGGTTGGCACGACGTTGGTGAACGTCGTCGACCCGCCTTGGTTGCCGTCCACGTCAATGGTGTATGCCAGCGTGGCTGCAACATAGCCTAACCCTGCGGGCAGCGTGTCGGTCAAGATCACTTGGTCGAAGACGTTTTCGTCGTCGCTGCTGAAGGCGGTGAACGTGAACACGACCAAGCTACCAATCGTGCCAGTTTGGATGACCGGGCCTTTGGCGAAGAGGTCGCCGAGCGAGACATACGCTGTGTCCGTGCTCACCGTGCTGACGCAGCCCGTGTCGCACTGCGCCGTCGCCGTGATCACGTTGCGGTTTGTGCCCGTGCTGGTCACCACCGCGGTGACGATTGCTGTGAAGGTGCCACCGGGCGGCAGCGTCCCAACGATCCAAGTGATGGTGTTGCCCGCGACAAACGCGCCATTTGTCGCGGTCAGATTGGTGAAGGTGCTACCTGCGACGTCGGTGACGACCACGTTGAACGCTGTGCCGCTGCCCGTGTTGGTGACGCGCACTGTCCAGGTAATGGTTTGATTCGCGCTGGCAAGCTGTGAGAGAGGCGTCTTGCGCGCGACCAGCGACGGCGTTTGCGCTGTGACGTTGACCGAGGCTGTCGCTGTGTACGGGCCGGTGCCCGGGCAGTCTGGCACGTCATCGTCGTAGCGCAGTGTCGCCGTGAATGAGCCACCAGGCAGGGCGCATGCGCCAGTGCTGTTGGCGTTGCGCACCAACAGTGTCACTGTAGTAAAGCCCGACGGCAGCACCGCCCAGGTATAGACCACGCTGCTGCCCAGGTTTGTCGTGCCCGATGGCGGCGTGCTGGCGAACACAGTGCTGCTGAACACGTATCCTGACGGCAGCGCGTTTGTCAGCGTCACGCTATAGGCGGGCGGCCCGTCGTTGAACAGCGTCACGGTGATCGCTCCGCCGCAGGCGTTGAGCGCGTTCGGCGCGATCTGCGTAGCAATGCTAGGCTGGTCATAGACTGGGCGCGTGCGGATGCGCACTTGGCGCGCCGGCGCAGTTAGCCGACACCCATCCGGACAGCCCCAGCTCACTGAAGCAACGTTGAACGTGTCGGTGATCGTGCAGCCTTGCGGCTGGCTCACCACCGCGGTCACAGTGAAGACCATGCTTGTGCCCGGCGCCAGCGATGGCAGCGACCATGTGATCGTCCCACCCAACGGCCCTGGCACAGGCCCGCTGAAGCCCGGCGTCGCGGTGAGGAAGACCAAGTTCGACGGCAGCGCGTCAGTCACCACGATCAACTGCGCCGGCGCAGCCGTCGGGCCGTTCGAGACTGTGACCGTGAAGACGACGACATCGCCCGGCTCACCATACAGGAAGGTGTTCGACGGCGACGTCCGGCTGAGGTTTTGCCCGATCTTGTTTAGGGTGATGTCCGCCTTGCGCGCTTGCATCACGAAGAACGAGCTTTCGGTCAGATAAGGGTTGCCGCAGGTGTCGCGGTAGCCCGTCTGAATGCGCAGTTGTCCGCCCTCGAAGCCACAGCTTGCGCGCACTTGGAAGCGCAAATACACCGTCTCGCCGGGGCGTATGCGGTTGAGCAAGGTGCTTAACGGCGCGCCGCTGGCGCTACTCCAGGCGAGCGTCTGCCCGCTGATCGCAGGGTCTGGTCCAGGCTGCCAAGTGACCGTGTCGGTGCTGACCTCGGTGCTGCCCGTGACGTAGAACAGACCGTTTGGCAGTGTCTCAGTCAGCGTCGCCGAGTACACGCTGAGCAAGCCGGCGTTGCGAACCGTTGCCGTCACCGTGCGAGTGAAACAGGTGTCAATCGGCGAGAGCGTCTGGTTCGTGTTGATCAGAATCGTGGGTGGCAGTTCGACCACTGAGCTGACTGGGCCTGTTGCCAAGCAGGTGTCCCCGAAGCACCCTTGGCGGAAGAAGAAGCGATTGGTCAAATCCACGCAGCTCACGATCTCAGCGCTGTAGCGGATGAACAGCGTCTCCTTTGGCTGGAGGACGGGCACTTGCCAGGTCACCAGGTTGGTCGAGGTCAACACCACAACGCCTGTTGGGCCGCCCAGTGACGAGGTGATCGTCGCACTGACGAAGCGCAGTCCGCTGCCCAGCACGTCGGTCAGCGTGACGTTATGCGCAGGCCCTGCGCCGGTGTTCTTAGCGATCAGCGTCCAGGTCACCACATCGCCTGTGGCGTAGATGCGCTCAGGGAACTTAGTGATCAGCGGCAGCGGCGAGAACCGCGGCGGGGTTGCCAGATTGCCGCCTGCGCTGCAGCGGTCGTCGTAGTTCTCATCGTTGCTGCACAGACTTTCATAGCGCACGGTGCCCTGGAACGGCGCAGGCGCGCTGCCGCAGCGCAACTGCACGCGCAGTTGCACGGTTGCAGTCACGGCGCTGGTGAAGGCATCCGAGTAGAACCAGGTGTAACCCGCGGCGCTCGTTTGGGTGAAGACAGGCTGCGCGCCGCCAAAGCCGAGTACCTCAAGCACCGCGTAGGTTGACGTCGGCACCTCGATCCGCGCGTCGTAAGCGCCGACGCTTGAGGTGCGCTGTGCGGTGAGCGTGACCGTGTAGATGCCACACGAGGCGACGTTTGGCGGCAGCCCTGACACGTTCAACGTCATCTGCGGCGCCAGGGTCTGCACAAACACGCCCTCCTCGAGCGTGCGCTTCCCTGGGCACACGCTGTTGCCGCTCACGCCGAGGTCAAGATACGACCAGTCATACCAGGTGAAGTTGTTGCACGAGGAGGTCTCCAACGAGTTTGTGGTGTAGCTGATGATCAGCGTTGCCCCAGCAATGGCTGGGTTGCATGGCGGGTTGATGTTCGAGATCACCAACTGTCCACCGACGACAGCTTGCGAGAACGTTGCTGTGCACGACACCGCGCCGTTGCTGACGAACACCGACGCTGTCCCCGTGACGTAGCTCAGGTTGGTCAAAGCCTCGGTAAAGACCAGCCCGCTCCAGGTTGGCGCAACGGTGAAGGTCAGCGGGAAGGTGTAGATGTTGGTAAAGGTGAACGCAGAGCCACTGCACACTGCGGCTGGCGCGGAGACTAACTTCTGAGTGCCAAAGCCTTCGTTGCATTGAACCTGGGTCGTTGCTTGAGCGGTCGCTGTCTGCTGGCAGTTGCGACAGTCCACTGAAGTTGCCGTGACGATGTTGGTCAACGCTAAGCCGCAGGAGGCACACCCCGCGGTCGTTGTGGGCACGACGAACACGGGCGTCAACGTTGTCGTGCCTGTAACCTGCCAGGTGATGAACGTCGTCCCGCCAACCGTGAACGACACCCCTCCGCCTGTGCTGACGATCTGGAAGCCTGCGGGCACGCGGTCGGTGACGATCACCGTCCCCGAGATGCCCGTAGCGTTGACCTGGATCGGCGCGGTAATGGTCTGCCCGCGATATACCTCGTCGGGCATGGACTTGCTCACGCTGAGCGCGCCTGGCGTGTTGACCAACTGCCATGAGGCTGATTGCGGCACTTCCGCGTAGAGGAAGGTGCAGGCGTCGCGGTAGGTGAGGTCAAACGCGAAACTCCCGCTCGTCGGCGTCGAGCACACGTTCGATGGCGTAGTCAAGGTGAAGACAAGGTTGAAGCTTTGCCCCGGCGGGATCGGCGGAATCTGGAATGCACCGCTTGAGTACGTCGCAGGCGGCGCAACACTCACGCTGAACGGCGAGAGGTTCACCGGCAACGAGACGCTGAACGCCGTGCCGTTGCCAGCATTGGTGATCGGGATCGTGAATACACCGCTGCCGCCGCAGTAGTTGATGTTGATCGGCGGCAGGGTGTAATCCAGGTCTGGGAAGCGCGGGACCAGGTCAACTGCCGCCTTAGCGACCTGGGGCGTCAAGCACGCCTGGTTTGGACAGCCGAAGGTGCCTGTCACAACGTTCTCCAGCCCAGCGCATCCGATGACTTGCGCCACGACCGTGTAGGACACCGACTGCCCAACAGGGATCGAGGGCACAAACGTCGTCGTCAGCCCGCTGACATACTGCAGCCCAGGCCCGAGCGTGTCAGTAATGCGCACGTTGTAAACCGTGCCGTAGCCTGTGTTGTCTACGATCACCGTCCAGGTCACTAGGTCGCCAATCGCAGCCGCGACAACCGCAGGCTGCTTGCGCACAGTGATCGCGCCAGGGTTGACGACATACTCGCCAAACTTGACGATCGGCGGATAGGCGTCCTGCGTCAGCGTGACGACAACCTGCCCCGAGACTCCGCTGCAGGTTGACGTGAACACGGCTTGGCGAGTGATCACTTCATTTGGCAGCACAGTGCCGACGTTGAACGTCGCGCTGTTCACGGTGAACCCGCCAGGCAACACCGCCGTGATCAGCACGCCGGTTGTCGTCACGTTGTTGTTCGCCGCAACGATGGTTACCGTGAGCGGGTCGCAGGTGTTGATCGTCTGCGGGGTGACCGTGACCGTGATTTGGTCGGGGAAGATCGTTTGTGAGCCAACGGGGACAGTGAGCTTATTTACAAGCCTCTCTCGCTGGGGTTGAGGGTCAATAACAGCCGCACGAAACCAGCTTGGCAACGCCTCGCTGCTCTCAGGGAGGATTGCAAGGGTGCTCGACGCTCGGGGCACAACCCACCACTCAGGCAGCGCCCGATTGTGGGCTGGGAGCGTTGCTCCTCCCAGCAAGCCACTTGAGGATGCAGCCTGCGCACGAGGCGCAGACAAAGCGAGTTGGCTTGCGAGTACGGTGAAAGCAAGCAGGCAGCAGAACAGAGATTTCATCTCGGAGATCTCTCCTTTCGTGACAACCTTATCCTAATTGATAAGCGTGCGGGCGAACATAACCTTCTGCAACGAACCACCCCCAGTTAGATGCGCTCACGGGGTCAAAAGTTGCGCGACGTAACCTTCGAGCTGCACCAACGTCAGAATCCCGACGTGCCTCGCCTTAACTTCGCCCGCCGCGTCCAGGAACAGCGTCGTCGGAATCCCAACCACCTCGTATAGCGCACCAACGCTTCCTTCTGCGTCCAGCAGCAACGGGTAATCCATGCCATTTGCCTGGGCAAAGGCGCGCACGCCCTCTACGCCTTCGCGCAAGTTCACCCCAACGACAACAACGCCACGGTCTCGATACAGGCGAGCGAACTCACCAAAATCGCGCGCTTCCGCCCGACAGGACGGACACCACGACGCCCAGAAGTTCAGCGCAACAACTTTGCCGCGAAACTGGCTGAGCGACACGGGTCGCCCATCCAAGTCGGGCAAAGTAAAGTCAGGCGCAACGTTTGCAGCGGGTATAGGGGCTGGAGGTGGGGTAGGGATCGGCGTTGGCGGGGCAAGCACAAGCGGCGTCGGCGGGGGCAGCTCAGTCGGGGCAGCGAAGACCAGCGGCGTCGCAGGTGCCGTTTGACGCGGCGGCGGGATCGCGGTCGGATGGGCGACGGCTGCCAAGTCCACATAAAGACCTACCCGCGCCTGGCGGCGCTGTGATCTCAGCCACTGGGCAGCCGCCTCGTCCGACCCTAAGCGAGCGAGATAAGCTTCAACAATCAACAACTGCCGGATGCTCTCCACGACCTGCGCCCGCGTTAGGCCGTTTTCGCCCAGCACCTGTGCCAATCGTTTCTCGTCAGCGCCCCAGCGCTCCAGCAAGAACTTCAGCCGAGCCTCAGCTTGATCCAGCGTCGCTGTGATCCTTTCCGCCTGCGCGCGCTGGCGGACGAGGTGCTCGTTCACCAGTCGGCTGAGCACTGCTTCTGGCGAGGGTGGAGGCGCGCCCGCCAGCGTGCTCATCGCGCGGTCGAGTGCGACCGCGCGCAGCCATGCCTCACGCAGAATGACCTCATCGTTGATTGTGGCGACAACCCCCTCCTCGCGGGGAGCCTCCACGCGCAGAACATCCCTCTCTGGCGAGGTAGCACAACCCTGCGCCCAGAGCAGCAGCGCGCAAGTCGCAAGGCGAACGCAGGCAGGCTTCAGACCCGTGTGAAACACAAATCTCGCCAAGAATACCATAGAAATCGTTTTGTGCGTGCGCTATGCAGCACACTACTGCATGTGCTCTGCGCATCATTCATCACTGCCTCACGCCCGCGCACAGCGGGCAGGGGCTTCAGCTCGCACGCCCATCAGGACTTCGCTAACTGCTCGCGCTGGTGTAGCGCCGCAGCGCTTCGCGCCACGCCAAGCGACTTGCGCCCAACAGCATAAGCGCAAACACTACGCCGTACAACGCTGCCTCAACCCGCAATCGCCCGAGCAGCGCCTCTGCTGGCACCGTGCTGACGAAAGCAATCGGTATTACCAGCGATAGGATGCTGCGCATCGGCTCTGGGAACGCCTGCACGGGGTAGCGCGCCGTCTCCAACGTGCCGAGCAGTAGCTCCTCGATGTTGGTCAAATCCACGACCCAGAAACACGCTGCCATCAGCAGCGCCACCAGCGCATACAGCAGCATAAGGGCAGCGCCAGACAACATTATGAAGATGAGCACGCCGAGAGCGTCCACGCGCAGCGGTAGCCGCCAAGCAGCTAGCACAATCAGCGCAACACCAACCCCGACGCTGGAGAGCTTCTCGATGCGCTGCCGGCGCAGCGTGGCATGGATCATCGCATCCATTGGGCGGAGCAGCACATAGTCCATCGTCCCCGTTCGCACCAACTCAATCAACTCGCGCAGGCTCGGCTGCAGAAAGGCGTCCACGAAACCTGAGGCGATGAAGAACAGCCCAATCACAATCAGCGTCTCATCGAACGTCCAGCCACCCAAAGTGGGGCGGTGGCTGTAGAACACGAGCGCCCCGCCGACTGCCCACAGCACGTCAATCAGCGACATCGCCAGTGCGGTTGCAAACCCCACGCGGTATTCCAGCGCTGACATCACGTTGCCACTGGCAAAGCGCCAGAACAGCCGCGCGTAGCGCGCCATCGAGTTCCAGCCTAATCTTGCCGAAAGGGCTTGCCCAACGCAGCCGGGGGAGCAGCGTGCAGCGCCTGCAGCACACGTCGGCGCACAGGTGCTGGCGCGCCCGCAAGCAGCCGCTCCAGCCAACCCGAGGACGTGACGACCAACAGCACGATCATCAACACGAACGGCGCTACGTTCAGCACTTGGGTTGGCACGCCTTGAAACTGGTCCTGCGCGACGCTCGCCAACGATTGCAGAATGCCGAACAGATATGCACCCAACGCTGCGCGCAAGGGATTCCACCCGCCGAAGATCACAATCGCCAGCGCGATCCAGCCGTATCCCCCAGTGTGCCGAAAAGTCCACCCCGCTTTGAAATTCAACGAGAAGGCAGCCCCTGCGATGCCCATCAGCGCGCCGCCGAGCAAGGTGTAAAGGTAGCGCAGGCGGACGACATCTGCGCCACGCACGAAGGCTGCGTTTGGCTGCTCACCAATCGCGCGCAGCATTAGCCCTGCTCGCGTGCGATAGAAGAAGACCCACGTCACCGCAATCGCAACGTAGCTCAGGTAAACCAGCGGGTCGCTGCTGAAGAATAGCCGCCCTAGGATCGGTATTTCGCTGAGCACTGGGATCGCAAAGGCAGGCACAGTCGGGCCGGGAATGCGCACCAGTGGCGCGCCGAGGAAGGACGACAGGTCGCTGAACAGCAGCGCAAGCACAAACCCAACAGCAGTCTGCGACTGCTTGAGTGTGATCGCGCTAAACGCGACGATCAGCGCGATCAACGCGCCGATCACCGCAGCCGCACCAAATCCGACCAGCACACTGTTCGTCGCCAACGCCGCAGCGAAGCCCGCCATCGCGCAAAACATGATTGTCCCCTCAGCAGAAAGGTTGATCACGCCCGCGCGCTCGGAGAGCGTCTCGCCCAGCACTGCGAACACCAGCGGCGTCGCCGAGGCAACTGCCGTCGCTAGAACAATCACCCACTGCTCAGTCGCCATGTGCCGCTCGCTCCTGCCGCAACCCGCGACCAATCAGCGCAGCCAAGACCAGCACGCCTTGGATCACCCCTGCCAGCGAGGAATCCACTTGGCGCAGCACCAGCGGCAACTGCAAGCTGCCGACACTGAGCGCGCTGAAGAAGACAGCGACGGGCACAACCCAGGCGGCGTTGAAGTTTGCCAACATCACCACTAGCAGCCCGAGGAATCCCAGCCCACCTGAGATCGTTGGGGTTAAGCGGTGGAAATTGCCCACCACCTGCAGCGCGCCGCCCAGCCCAGCCAGCGCACCGCACAGCGCAAACGCAAGCAGCAGTTGCCGCGTCGCGGGCACACCCAAAATGTCCGCCGCGCGCGGGTTTTGTCCGACCGCGCGCAGGCGCAGACCAAAGTACGTGCGGCTCATCAGCACAATCGTCATCGCCACAGCAGCAAGCGCCAAAAGCACGCTGACTGGCGTTGCTTCAGTGCGCCCGAACGTCCCAAGCCACAAGTGTTCGCCGAACGGCTCGGTGCCGCTCGTCGAGGCGACGCCAGGGCGCTTCCACGGACCGAAGACCAGGTAGATCGCCAACCCTTGAGCGACGAAGTTCAGCCCAAGCCCGGCGAAGATCTCGCTGACCCGTCCATATACCTTGAGCGCGCCTGCCAACACTCCCCAGAGCACCCCGCCGATAATGCCGAACACCAATCCCAGTGCGATCGCGACTGGTCCGGGGAGCACCTCACCGAACAGGCGCAGCGCCAACGTGGTCGCGATCGCGCCGAGGGTGAGCTGACCCTCGATCCCCAGGTTGTATAGCCCTGCGTTGAAGGTGAACACCAGCCCGCAGGCGCACAGCAGCAGCACTGTTAGCGTGTTCACCACCCGCCCGATCTGGTCGGCTGTCCCGAACGCGCCGCGCAAGAGCGCAGCGAACACCTGCAGCGGCGACTCGCCGACAGCAAGCACCAACCCAGCTAGAAAGACGACCGCAGCTACCAGCGCGCCGACTTGATAAACCCCGGGCTGCGAGATCGGAACCCGCACAGTTCGCGCTGCCATATCAGAACTTGCCTCCGATCATGTAGCCAAGCTGATCAGCCGTCAACGTCCGTGCCTCCAGTGGCTTCGACACGCGCCCGCCGCTGAACACCAACACGCGATCGCTGTAGCTGATGATCTCGTCCAGGTCTGACGAGGCAAACAGGATCGCTGTGCCTTGCTGGCAACGCGCGATGAGCTGTTGCCACACCCAAAGGGTGCTCTCAATGTCCAAGCCGCGTGTTGGGTGTTCCATCAGGATTACGCTGAGCGGGTCGGGCAGCAAGGCAAGCTGCGTGCGCTGCTGGTTGCCGCCAGACAGTCGCTCGACGAGCGTGCCTGGCGCGCCGCGAATACTGTAGGTCTGGATCGCTCGCTCAGCAAGGCGCTGCACATGCGCGCGATTGATGAAGAACCCGTTGGGCGAGCGCAACGCCACATGCTCGTGAATGGTTAGCCCTGCGATCAACCCCTCGCTCAAGCGATCTGCAGGCACGTAGCACACGCCCCGGTCGAGAAAAGCACGATGGGGCTTGTGAGTCATCTCCTGACCTGCCAACCACAGCTTGCCGCGCGCCAAACGCTGCACCCCCGCACACGTCGCCAAAAACGCTTGTTGACCACTGCCCTCCAGCCCAGCCAGCCCAATGACCTCGCCGCTACAAACGGTGAGGTGTTCAAGGTGCAAGTCGAAACGATCCGTTCGGATCACTGCGTCTTTCAACTCCAGCGCGACCTGGTCGCGCACTGTGTGCGGCTTGATCGGCGCCGAGAGCACCTTGCCGAACATCATCTCGACCAGCTTTTCGGGCGGACAGGGCAGCGCGACGTGACCAACCACTCGCCCGCGCCGGAGCACGGTTACCTCATCGCACAGCGCCTCGATGTCTTCTAGCTTGTGCGAGACAAAGATCACCGCTTTCCCCTGGTCTGCAAGCTGGCGCAGCGCAGCGAACAGCTGCGCTTTTTGCGTCGCAGAGATGCCCGTCGTTGGCTCATCCAAGATCAGCACTTGTGCCCCCATCGAGAGCAGCCGGAGCATCTCGAGCTGCTGTCGCTCGCCTACAGTTAACTCGCTCACATGTGCTTCTGGATTGAGCGAGAAGCCGAAGCGCGCAGCCAGCGTTTGCAGCTCGCGCGCAGCCGCGCGGCGATTCAGCCAAAAGCCTCCGTCCAGGCGCGCCATGAAGTTCTCCAGCACGCTCAGCGGCGGAAAATCCATCGGGTCTTGGTGCAGCATCCCCACCCCCCAGCGCAGCGCGTCTGTCGGCGTGCGAATAGTGACGGGTTTCCCGTCTAGTCGGATCGTCCCCGCGTCGTGGGTGATGTAGCCGCTGAGGATTTTGACCAGCGTGCTTTTGCCGGCGCCGTTCTCGCCCAGCAAACCGTGAATCGTGCCCGCGCGCACTGTGAGTGAAACGTCGTCGTTGGCGTGGACGGAGCCAAACCATTTATGGATGTGGGAAAGCTCAACGTTCATTCGGCGCTATGCTGCGTAGTGTAGCGAATCTCAGTACGCACGCGCGGCGAGACCCTCTGTTGACAACGAGAGACAAGTTGGGCTGTGAGGATGTCAAGAGCTAGAGAAGCGGTATGACCCCCAGGCTCGACCAAAGTTGAGCCTGTTAGGCACAGCAGGGGCATCTGGGCTACCGCACTTGGCGCAGGGCAATGATGCCGCCGACTCGACCGAATAACCAGCCGAAGATCAACGCGAACAACAGGTATCCGAATAGGTAGGCAATGTCCTGCCCGCGGAAGAAATCTACCCCGACGACAAGGTTCATCTCGCGCAGTTGGGCGATCTGCTCGGGCGATAGCTGCGCTGCACGAGCCGCAGCTGTTTGCTCATTGACGTTGAGCCAGTTGATGAAGTTAAAGACCATGAACGGCAGCCCGTAGCCCAGCGCGGCATATAGCCCGCCAAGGCTGCCAGCACTGCCATAGCTATCGGCGCGATGGGGGATGGCTGAGCGTGCCGCTGCAATCCCACCCGAGACTGCTACCGCTGCAGCGACGACGCAGTGCATCGCCAAGAAGTCTGCGGACAAGGCGAGCATGACCAAGCCCATGACAAGCCCAACGCCTGCCATGACGATGGCTCGCCTGCGGGCTGCGCGCGCAGCAGCTTCCTCGGCAGCGGTTCGCTTCGGCTTCATGAGTTGCGCGGTTTAGCCTGTGTCGAACTTGTCCGCGTTGCCCCGCCCAGCGCCCCCAGCAGCGCAGCGACAACAGGAATGCCTAACCCAATGCACAGCACGCCCAAGCCGAACGACAGTTGGACGAGTTGGCGCAGCTCGACGCCAGCCGCTTGGAGCTGGGCAACTTGTGCTGGCGAGAGCTGGCGCAGCGTCTGCTCCTCGAGCAGGCGCATCGCCTCTGGGTCGAGCGCGGTGAGCAGCGAGAACGCTGTCGAGGCGACGGCAACGATCAGTCCAGCGATAAGTCCGCCGACCGCGCCTGTTCCCGAGGCAACGCGGCGCTGGCGGGCGCCGCTTTCTCTCGCTGCATAATACCCTGTCGCGCTGAAACCAACCAGGATAATAAGCGTGCCCAAGAAGTACATCTCAGGCGTCTGGGCGGCTTGTTGTCCAGCCGTTGCCAGCGCCAAGACCGCGCCGCCGATCAAGCCGACTCGCAGCGCCGCGCGCAGGTTTCCTCGCGGACTGTTGGTGGAAGGCAGCGTCGAACGAGCCATGGTAAAGCCTTAGCGATGCTGGAAGAGGTGGTCAATTGCGTCAGCAAGCTGCTTCAGGGTTGCAACTTGGTGCACAGCATCACAGAAAGGCACATAAGCCAACATATCGCTGTCGCCTGTGCCCCACTGGTAGGGCGGCTCTGGGTTGAACCAGAGCACGCGACGAGCGCGCGCCTTCAGTGCTTGCATCAGGTCTAGCCGCGGGTCGTTGAAGTTGTTGCGCCCATCACCGACGATGATCAAGGTTGTGCGGTGGTCTACCGCATCCGCGAAGGACTGACAGAACGTGTTCAGGCTGTTGCCCAAGTCGGTGTTGTAATGCCCGGGCGGGAGTGTCTGCAGGACGATCTCGACCGCTTCCTGAGGGCGATTCTCGGCGAAGACCATGCTCACCTCGTGGATGTCGCTGATGAAGGCAAATGAGCGCGCTTTGCTGACCTGATCTTGCATCTCGTACATCATGCGCAACATGAATTCAGCGACAGGGCGCATCGAGGTGCTGACATCAACGATCATGGTGATCTTTGGCTTCAGCCGTCGGCGCTTGAGCTTGAGTTCCATCGGCACGCCCATGTTGCGCAGGTTGTGGCGAATCGTGCCCTTGGCGTCGAGGTGACCGTGCTTGCCGCGCCGCATGCGCAGAGCAGCCCGCGAGCGCAATCGAGCCACGAGTCGTCGCACGTGATTGCGCAGCTCGTCCGCCTCAGACTCGCTCAGCGAGGACAGCGGTCGGTTCATCAGGTCGTCAATCCGTTGTCGGCGAGGCGACTCGTTTGCCTGCTGGATCAGGCTCTGACCGACGAAGCGAGCCACCTGTTCGCGCAGCGACTCGGCATTGCCCTGCACCGTCTGGCGCACCTCTTCGCGCCCTTCCGCGCTCATGCCTTGCTGCTTGAGCTGTTTCATCAAGGCTTCGAGCGCCTCCTTGAGCTGCTCAGGGGTCAGCCCCATCTCACGCAACATGCGTTCGGTGAGCCACTCTTGGAGCTGACGCCCGCCGCGCATGTTGCGACTGAACCCAGCGCGCTGCGCGTAGCGCTGCATTTGCTCGCGAGTTGGCTGCTGCCCCTGTGCCAACATGCGCATCAGGTCTTGTAGCTGCTGGCGGAGCTGCTCGATAGCGCGCTGAAGCTGCTGTTGTTGCTCAGGACTTAGCCCTTGAGGCGCCTGCATGGGTGGACCTTCATGCCCGAAGTACATCGGGAAGCAGCGCTCGAAGGCAGGCACGTCTGCAGGTTCTTTGACCAAGGTTGCTTTCAGTGCGGTCTTGAAGCGCTCGCGGTCTATCACGCCCACTGTCTGGATTGCGCGTAGCGCATCGGCGCTCTCAGCAATTGAGATGCGCACCCCTGCACTGCGCAGGGCAGCAATGAACTCGATCACGCGCTCATCCATCTTGTCCTCCTGCCCTTTGGGCTGTTCATCGAATACCTGTTTCCATCCCGCGCCGACCGCCCATCAGCGCACGACGAGCGCGCAGCACGTCGCTTTCGTGCTTGAGGATCACGGTCAACGTGTCGTTGAGCGTTTTCTCGTCCAGATGCTTGGCGTTGATGGCAACCAGTGCCTTTGCCCAGTCAACAGTCTCAGCGACGCTGGGGGACTTCTTCAAGTCCATTTCGCGCAGCTTCTGCACGATCTCCACGCACTGCCGAGCGACCTCGGGAACGAGGTTCGGCACGCGCATGCGCACAATCTTCAGCTCGCTCTCGAAGGAGGGATAGTCCACAAACAGATACAAAGCGCGCCGCTTCAGCGCCTCACTCAGCTCGCGGGTGTTGTTGCTGGTGAGCACAACCATCGGCTGATGCGTCGCCTTGATCGTGCCCAGCTCAGGCACGCTGACTTGGAAATCGCTCAGGATTTCCAGCAGGAATGCCTCGAACTCAGCGTCGGCTCGGTCTATCTCGTCAATCAACAACACCACAGGGCGCTCGCTCATGATCGCGCGCAGCAAGGGTCGAGGCAGCAGAAAGCGGCGAGAGAAGAAGACGTTCTCTTCTTTGGCAAGCGCGTCCGCAGCTTCAGCCAGTGAGCGCGCCTCTGCCATCACCTGGTTGAGCTTGTCGCGCAGAAGCTGGGTGTACAGCATCTGCTTGGCGTACTCCCATTCGTAAAGCGCCTTGGACTCATCCAAGCCCTCGTAGCACTGCAGGCGGATCAGTTCGCGCCCGGTCGCGCCTGCCCAGGCTTTCGCCAGTTCGGTCTTGCCGACGCCAGCAGGCCCTTCAGCCAGAATCGGCTTACCCATGTGCTCGGCAAGGAAAACGACGGTAGCGATCTCATCCGAGGCGATGTATTGCTGTTTGAGCAGCGCCTGGGTGACCTCCGCGATCGAGCTGAACATGAGTGCAAGAATACAACAGGCAGACAAGAAGGCTTAGGGTAGAAGGTGACGATAAGAGGAAGCTCTGGCGATGGGATTAACCTGCGCGCTGCTGCAGCAAGTGACGCGCCTTGTTGACGACACTCCGCGCCTCCTCGCTGCGCACGAGCAGGAGCACGCTGCCATAGGCAACCCCGCCGATGACCAAGGCAGCAAGGGTGGGGAGTGCTGCCTCCCCAACGCTTGCGCGCCACAGCAAGAGCAGTGCGCTCATCGCAACGCTGGCGACCCCGCTCTTCACCAGTGCCACGCCCAAAGGACGCAGGCTTAACGCGGGCAGCCGACGCGCAAGCAGCGCATACAGCGCGACTACTTCCGCCGTCGTCGCTAGCGCATTTGCCAAGCCCAGACCGCCAATCGCGGGCACGCCCATCTCGGCAAACCAGCCAAAGAGCACTGCGCTGAGGGCTACGTTGAGAATGACGCTGAGGACGGCAATCAGTGCTGGCGTTGTGCTGTCTTTCAGCGCGTAGAAGGCGCGCGTCACAAGCTCCAGCCCGACGTGGGCAGGCAACCCAAGGGCAAGCCAAGCCAGCGCAAACGCAACCCAGTGCGTCGCGCGCGCGTCGAACGCGCCGCGCTCAAAAAGCAAGCGGATCAGCGGCTCGCCAAGCACAATCAGTCCGACCGCGCCAGGCAAGCTCAGCAAGACAACCGCACCCAGCGCCCGAGTCAGCGCCTGTGCAAGCAGCGCGTGCTCCCCGCGCGCGGCATGCGCGCTGAGCGCAGGAAAGAGCGCAGTGCCTGCGGCTTGCCCGATCGCTGCAATCGGCAGCAGGAGGATAGCAAACGCATTGTTGAAAGCAGACACCCCCCCAAGCACCGCCGATGCCAGTGTTGTGTTGACGAGCTGGTTGACCTGCACTGCACCCAGACCAATCATGCGCGGCGGCATCAGCCGCAGCACTTGGCGCAGGTCGCTCCACACTGCGCGTGTAGCTACGCCGCTGCCTCCCCGCGGCAAGTGACGCCAGAGCTGCACAGCAATCGGAAGCTGCACCCCAAGATGCAAACCTGCGCCGACGACTACGCCCCATGCCAAGCCAAAGATGCCAACCTCGCTCAGCACAGTCGCCCCTAGAATCATGCCGAACTGGTACAGCGACGGCGCTAGTGCAGGTGCGAAAAAGTGCTGGTTGGACTGAAGCACCCCCATCAGCAGACCGCTGGCACTGAAGATCACCGTCGCAACCAGCATCACCCGCATCAGCGCCGCCGCGAGCATTGCCTGGGCAGGGTCGAATGCGCGCGCGACGAGCGTGCGGATCAACCACGGCGCAAGCAGTGCAGCGATGACCGATAGCACTGCGACTGCGCCGACAACAACCAGCGCGGTTGCTTGCGCTAATCGCCAGGCGAATCGGGCTTGATCGTGGGTCAAGCGAGCGACGTAAACCGGGATGAAAGCCGAGACCAGCGCACCACCAGCGAACACGTTGAACAGCAAGTCGGGGATGACAAACGCAGCCCGAAAGGCGTCCTGCTCAGCCCCTGCCCCAAACCGAGCATTGATCAGTAAGCGAGCGAAGAAGCCAACGACGTTGCTGAGCAAATACAACGCACTGATGACAAGCGCCGAGCGAGCAAGCGAGACGCGCACGCGAACGGCTCGATTGTATGCACCTCTGGGCGCTCGAGAGACGTGCCCAGAGTTGAACACGTCTGGCGCAGTTCAGTGTGTGGCAGCGCGGCAGGGTACGATTGCGCGTGATCATGCGAGTTGTGCTCCAGCGTGTGTCGAGCGCATCGGTCAGCGTCAACGGCGCAGTCGTCGGCGAGATTGGGCGAGGAGTGCTTTTGTTGGTCGGCGTTGCCGTGGGGGATAGCCCTGCACATTCGGAGTGGCTCGCCAACAAGATCGCCAGCCTGCGCATCTTTCCCGCGCCTGACGGCAGCTCGCACTTTGACCAGTCACTGCTCGATGTTGGCGGTGCAGCGCTGGTCGTCAGCCAGTTCACGCTGTACGGGCAGACGCGCAAGGGGCGTCGCCCAGAGTTTGTCCAAGCAGCGCGCCCTGAGATCGCCGCGCCGTTGATCGAGGATTTCATCCAGCGCCTGCGCGCCTTGGGGGTTCCCACACAGAGCGGCATCTTCGGCGCTGACATGAAAGTCGCGCTGGTCAACGATGGGCCAGTGACCCTGATCCTCGATGCGCCAGAAGGGTAACGCAGCCGTGGGTCGAGTCGCGCTGCCTTCACCCTCAGTCGCCCTTGTATCACGTGTCTAAGTCTGAACATCCCGCGGCACACGCGCGCGTGCATTTAGAATGCTAGGGGGAACATCATGCGCGAATCGAGGCGCTCATCTATTCTTGTCGCGCCGATCGCGGGAGTCTCTACTTTGCTGTCGCTAGTGGGGGTTGGGCTTGCGCTGATCGCTTGGTCGCGGACGCGAGTGATGCACAACCTGCCGCTCACTGCTGCGCTGAGTGGGCAGTTGGTGCGCTTCCAGGGGCGGCGCACTGGGGGACTGGCTTACTACCAAGCTGGCGCGCCGAAGCGCAGCGTCCCGCCGCTCGTGCTCCTGCACTCGATCAACGCGGCTGCCTCCAGCTTCGAGATGAAGCCGCTGTTCGACCATTATGCGCGCCAACGGCGGGTAATCGCGCTCGACCTGCCTGGCTACGGCTTCTCCGACCGCGCCGATCGTGAATACACCCCTGCGCTGTTCCGCGACGCAATCCTTGACCTTGTGGAGCACCTCGGCAGCGAGCCTGTGGATGCTGCAGCGCTGTCGCTGAGCAGCGAGTTCCTTGCCCTGGCGGCGCACGCGCAGCCGCAGCGGTTTCGCACCTTGACGTTCATCTCGCCAACAGGCTTCAGCAAGCGCAACGCGCAGCTCCGCCCTAATGAGGCGCTATTGCGTCTGCTGCGCTTCTCGCTGTGGCGACGCCCGATCTACGACCTGCTGACTTCGCGCCCTAGCCTGAGGCTGTTCTTGTCAGCCAACTTGCGCCGACCGCTCGACCGCTCGCTGGTGGACTATGCCTACCTCACTAGCCACCAGCCCAACGCTGAGTTTGCGCCGCTCTACTTTCTCTCGCTTAAGCTGTTCACCCCGACGATCTTTCAGGTGTATCGCCAACTCACCCAGCCCTGCCTGCTAATCTACGGGCGCGACCCATTCGTAGGCTACGCCTATGCTGACGAGCTGCGCAAGAAGCAGAACTGGCGGATCGTGGCGCTGGAGAACGCTGGGGCGCTGACCCACTGGGACAACCCAGAGGCAGTAATCGCTCAAATGGACGCTTTGAGCAAGCGCTGCCAGGACGTTTAGCTGCCTACCCCTACTGGCGGTCCTAACTCGGGCTTGATCCCGCGAATTGCCAAGCGCATCGCTGCTCGGTCGTCCCAGGCGTATTCCGTCGTGCCGAAGCACAAAGACTGCTCGTGTCCTTTGCCGCAAGCGACGACCGTGTCGCCCGGCTGCGCTAGCTGGCACGCTGCGAGAATGGCTGCCCCGCGATCGGGGATTGCTTCGATGTGTGCGCGGCGCGGAGAGGCGTCTTGCGCTCCACGGTGCATCTCAGCAAAGATCACCTCGATTGGCTCGCGGCGCGGATCTTCGGCAGTGAAAATGGCGATGTCAGCAAGTTCAGCCGCTGCGCGCCCCATCAGGTAGCGCTTCTGCACGTCGCGCTCGCCCGCGCAGCCGAAGACGACGATCAGCCGCTTTGGGGTGATCTCGCGCAGCGCCAACAAGCACTGCTCGAGCGCGTTCGGGGTGTGGGCAAAATCAACGATTGCCAAATACGGCTGACCTTCGTCAATCCGCTCCATTCGCCCAGGGATGCCTTGCAGGTCAGCGACGCCGCGCGCGATCGCCTCAGGCGCAATTCCCAGCGCCAGCGCTGCGCCGCTGGCGGCTAGGATGTTCGAGATGTTGTAGTTCCCCACCAGATGGGTGCGCAACGCCAGCGAAAGCGGCGGCTGAGCATGGCGAAAGGCGAACGCTGTGAAGTGCCCTTTGCGCAGATCCGCGCGCGGCGCGTAAAGCCACACCCCGTCATAACGACCGTTGGGCTGAATCTCGCGCGAGTAAAAAATCCGCTGCTCAGCAGGCAGTCGCACAAGGTAGTTGAACGAGAAGCTGTCGTCAACGTTGAGCACGTGGACGCGCGCCATCTCGAACAAACGCCCTTTCGCAGCACGATACGCCTCGCGCGTGCCGTGCAAGTCGAGGTGATCATGGGTGATGTTGGTGATGACAGCAACGTCGAAGTCGCAGCCGTCTACGCGGTGCTGCGCCAACCCGTGCGAGGTGACCTCGAGCACAACATGAGTCATCCCCGCGTCGCGCATCTGAGCGAGGTAGCGCTGCACTTCGTCAGCGTCGGGCGTAGTCGTGTGCAGCCCAGTGTCGAGTGTCTGGTCGCCGATGACTGCGTTGACCGTGCTGATCATCCCCGCGCGCAAGCCAGCAGCGAGCAGGATGCGATAGATCAAATTCGTTGTGGTCGTCTTGCCGTCGGTCCCGGTCACGCCGATCAGCGTCATGCAGCGCGAGGGATGGTCGTGCCAGGCGCTGCACAGCAGGGCAAATGCCCGTCGCCCATTGGACACGCGCAGCACGGGCACAGCCGCAAGCAGCTCGGGGGCAACCTGAGCGCCTTCCTCAACAACGACAGCCGCTGCACCCCGCGCCAACGCATCCGCAACGTAGTGATGCCCATCCGCCGACACGCCGCGATAGGCGACGAAAAGCGCGCCGGGACGCACGTGTTGGGAGCGCGTCGTGATCTGGGTGATGGGCACGTCTCGTTCGGGCTGGGGCACTTCTAGCCCTGCCGCCCGCACAAGCTCGACCAGCGAACGCGATGTAGCTGGGGTCATAGCGCGCGGACGTAAAGATACACGGTTGCGGCAAGCCCCATCACCACCACAAACGCCCGCAGATGCTCTTGGTTGACCCGCTTGGCGAGCTTCGCCCCTAAGTAGCCGCCGAGCAGACCGCCGATGCCCATCAGGATCGCCAAAGACCACTCCACAATCCCGCTCAGAGCGAAGAACAGAAGAGCAACACCGTTGATCACAAACGCCAGCGAGCTTTTTAGCGCGTTCATGCGGTGGATGTCTTGCAGCCCCATCAAGCTGAGCGAAGCTAACATCAGAATGCCGATCCCAGCGCCAAAGTATCCGCCGTAGGTCGCGACGAACAGTTGGAACAGCACCCCCCACACGCGCGCTGCAAGTGAGAGATGTCCTTCGTCGGCGCGACGCATGCTCTCGACGCTGCGCTGGGCAATTCGATTGAAGACATCGCGCAAGGCGAAGATTACTGTAGCGAACAGCACCAGCGCCGGGACAATCCGCCCGAACAACTCTGGCGGCGTGCGGGTGAGCAACAGCGCGCCCAGCAGCCCGCCGGCTAAGCTCGGCAGCAGCAAGACGGGCAGCAGGCGCAACAAAGGCTTCAGGTCATGGCGATATCCCCACACCCCGCCGATCGTGCCTGGCCACAATGCCGCTGTGTTCGTGGCGTTAGCAACAATGCGATCCACACCAAACACCACCAGCGAGGGAAAGGAGATCAGCGTGCCGCCGCCAGCGACTGAGTTGATTGCGCCGCCGACGACTGCCGCAAGGAAAAGCAACGCCAGCGCAAGGATGTTCATGCTGCGATGTGAGCAAACAGCGTCTAGATCAAGAACATTCCGTTGCGGTAGAAAACCTCACCGTCGGCGCTGATCTCTGCGTCGGACGCGCTGGCGATCAAATCCCAGTGCACCGCGCTTTGATTCGTCGCCCCAGTCTCGGGGTAGGCAGCGCCAACCGCCATGTGAAATGTGCCGCCGATCTTCTCGTCGAACAGGATGTTGCGCGAGAAGCGGGTGATGCTGTAGTTCGTGCCGATGGCAAACTCGCCCAGGTAGCGCGCCCCAGGGTCGGTGTCCAGTACCTTGATCAAGAACTCTTCGTGCTTCTCCGCGCATGCCTTGACCACGAGCCCGTCCTCAAACCACAGTTGAACGCCGCTGACCTCGCGCCCCTGGTAGATCGCCGGATACGCAAAGCGCACCCAGCCGTTGACTGAGTCCTCATGCGGCCCAGTGAAGATCTCGCCGTCGGGGAAGTTCCGCTGCCCCTGGCTGTTGACCCAGGTGCGACCCTCGATGCGCAGGGTGAGGTCAACGTCAGTGCCTTTCAAGCGCAGCGTGCGCTTGTCTTTCAGGAAGTCAATGTAGCGTTGCTGGCGTTCGCCTTGCTCTCGCCAGCGAGCGACAGGATCAGGGTCGTTGACCAAGCAAGCGTTGAACAGGAACTCTGTGTATTCCGCCAAGCTCATATCGGCGTCCATGGCATAAGCTTCGGTCGGGAACTGAGTGACGCACCAGTTGTAGGTGCCCGCAGCGCTGCGCTCCAATCGGCGCTGCAAGATTGGGCGCTGCGCAGCTTGATGACGTTGCACCTTCTTCGGGTCTGCGCTGGAGAGACGGCGGGTGTTTGTCTCTGCGCCGATGCGCACGTAGGCGTCGAACTGACCTTCCTCAACCGAGATGCGATCAATTGGTGAGACGAAATCAAGCTGGGCTTCCTGCGCGTATTCGTAAAAAATCTCCTGCGCGCCAGGCAAGTCGGCACGAAGGAAAGCGTGACCGCCAGCCTTGAGCACCTCACGGTAGATCTCCAACATCAGTGGCGCAGCCGGGGTCTGGCTCCACACATACACGTTCTGACCGGGTTTCAGCTCTAGCGAGTAGTTGACGATGACCTGAGCCATGCGGTTGAAGCGGGGGTCGTACATAAGCCTGCATTGTAGGCGAATAGCGAATGGCGAATGGCGATCCGGAGCTGAGGTCAGCAGATGCGCGGCAGAGGCTCGCCGAGTTGCATTGGGATGATGCGGCCTGCGCCAAGTCCCGTCCGTGCCACCACCCGCCCGGGGTGCTGGTCAGTGACCCGACCGATCACTGCTGCGTTCGCACCATTCGGATGTGCGCGCATCGCTGCCAACATCGCTTCCGCATGCTCAGGCGCGACGATGGCAATCAGCTTGCCCTCGTTTGCGATGTAGAGCGGATCCATCCCCAGCATCTCGCAGGCAGCCTGCACAGCCGGATTGACGGGTATCGCGCGCTCGTCGAGGACAATGCCGACATGGGCGCGCGAGGCGATCTCATTCAGCGCAGAGGCGACCCCACCGCGCGTAGGGTCGCGCAGCGTGTGCACCCCATCAGCGCTGACCGCGAGCATCGCCTGCACCAGCGTGTGCAGCGGCGCAGTGTCGCTGCACAAATCGCCCTCAAACGCAAGCTCTTCGCGCACGCTGAGGATCGCCATCCCATGATCGCCAATCGTGCCGCTGATCAGCACCACGTCGCCGGGCTGTGCACGAGCAGGTGAAACACTCACCCCAGGAGGCACGACGCCGATCCCTGCTGTGTTGATGTAAACCCCATCGCCGTGCCCCTTGTCCACGACCTTAGTGTCACCCGTAACAATGGACACCCCAGCGCGGCGCGCGGCAGCGCTCATGGACTCGACAATCGCGCCGAGCTGCGCCATCGGCAGCCCTTCCTCCAAGATGAACCCTGCGCTCAGGAAGAGCGGCTGTGCCCCGCACATCGCCAAGTCGTTGACGGTGCCGTTCACCGCAAGCTCACCGATGTTGCCACCGGGGAAGAACAGCGGTCGAATCACGTAGGAGTCTGTCGAGAAGGCGATGCGCGCGCCGTTCAGTCCAAGGATTGCCCCATCAGCGAGCGCCTCGAGGGCAGGGTTGCGAAAGGCGGGCAGAAACAGATGCTCGATCAGCTCCGCAGAGAGCTGCCCTCCGCCGCCGTGACCCATCACGATGGTTGGGTAATCGCGCAAAGGGAGAGGACAACTCCACGTCGTCGGATCAACGCTCATGGCTCAGGCTGATATGGGCTTGCTGCGTTGCTGGCTGCAGGCGTCGCTGGGCTTGTGCGCCCATAGTTGTAGTAAGCCGCACAGGCGCCTTCACTGCTGACCATTGTCGCACCCAGCGGGGTGCGGGGGGTGCACTCTTTGCCGAAGGCGGGGCACTGATTCGGCTTGATCTTGCCCTGCAGCACCTCGCCGCTGCGGCAAAGCACCGACTCTTGGGTGTGCACCTCGCTTACGGCGAACCGACGCTCGGCGTCAAAATTGGCGTAGCGCATCCGCAGCCGCCAGCCGCTCATTGGGATCAGCCCGATGCCGCGCCACGCGCGGTCGCACGGCTCGAAGACCTCGTTAATCGCTTGTTGGGCAGCGCGGTTGCCCTCGTACGTCACAGCGCGCGGGTAGGCGTTCTCTACGCCGGGCTTTCCTGCTTCCAACCGCTGCACGGCGCGGCGAATGCCCTCGAGGATGTCCAACGGCTCAAAGCCGGTCACGACGATGGGCACACCATATTTCTCTGCCAACGGCGGATACTGCCAGTAGCCCATGACGCTGCACACATGACCTGCGGCGAGGAACGCTTGTACGCGGTTTGTGGGCGCGGTGAGGATCGCCTCAATTGCGGGCGGCACCAGCACATGCGAGACCAGCACCGAGAAGTTGCGCAGCCCTAGCCGTCGAGCCGTGAGCACTGCCATTGCATTTGCCGGCGCCGTCGTCTCGAAGCCGATGGCGAAGAACACAACCTCGCGGTCAGGGTTTTGTTGGGCGAGCCGCACTGCATCAAGCGGCGAGTAAACCACGCGCACGTCCGCTCCCTCGCTGCGCGCGCGGAACAGGTCTTTGTGGCTGCCTGGCACGCGCAACATGTCGCCGAACGAGCAGAAAATCACCCCGGGCTGCGCGGCAATAGCCAGCGCGCGGTCAATCGTCTCCAACGGGGTTACACACACAGGACAGCCCGGGCCATGGATCAACTCGATTTCGGGCGGCAGCACCTGGTCAATCCCATTGCGGATGATTGAGTGGGTCTGCCCACCGCAGACCTCCATGATCGTCCATGGGCGCGTCACAAGGCGGCGGATCTCAGCAAGCAGCTTCTGCGCCAGCGCGCCGTCGCGGAACTCGGTCAAGTACCTCATCGCTACGTCAGCTTGCCCGCGCCAGCCCAAGGGTCAATTGGGCAGGCGGGCGGCGCGGCTTCCGCAGCAGGTTCAGCGCCGAGCGCGTCCTCTAGCTCGCCCAGCGCTTGAAACAGGCGCAGCATCTCTTGGGCGGAAGCTTCGTCCACGCGGGTGATAGCAAATCCGACGTGGACGATGGCGTACTCGCCAACGGTCAGCTCGGGCAAGTACTCCAGGCAGACATCCTTGATCACGCCGCCGAAGTCAACCTTGCCCATGCGCACGCCATCGGCAGTGTAAATCTCCACGGCTCGCCCCGGTATTCCCAAGCACATGAGCGGTCTCCAGGCACAGGCGCTGCTCGCGCTCAGCGAGGATGAAGTCAACGAAAGGCTGAATGCCAACGTTGCGCTTGGCTGAGGTCTCGAAGATGCGCATGGTTGGGCGCACCTGCAGGATGTTTCGGCGCATCAAGTCCAAGTCGCACTCGCACGC
>JANWZM010000176.1 GCA_025054635.1 Thermoflexales bacterium
CCTTGCATACTTAAGAGAATACTCAGACCGAACCGAGCCATCCTCAAAATTCCAGCCTAACGCCCTGAGCACGGGCTCGACAAGGAACTGCCTCACCGTAGCCTCGTCTCGATAGAACATTAGGGGACTCTCGAGCAGGCGCTGCTTGACCTGCTCTAGCACTTCTTCGAGAGACAACTTTGACTCATACATACTGATCACAGTATACCAGGTAGAAGGCAAAGCACCTCTTGCACGGAAACGACCATATGAATACATGGCAGAGCTTGTTACACTGCCCTCACGCTAGTCCCCTCGTATCCTAGTAGCCGTCTGCTGTGTGTGGGTGACACAGTTGCTCGCCCCTAGGGCTTCTCATCACCCGCGTTTCAGGCAGCCCTCTGAGAGGAGCACAGCGGGTGAGCAGTAGGCGCGCGCGGCGCGCCACAGACAGGCACGTGTAACGCGCTTCTACAGCGGCTTAGGTTGACAGGCGCGTAGGGGCGCATGGCGTGCGCCCTGTCGTGCCAGAGCGCGGGCGCGCGGCGCGCCTCTACCCTGCATTTCCCTGTGCTTCGCGGGCTGCTTGCCGCTTGTGCTTCAAACACGGACGCTGAGCAGGTTGGGCGCGCTTCTTTGCATCGTTGTAGGTGATGGATAGCCCCTGGGGAGAGGGGCGCAGAGGCGAAATAGGGGGGCTGCAGTGCACCTGCGCGCCTTGAGTAGTCTGTCATACAATCAGATACGGTGTCGTTCGAAGTCACAGCGACCCCCGAAGCTGCTGAGCGCGAGTCTGCTCACGCAGCAACGCCCGTCAAGATCGGCGAGCGCCCGCCGTGGATGTCGCCTGCCCTGTGGGCGGAATACCGCCGCGCCATGCAAGCCCTCGTCACCGAGGACGACCAACCTGTGGACAATCTGTTCTCCGCCAAACAACAAGCCCTGCTCGTGGACGCCCTCTACACGAGCTGGGCACACCCTACCGAGGGCAAGCGTTTCCTCGCCGTCGCCAACGTCGGTGTCTTCTCAGGGCTGTACGACCAGCCCGTCGTCCCTGACTGCCTGCTCAGCGTCGGCGTCGAGCCTGTTCAGGAGCTTTGGATCGAGGAGGGGCGTTCATACTTCACCTGGGTCTACAACAAGCCGCCCGATCTGGTGGTGGAGATTGTGTCGAACCAGAAGGGCGGGGAGCTTGAGCGCAAGGCAGAACGATACGCGCGGATTGGGGTGCGCTACTACGTGGTATATGACCCGCCCAGGGCAGTGATGACAGAGCCGCTGCGGGTGATGGCGAACGTGGTCGGGCGGTGGCAGGAGCAGGCGAGCGGGTGGCTGGCTGAGCTTGGGCTGGGGGTGACGCTGTGGGAAGGGATGTATGAGGGGATACGCACAACGTGGCTGCGCTGGTGCGACGAGGCAGGGCAAATACTACTCATCGGGCGCGAGCTGGCTGAGCTTGAGCGCCAGCGCGCTGCGGCAGAGCGACAACGCGCTGAGCGGCTTGCCGCGAAGCTGCGCGAGCTGGGGATTGACCCAGAGCAGTTCTCCTGATGCTCGGCTCAATCTACAAAGCGCAGGCTGCGCTGCCGCAGCTCTGACAAACAGGGCGAGCACTCTGGTGAGGCGCTCGCCCTGGAGGGAGTTTGGGTTTGCAACTCGCGCTCAGCCGATCTTCTTGGCGATCTCAGCCAACAGCCGTTCGCGTGTCTCTTCGAGCGGGATGCGCTCGATCACGGGCGCGAAGAAGCCCTCGACGATCAAGCGCCGAGCCTCGACAGGGGGGATGCCGCGCGCCTGTAGGTAGAACATCGGCTCTGTTTCGATTGTGCCCACTGTGCTGCCATGCGTGCAGCGCACGTCGTCTGCCTCGATCTCCAGCCCGGGGATCGAGTCGGCTCGGCTGCGCGTGGAAAGCTGAAGGTTGCGGTTTGCCTGGTAGGCGTCGGTCTTTTGGGCGCCGGGGAAGACGCGGATGTTGCCGCGCCAGACCGTGCGCGCCTCATCGCGCAACGCCGCCTTGTAGAGCAAGTCACTCTTGCACGCCTCGGCATAGTGGTTCTGCTGCGTGTCGTAGTGGAGCTGCTGGCGGGTGTCCGCGAAGTAAACGCCGCTGAGCAGCGCTGTGCCGTGCGGCGCAACCAGGTCAGCCTCAATCAGGCTTTTGGTGAACTTGCTGCCGACGCCGCCGACGACCCAGTGCAAGGTGGCACGAGCGCCCACCCGAGCGCGTTCGGTGGTGAAGTTGTACACATTGCGCCCCCAGTCTTGCACGCTGACGTAGTCCAACTGCGCGCCGTCCTTGAGGATGATCTCGACGGCGCCGTTGTAGAACGCCTGCGGCAGGTCGGATGAAGCTGTGCCCTCTGTGGCGAAGTCCTCGATCAGCACTGCTTGCGCGCCCTCTTCGAGCACGATCAGGGTGTGGTTGAACCCTGTGCGCTGGTCAGGGCGCATCCGCGTGAAGGTGCGGAAGGGCGCTTCGATCTTCACCCCTGCCGGCACATACAGCACTGCGCCGCCTCGGACGAACACGCCGTGCAGCGCGGCGAAGAAGGCGTCGGTCACCTTGACGCACTCGGTCATGAAGTAGCGCTGCAGCAAGTCGCTGTGGTCGCGCGCTGCTCGCTCGAACGGGGCGAACACCACGCCATGCTGACGCAGCTCAGTCTGGCTGAGCGGTGCGACAAGCTCGAGCGCCAGCACGTTCTCGCTGGGGTCAACCGCCGCGATGACGCGCTCCAGGTTGAACAAGCTCAGGTCCACGCGCCGCCACAGTTCGTC
Source organism: Thermoflexales bacterium (assembly GCA_025054635.1). GTDB lineage: Bacteria > Chloroflexota > Anaerolineae > J036 > Brachytrichaceae > DRWP01. The sequence continues at coordinate 2,761 of JANWZM010000176.1, forward strand.
GTGTCGGTTCGGGGCAGGGGTGTCGCGGAAGACGCGGAAGGCGTCCATGCGACGCGCTGCCAGCCACTCGGGGTCGCCCAGCGCTGCGCTGTAGGCTTCGACGCGCTCACGGTTCAGCTCGCCGGGCTTAACGACCGGCGCAGGTTTGAGCATCGGTGAGAGCAAAGACATCTGTCGTCCTCGTTGGCGTAACTACTGAGTTGGGGACGTGCTATCTCGCCCTCACCCCTACGCCCCTCTCCCTTCGGGAGAGGGGACGGGGTGAGGGCAAAAGGATCACGGCGTGCCTTTAATTGAGATTTGGGCACTCCCAGAAGATCCATGCGTCAGCCGACTGTCCCTTCCATCTGCAGGGCGATCAGGCGGTTCATCTCGACGGCGTACTCCATCGGCAGCTCCTTGACCAGCGGCTCGATGAAGCCAGAGACGACCATTGTGCTGGCGTCCTCCTCGCTGATGCCGCGGCTCATCGCGTAGAAGAGCTGCTCCTCGCCGATCTTGCTGACGCTCGCTTCGTGGCCGATCACGACCTGGTCGGTGTCAACCTCGATGTAGGGGTAGGTGTCGCTGCGGCTGCGCTCGTCGAGCAGAAGCGCGTCGCACACGACGTTGCTGCGGCTGTTCACGGCGTCACGGTACACCTTGAGCAAGCCGCGATAGCTTGTGCGCCCGCCGTCCTTGCTGATGGACTTGCTGATGATCTTGCTGGTCGTGTTCGGTGCAGCGTGAACGACCTTGCCGCCCGCGTCCTGGTGCTGTCCTTTGCCGGCGAAGGCGATGGACAAAATCTCGCCGTGCGCGCCGGGCTCCATCAGGTAGACCGCGGGGTACTTCATCGTGAGCTTCGAGTTGTGCACGATGAAGCCTTGCGACACGAAGTTGCCTGTGTCTTCAACTTCGATGTCCCAGGTCGGCACAAGCTCAGCGGAAGGCTCTGACACCTGCACGCGCACGACCTGCACGCTATCACTGAGGACGAGCTTCGAGCGTCCGAGATGCCTGCTATGGGCGAGCTTGCGCGCCTGCTGCGCTGCCTTCTTTTGCAGCGCTGGGCTGACGCGCTGCACGATGCGAGGATCGAGCGCGAAAGCTAGGCGATAGCTGCCGTGAGCAGTGCACTCGACCCCTGCAATCGTGACCGTGCGCGGCTCACTGAACTGAGTGTATATGCGCGGCGTGATGCCCAGCGTGACCAGCAGCGAGGCGATGTCTTCCAGCAAGCTGCGGTTGACCGATTTCACTTGGAACTTGCCGCCAGCGACGTGACCGTCAGCGTCCAGGTAACCTGCGATGAAGGCGAGGCGCTGCGACTCAGGCAATGACCACACCCACTCTGGCACACGCTTGGTCGCTGCAGTGCCACCGAAGCCGTTGAGCCTGAACAGCTCTGCCAGCGCCTTGCTGTTCCACGCGAGATGCACGCCATCCGCGCGCTCAGTTGGCGCTGCATCGATCACCCCAGCCATCGCGCGAACCAATCGCTCGCGCGCTCGGTCGTTCGCAGGGGTGGAGAAGCCCACCTTTGCCCAGCGAATCACGCCCTCCGTCTGCGCGTGCTTGACCTCGATGTTTCCGTCGCCAAGCCAGTAGCCAAACAGCCACATGATGTCATCCGTTGTTGTGGCCGTGCAGGTCACGCGTGCCTCGCGCTGGCGTTGCATGATCAAGTTTTCGGCATACTGATTGCACGAGCTGAACACTGTCTCCAGCGATGGCATGACCAACGTGTAGGGTTTGCCGTAGTCAATGGAGGTTTGCGGGACAATCGCGCGCGCCAAGCGGTCAGCTCGGACATACGCCAGCTTGTATCGCCCAAGCTTCTTCGGCGCGCTTGGGTCGTAGGTGTAGGAGTAGAAGGGGTGGTTTGCCGTCACCCGCAGCTTGCGCTCGCCGACGGAGACGGTGTGCACGCGCTGGTAGCCCGAGAATCGCTTGGCAACGACGCGGCGGAAGCACAGTTGCCCTGTGCGCTCATCGAATGAAAGCACGTGCTCGCCCACCTCAACCGACTCGATAGGCTTGACGCCTTCTGGGGTAGTGACCGTTGACCCCTCCGCGAGGCAGCCCAAGTTGCCGTCCACCCATTCCATCGTCGCGCCCTCGTAAGCAGCGGCGCGCTTGGTCACCAGGTTGTAAACGTTGGTAGACCAGTTCTGGATTGTGGTGTAGCGGCAACGAGCGCCCCGCTTGACGATGATCTCAACAACGGCGCTGTGTAGCGAGTCGCTGGAGTACACCGGCGCAGTGCAGCCTTCGACGTAGTGCACTTGTGCGCCCTCGTCCACGATGATCAAGGTGCGCTCGAACTGACCGACGTTCTTCGCGTTGATGCGGAAGTACGCCTGCAGCGGCATCTCGACCTTGACGCCCGGCGGGACGTAGATGAACGAGCCGCCCGACCACACGGCACTGTTCAGCGCCGCAAACTTGTTGTCGGTGTAGGGGATGATCGTGCCGAAGTACTGGCGGAACAGCTCGGGATACTCGCGCAGCCCACTGTCGGTGTCGAGGAAGATCACCCCTTGTGCCTCGAGCTCCTTTGCCAAGTTGTGGTAGATCACCTCGGATTCGTACTGCGCGCCGACGCCAGCCAAGTACTTCTTCTCTGCCTCGGGGATGCCCAAGCGGTCGTAGGTGTCCTTGATCTCCTTGGGCAGTTCGTCCCAAGAGGTCGCCTGCTTGTCGGTCGGCTTGATGTAGTAGTAGATATCGTCAAAGTCGATCTCCTGCAGCGCCTCACCGCCCCAATTGGGCATCGGCTTGCGCTTAAACACCTCAAAGGCAGCCAGGCGGAACTTGGTCATCCACTCTGGCTCGCCCTTCATCCAAGAGATCTCCTTGATGATTTCTTCGTCGAGCCCCTTGCGGCTCTTGAAGACGTAGTTCTCGGGTTCGGCAAACCCGTACTTCTGGATGTATTCCTCATTAACTGAGACTTGCGACTTGCCCTCAGCCATAACACACCTCCAAACGGTTACTGCGTTGCCTCTGGTTCGCGCAGCCAGTCGTAGCCCTTCTCCTCCAGGTGCAGCGCCAAATCTGGACCACCGCTCTCGACGATGCGCCCGTCGATCATCACGTGGACGAAGTGGGGCTTGATGTAGTTCAGCAGGCGCTGGTAATGGGTGATCACCAGGATCCCCATCTTCGGGTTTTGCTCATGCAGCGTGTTGACGCCTTCGCTGACGATGCGCAGCGCGTCAATGTCGAGCCCCGAGTCGGTCTCGTCCAGGATTGCCAGCTCAGGCTTGAGCAGCGCCATCTGGAGGATCTCAGCGCGCTTCTTCTCACCGCCGCTGAAGCCGTCGTTCAAGTAGCGCCCTGCAAAGCTCTGGTCAACTTTGAGCAATTGCAACGCTTCGCGCAGTTGCTTGGTGAACACGGGGATAGGGATGCCCTTGAAGTCGTGCGGTACGACCCCGTCGTTTTTGGCGGCAGCTTCCGCCTTCAAGCGCGCGTTGATGGCTGTGCGCAAAAAGTTCGCCACTGTGACACCCGGGATGGCAACGGGGTACTGGAAGGCAAGAAAGAGCCCCGCCCGATTGCGCTCGTCAGGCTCCATCTCTAGCACGCTCTGCCCTTTGAACAGGATGTCGCCGCTGGTAACCTCGTAGTTTGGGTGACCGGCGATGGTGTAAGCGAGCGTGCTCTTGCCGCTGCCGTTCGGTCCCATAATGGCGTGAATCTCGCCCTCGTTGATCACAAGGTCTAGTCCCTTGATGATCTCGCGGTCAGTGTCCGCGATCTTGACGTGCAGGTCTTGGATCTCAAACCATGCGCTCACGGTGTTCAACTCCCTCGTTGTCCAGTTGAAAGGATAAAGTCAACAGCAGCTAAACTCAGGTTTTACAGCAGTATAACTCTAGATGCGGAGAGCATAAGCACGACTCTCATCCAGGGTTCAGCGGCAAAAACAGTGCAGGCAGACCTGGGCCGCCTGCCTGCACATCTCAGAGCGGACGAGCAGTTTGGGGTTACGCGGCTACAGGTTGAGGGCGCTGCTGGATGAGCTCAACCGCGATGTTGATCTTGACCTCCTTGCCGACCAAGATTCCTCCCGTCTCCAGGGGCATATTCCAAGTCAGTCCCCAGTCCTCTCGGTTGATCTTGGTCGTCGCCTCGAAGCCAGCGTTCCACTGTCCCCACGGGGTCTTCGCCTTGCCGAGAAAGGTCACGTCCAGCGTCACTGGACGGGTGACCCCTCGGATCGTCAGGTCGCCATGCAGCTTGGCAGTGTCGTCGCTGGTGCGCTCTACGCGCGTGCTCCTAAACTCAATGTAGGGATAATTCGCCACATCGAGGAAATCTGGCGACCTTAAGTGGGCGTCGCGCTGAGGGTCACGCGTGTTGATGCTGTCCGCGGCGATTCGCACGTGCACTGTGGTGCGCTCTGGCTGCGCCTCGTCGAAGTCAACCGTGCCCTCGACTTTATCGAACTGACCGATGACGTTACTAAGCATCAGGTGACGCACGGCGAACGAAACGTTGGTGTGTGATGGGTCGATTGTCCAAGCCATAAGGTGTGCTCCTTGTCGTGTAATAGGACAACTGTCCGCTTGTAGCTTAAACGGACAGCTATCCGCTTGTCAAGAGGTGGAGCGAATTTAAACGAGCGCTCATGTTGCGCGAGAACTCAGGCGCACTCGTTGTGCTGGATGCACCCCTGAGAGAGCAGCGCTCAGACGCAGCCGCAAACCGTCGGCGGATTTTGGCTGCAGCCGAGCAGCTCTTCGCTCAGCGTGGAGTTGCCGCCGTCAGCATGGCTGAAATTGCGCGTACAGCGGGGGTTGGGCAAGGCACGCTGTATCGCAACTTTGCCAACAAGGGCGAGTTGTGCCTAGCCTTGCTCGACACGCAGATGGCGGACTTTCAGAACCGAGTGCTAGAGGCGCTGCGGGAGATGGCGTATCAGGGCAAGCCGTGGTTGGAGCAAGCAGGGTGGTTTCTGGAGGCACTCGTTCTTTTCAACGCACAGCACATCCCGCTGTTGTTCGAGGCACAGCGCGAAATCGCTGCTGGGGGTGGACTGCTCGGCTCACCCTTGCAGTGGCAGCGCGTCACGGTGTCAGCGCTGCTCGGTCGCGCAGCGCAAAGCGGTGAGCTGAAAGCAGGGCTTGACCTGCCTGTAGCTGCAGACTTACTGCTTGCATTTGCCCATCCGCCTGTGTTCCACTTCTTGACTGTCCACGCTCAGTATGCGCCACAGCAAATCATCTCGGCGCTGCGGCAAATGCTGCGCTTGCTGGCAGCCTAGGTCAGAAGCCGCTGATCTCGAAGCTTTGTCCGTATAGCGTAAAGGTCACTGGACCGCTGCCGGGCGGGCGGACGAACGAGATTTGGAAGGCAAGCGTCTCGCCTGGCGTGATGCTCCAGGGGAAGGCAGGCAAGGTCGAATTGATCGGCACAAGCTGTCCGTCGGGGGTCTTCAACGAGACATCGCGCAGCGAACCTGGCAGGAAGGTGTTGGTCAAGTTGCGCGCCAAGCCGACGACACGCAGCTCAGTGCCGTCGGGTGAGATGTTCGCGTTGAGGATGGTGATCTCTGCCACAAGTGCGGGAGTCGGCTGCGGCGTCGGAACGACTACAGGCGCACGGTAGGGCAGAGCAACGCGCGCAACGTAGGGCGTGTCGCGGCTAATCGCAAAACGCCACTCCAGCGTCGGGCCGGTGAGGGTATCAGGCACCTCGAAGCCTGCGGTTGCTGTCATCACCATCCCGTTTTGCAGGGCGCCAGCCGTGAAGCCGAGCGCGCCGGCTGCAGAGGAAGCTTGGCGAGAGAGTGGGTATGCGTTTCCACTGGCGTCGCGCAGCTCGGTGAAGAATTGTGCAGCGTCCAACACTTGCGTCTCGCTGAGCAAACCAACAACCACGAAGTCCACTTGGTAGTAGTTTTGACCAGGCGGCAGGTTGACTGTGCTACCCGGGAGCAGGCGATGGTTGATCGCCGTCACGCGGACATCTCCCAAGTTGATCGGCGTGTTCAGCGTGGTGAGTTGGTTTGGCGTTGCCTCATCGGTGAATTGCGCAGTTACCACAAGGCGGCTACTCCCTTCGCCCAGCAAGATCAGCGTCAGGCGCGGCGAATCCTGCGATAGACGTGCGACCAGGTCAGCCTCGTTCAGCGTTTCCTTCTGAGAGACGCGAAAGCGTTGCACGCCACTGCTGGTCTCGAGCACAATCAGCGCCTCGGAGCGCAGCTCATCAAGCGCAAGCCGGTTCTCCTCGGTCGGGGGCAGCCCAATGACATAGTTCACCAGCGTCCCGGGCAGCCAGTATCCTGTCCGTTCTGCTTTAGGGTCGAACCGCCAGCGATCACCGCTGAGCTGCACAGGCACGAGCTCGTACATCCGCTCGCGCAAAGTCAATCGCGTCGGAACAGCCGAGGGAATTGGCGTGTCGTTAGCCTGGAGGACGACCGACTCGGTGATAGCTGCCTGGATGGTTGCGGTCTCAACGGCAACGGGTCGGTCGGGAACTTCAGGCCTTGCTTCGCGCCCAGAAAGCAAGACCAGCACAACGATGAAACACCCAAGCCCGACAATGCCGAGCAGGGCTAAGCCGCTGATCAGAAGTAGTGGACGGGTACGCGGGTCGTTCCAAGCGGCAGCCAATCCGCCAACCGTTTGGCGCTGAATGCGCTCCTCCTCCCACTGACCACTCAGCCCTTGACCCGTTGGCTCCCAATCGTCGGGACTGCTTGGCTGGCGCGGACTGAACGCCATACTTCGAGAGCGGGCAACGGGATTCGAACCCGCGACCTTCTGCTTGGAAGGCAGACGTGCTACCTCTACACCATACCCGCGTCCGCCCAGGATTATATGCTCTCTCGGTGCTGGACCTGTGACCTTTCGCAGGTCAGGCAGACAGCACACTCGATGGATGCTGACCTGCCTGCTCGAAGCAGCGCTTGTGTTAAAATTAACAACGTTGTGAATCAAGGTAGAGTCGAGGTGAAACAATGCATAGCTGTCCATTCATCGCCTTGACCGAAGAAGGCAAGAATGCACTGTGGCGCTACGCGCTGAGCTTTGTTCTGATCGTCGCCATCGTGCTCGCGGGGTCTTCTGTCATCACGCTTCCAATCACGTTGGGCGCTGTCCCAGAGAGCAGTACGGTCGGATTTGCACTCGAGCTGCTGGGCATGGGGGCGATGTTGCTCGGGGCGTTGCTGGTGACGCGGCTCTTGCACGGTCGCTCGCCTTCCACCTTGTTTGGTGTTGCACGCCGGCTGAACTGGATGGTGATCTTGTCCTCGGGAGCGGTGTGGGCGGTGCTGATGGCGATCAGCGTTGGCATCAACTTCGTGCTGAGCCCGCAGCAGTTCACGGTCAATGCGAAGTTCGTCGAATTTCTACCCGCTCTGCTGGTCGGGCTGTTGCTGATCCCGCTGCAGACGAGCGCTGAGGAGGTGCTCTTCCGAGGCTATTTGCTGCAAGCGATAGGGCGTGTGGTGCGCCCCCCTGTGCTGCTCAGCGTGGTGAACGGCGTGCTGTTTGTCGTCCCCCATCTCGGCAATCCAGAGGCGCAGCAGGAGACGTGGCTCGCAGCCGTGCAGTGGTTCATGGGGGGATTCTTGCCTGCTTTGCTTACGCTGCGACATGGCACTCTGGACGCGGCGCTGGGAATTCACGCAGCCAACAACTTGTTCAGCTTCGCGCTCGTGGGCTACCAGATTAACGGGGAGAGCGTATTTCCTCCTGCAGCGCCTGTGATTCAAACCCAATACGACTACGGCTTCTACGCAGTTTCCTCCGTCGTGACCTCGCTCATCGCTTACCTTGTGCTCGCACGCGCGCAGCCAGTCCGTCGCTCAACAACCCCTCAGGCGGCTGCCGCCTGAGGGCAAGTCTGCGTTTCGAGCAGCACAGTGTGGGTGATCCTCACCGTGAGCTTTATCACACAAGGCGGTTGCACTAGTTGGGGGCATGGAGGCAGCGAGAGGACTTGCATCAGTAGCACAGCGTGTTGCTGCCGAAGTTCCTGCCATACTTGAAGGGACGGGGGCTGTTGCGGTGCGGATAGTTCGCCCACTGATTGCAGCCACTCCTAGCATAGTCTTCCATCCGTGAAGTAGTATGATGACAGCATAGAGGCAAAAGGAGTTTGAAGCAGTGAAGCAGAGTGGACTAGAACTTCATGACCGTTTCACGCGCGGCGAGAGTTTGACGCCAGAGGAGGAAGCAGAGTTGCAGGCATGGTATGCCCAGCAGCACCAGGAGGAGCTCGAGGAACTGAAGTTGAGCCCACTACCCGACCTTGCTGCGCTGCAAGACAAGGTGCACCAGACCTTGAAGCAGTTAACGGAACTACTTGAAGTGATTGGACGTTTGCAGGCAGAGAATGCTGAGCTGCGGCAGCAGAACGCGCAACTCCGTGCGCAGCTCGCTGAGCAGAGCACTGCCCGACAGCAGGCTGCGAGAGACCTGCCAAGACAGGGTTCATACAGAAGTGCATGGCGCTGACTGAGTCGCAGCGGGAGTGTGTTCGCTGCCGAGCTAACTTCCGGTGTGAGTATTGCGGCGTCAGCGAAGACGAGGCAGGCGGGGAACTCACGGTTGACCACTTCGTTCCGCTGAGCAAGGGTGGGACAAATGATCTGGAGAACCTGGTTTATTCTTGCTCGCGCTGCAATCTCTACAAGGGCGACTATACTCCTGCCGATTCTAATGCCCCTCATTTGTGGAATCCACGTGCAGAACCTGCCGAGCATCATTTCCGTGAAGGGCAGGATGGTCATCTGTATCCGCTGACCCCGACAGGGGAATTCACCATCAAACGCCTGCAGCTTAACCGTCCTGCGCTGGTGCGGCGACGCCTGAGGAAGCAGCAGCAGCAAGCAGCTGAAGCGCTGTTGATGAGGAAGTATTTGCTTCTCATGCAGAGCTATCACCGGCTCACCGAGGTATACGAGATTCTGATCCAAGAACAGAACTCGCTGCTTGTGAAGCAGCTTGAGCTGCTTAAGCAGCTGAGGGAGTGGCTAGACGAAAGTTGATACGAAGTCTCGGCGATGGAAGCGATACCCTAAATACCTGCGCCGCGAGCCAGCCTGATTCCAGCAACGCGCAAACAACCACACTCACAGCTCCAGGTACGCTGCCCTCCGCGTGAAACACCGCGTCTGCCGCCCCAATCGCTTCAAGGCGTGCCTCAGTTTAGCGTTGTTCCCCTCGACCGCATACGTCTGCGACTTGCCAGGAGTAGCCACATGCCTGACACCTCGATAGTTCAGCTCTCGATACACCAAATGCCCATCGGTGCAATACGTCGTCATCTGTGGCGCGCTGTCGATTAGCTTCTGCATTGACTGAGCACTTAGCTCATCCGTCACCACAAAGCTCAAAAAGCACCGCGTCTGCCGTTCAACGTTGGTTGCGAGATAAAACCAATTTTCTACCTGTAAAAACATGCAGTTCGTCTCGTTCAGAGGATGTCTTACAATTCGGTGTAAAGGAGAACAGAGCCATGTCGGAGCGCAAGCGTTACCCAACCGACCTCACTGACACGCAGTGGGCATTCATCGAGCCACATCTCCCCAAGCGCGCCTCTCCACGCGGTCGCAAGC